>JBKQWH010000402.1:0-6158 GCA_052139635.1 Capsulimonadaceae bacterium
TGCATAACTAATTACTATTTTCTATCTACGACTTCGGAGTGACTGCGCATGCCCTCAATCGATTATGATTTAGCGAAATGGGTGCCGTTTCTTGCGTTGATCGGCTTTTTGATCAACAGCGGCTGCCTGGGATTTCGACCGCCGAAGCCGGTTTCCGGCTGGCTAGCCACGATCTGCGTATTCGGCGGCTTCGCCATCTCGTACATGATGTTGATAAACGTCCTGGGTGCGGCGAGCGGGGCGAAACAGCATGTCGTCTACCTGGCCCACTGGCTGGTGGTTCCCGGCACGCATGGTCTCGAGGTGAACTACGAGTTCCTGATCGACCCGCTTTCGGTCACAATGATGTTGATCGTTACCGGGGTCGGCGGCCTGATTCACCTCTACTCGATCGGCTACATGGCGGCGGATAAGGACTTCACGCGGTTCTTCACATATCTGAACCTGTTTATCTTCTTCATGCTGCTCCTCGTAATGGGCAACAACCTGCTGATCCTTTTCATCGGCTGGGAGGGCGTGGGCCTGTGTTCCTACCTCCTGATCGGCTACTTCTACGAGAAGCAGTCGGCCGGGGACGCGGCGAAGAAGGCGTTCATCATGAACCGGATCGGCGACGTCGGCGTGCTGATCGGCATGTTCATGATCTTCCAGTACTTTGGCACGCTGGACTTCGTGACGGGCCACGCCGGGTTCAAGGGCATTACCGACCCGGACAATATCCAGAACATGACCGGCGGCGGAATTGTCGTGACGACGATCTGCCTGATGCTGTTTCTGGGGGCAACCGGCAAGTCGGCGCAGATTCCCCTCTACCCATGGCTTCCCGACGCGATGGAGGGCCCCACTCCGGTTTCCGCGCTGATCCACGCCGCGACGATGGTGACGGCCGGTGTCTACATGGTCTGCCGCACGCATACGCTCTTCGAGCAGTCGCCGGTCGCAATGGAGTGGGTCTGCGGTATCGGGATCGTGACGGCGATCGTTGCAGCGACGATTGGTCTGGCGCAGAACGACATCAAGCGGGTGCTGGCTTACTCGACCGTCTCTCAACTTGGCTACATGTTCGCGGCTTGCGGCGCCGGAGTGTTCGCGGCCGGTATGTTCCACGTCATGACGCATGCCTTCTTCAAAGCCTGTCTCTTCCTCTGCTCCGGCTCGGTGATTCACGCGGTTGAGCATGGCATGCATGCGAAAGAGCACTCCTCGGACGAGCACGGAACGCAAGCGGATGAAGGGAACGGCGCTGCAGGCCATGCACTTGTGGAGCCCGTCGGCATTCTCGCTCCCGATCCCCACGATCCGCAGGATATGCGAAATATGGGCGGCTTGTTCGGCAAGATTCCGGTAACCGCGTGGTGTATGCTGCTCGCCACGCTGGCGATTGCCGGCATCTTCCCGTTTGCCGGGTTCTGGAGTAAGGACCAGATTTTGTGGTCCCTGTACAACTCCCACTCGCCCCAGTTCTCCGGGAGGCTTGTCTGGCTAATTGGTTCGATTACGGCGCTTCTCACGGCCTTCTACATGTTTCGCATGATCATGAAGACGTTCCGCGGCGCGCCGCGTAGCGAGGGCGCTGCGCACGCCCATGAATCGCCGGCCGTTATGGTGATCCCGCTTGTGATTCTCGCGGCGCTGTCGATCGTGACCGGATGGCCCCAGACATTGAGTTTCGAGAAGTTCCAGGACTTCCTGGCGCCGTCGGTGGTGACCCCCGGCTTTGCGCCCAGACCGATGCATCCGGGCCTCGAGGGCCCGCTGGGATGGGGCGTGATGGTGGCCATCCTCTTTGTGATTGGCTACTGCGTCGCTCGGTACACAGCGGCCAAGAACAACGAACTTCTCTCGACGGCGACCAGGGTTCATAACGGTCTCTATCGCGCGGTGTACTACAAGTACTATGTCGACGAGTTCAACAACAATACGTGGGTGCGGGGCGGTAAGGCGCTGGCGACCTGGCTCTGGAAGGCATGGGATGTCGACCTCATCGACGGCATCGTTAACGGGGTGGGGACCTTCACGGCGTTTGCCGGGAGCCTCCTTCGCCGGTTCCAGACCGGATACGTCCGGAATTATGCATTTTCGATGGTGGTCGGCATCTTGTTTGTGCTGATCGCCTGTCTCATACAACAACAGCGGTAAACGACGGGAGCATTACGCGTGCACAACTTGCTGTCAATATTGATATTCTTGCCCCTCGCATTCGGGATCGTCACCCTGTTCCTGCGGGACAGCGGTTCGATCCGGGCCTGTGCGATGGCCGGCACGGTTGCGACTCTGGTCGTTTCCGCAATCATCTGGTGGTGCTATCACTTCGCAACGGTACCGGGCGGGCCGGTCTACCCGATATCGGAGACGGCCGACTGGATTCCACGCCTGCACATCAAGTATATGCTTGGTCTCGATGGGATCTCCCTCTTGATGGTGCTGATGACCGCCGTGATCTGGCCGTTTATTGTCGGTGTGTCGTTCCGCGAAATCCACGAGCGTGAGAACCAGTTCTACTTCTGGACCCTCCTGCTCGAGACCGCGGTGCTCGGCGTCTTCCTGTCACTGGACCTGATCCTGTTCTACGTGTTCTGGGAGGCGATGCTGATCCCGCTCTACTTCATCATCGGGATCTGGGGTGGGCCGCGTCGCGTATACGCCACCGTCAAGTTCTTCCTCTACACGATGGTTGGCTCCATGGTGATGCTGGTGTCGATCCTGGCCATGTATTTCCTGGGTGGCCAGCACTCGTTCGACCTTCCCGCGCTCCAGAACTCGCTTCCCGCGGTGTTCGCAAGCAATCACGGGCTCGAGATGCTGCTCTTCATCGGCTTCTTCCTGGCGTTTGCGATCAAGGCTCCAATGTTCCCGTTCCATACGTGGGTTCCCGACGCATACCAGCAGGCGCCGACCGGCGGGACGATCATGCTGGTCGCACTGAAAATGGGCCTCTACGGGTTTATCCGGTTCTGCATACCGCTGTTCCCGCATGCAGTGCAGGAATCCGCACCGCTGATTACGATTTTGAGCGTCGTTGGCGTCGTCTGGGCCGCCTGGGTCGCGGCCATGCAGCCGGACCTCAAGCGGCTGCTGGCGTATTCCAGTATCTCCCATGTCGGCGTGATCATGCTCGCGATATTCGCGCTCAATTACGTTGGCATTTCGGGTGCACTGATACAGATGGTCAGCCATACGATTACGATGGGGGCGTTGTTTATCCTGGTGGGCGGGTTGTACGCCCGTCGGAAGAGCTTCCTGATTGCGGACTTTGGCGGGCTCACGAAGGTGATGCCGGCGTTTACCGTCATCTTCCTGATCGCTGTGTTGTCCTCGGTGGCCCTGCCGACGACTGCCGGGTTTACCGGCGAGATATTGATGCTGATGGGCGCGTTTCAGCACTTCCCGTGGCAAACCGGCGTTGCGGCGACGGCGGCCATCTGGAGTGTGGTGTACATGTTGTGGATGTTCCAGCGCGTGATGTACGGGAAGATCGACAAGCCTGAGAACGAGAACCTTCCGGACTGCCTGCCGAGTGAGCGGTGGGCGCTTGTGCCGCTTGTCGTTCTGATCTTCGCGATTGGCGTGTATCCGACACCAATCCTCGACCCGGTCAATGCGTCGGTACAGACGGTCATGGGCGCTTCACCCGTGCTCGATGTCGTTCAGGCGGGCCCGCCGCTGTCGGTGGCGTCCTTGCCGAAGGCGCTGGTGGGCCGGGTGGCCGTGAAAGGGGATCGACAATAATGTCACCCATCGATTTGAGTGCAGTCTGGCCGATGATGATTGTCGCGATCACAGCGATGGTTGTCTTGCTCGCAGACCTCTGGCTTCCGGCGCAGAGGAAGGTGATGCTTGCCTGTCTGTCCGGAACGGGGCTTCTGGTTTCCGCCTACTTCCTGTTTAATCTTGTCGGCAAGGGAATGACGGCCTTCAGCAACTCCGTGACAGCGGATGAGTTTGCGATCGGGTTCCAATCGATCCTTCTCATCATCTCCGGGCTCGCAATCTGCATGTCGACGAAGTATCTCGAGACGAAGGATATCAACCACGGCGAGTACTACGCGCTGGTCCTATTTGCGACGTCAGGCGCGATGCTGATGGCGACCAGCGTTGAGCTGATCACCATTTTTATCGGCCTCGAGGTACTGTCCCTTTCCCTTTACGTGCTCTCCGGTTTTGCCAGGACCGACGCCCGATCCGAGGAGTCCGCCCTCAAGTACTTTCTGCTCGGGGCGTTCGCGTCTGGCTTCTTCCTCTATGGGATTGCCCTGATCTACGGGGCATTCGGCACGACCCGCCTCGATTTTATCGCCGTGGCCCCCGCGCACATGATGTCCACGCAGATCGCCGTGGCCGGGCTAGCCATGCTGATTGTCGGCATGGGGTTCAAGGCAGCGATCGTCCCGTTCCATAACTGGACCCCCGACGTCTATGAGGGCGCTCCGACCACTGTTACGGCATTTATGTCCGCGGCGGCGAAGGCAGGGGCGTTTGCGGCGTTTATTCGGATTGCGGCCACTTTCCTGCCGGTGTCGCACTTCTTCCACGCCGTGCTCTGGGTGCTCGCAGCCCTAACGATTGTAGTCGGGAATGTGGTCGCCGTGCAGCAGACGAACATCAAGCGCATGCTGGCCTACTCAAGCATAGCGCACGCCGGATATCTGCTGGTAGGGCTGATGGCACAGAATCCGGAGGGCCGCTCCGCCATCCTCTTCTATATGCTCGCCTACACATTCATGAACCTGGGCGCTTTCGGCGTCCTGGTGTTCCTTGCCCGGCGCGGCCAGGAGCTCAACAACATCGACGACCTGAAAGGTCTGGCTCAGTCGCAGCCGATCGTGGCTGCCCTGATGTCCATCTTCATGCTCTCGCTGGCCGGCCTGCCGCCCACCATCGGCTTTATGGGCAAGTGGTTTCTGTTTCTTGCGGCTGTCCATGCCCACCAGTATGGTCTGGCCGTCCTGGGACTCGTCGCAAGCATTGTCGGTGTTTTCTACTACCTGCGGGTCATTCAGGTGATGTACGCTGAACCCGGTCCGCGTGAGTTTCCCACCGATTCGTGGAGGTTTTCCCGCGGAGCAGGCTTCGTGATCGTCGTCTCCGCGTTCGTCTGCATCGCCGTTGGCATTATGCCGGCCTCCCTGTACGATCTTTCCCGCTCCGGCGGCGAGTCCTTGATCGTCATCACGCATTTCCAGCCTAGCGAGAAGCCGGCGAATTCGGGTGTATCGGTGGGCCTGGTTCCCGTCGGCTTCAAAGACGATCGTACGGGCACACCATAGCGCGTTACATTTCATGCCGCCGACGCTTGTGGTTGCATCCATCGTTGACCGCGATCCAATCGCGGCGGATGGTATAATCAACCTGTCCTGCTGGATGCACCCTTGATGCGTCCGGCGATTAGGAATGGCCTTAGCGGCAGGAATTGTAAGATGCAGACTACGGTCGATGTCATATATGATGGCGAGGTGCTTCGGCCGGAGAGGCCACTACGGCTAACGCATGGGATGCCACACGCGGTTATTATTGATGAGCCGGCGGATACGGCTGTTGATGTCGATTCGCTCTCCGCTGCTGCACGGAAATTCTACAACGAGATGTTGCAGCAGAGCCTCGAGCCGGGACACAATGGGGAAGTTGTCGCAATTCATCCCGCGTCTCTCGACTACGAAGTCGCCGCAAGCTCGCCGCGTGCCTGGAAGGCGCTTCGCAAACGACAACCAGGTGGGCACATTATGGTGCTTGATATCGGGGTTCTACCCGCGAATAATGCTCTAAGGTTGTGTGGGTCGAGTATGCCGGCCTCGACCATTTTGTAGTGCTCAGCCGTCGTCCAGCGCCGCTTACCGTAAGGCGCCGCAACGGCAACTTCGGCATTCGGCTCAAGAGCCGGGGCCACCCATGTCGGGCGATCCTGCGCAGCTTCCAGTCATTGCGGCATCGTCGTTTCCCGTCATTGCGGCATCGTCGTTTCCCCCTGTCATTATCGCACTCTGTTCACATGAAGCCGCGTTCCAGTCCCGCTACATCGGTCCTCGAGCGAGCGAAGAAAAAGCCCCCTCCGGATTCCGGAGGGGGCCGGCCTCGATGGGAGGCGTTACGGGTTAGTAGACGGCGATGCCGCTACACTTGGCCTGGTCGACGCTGGCGGTGAAGCTGAAGACAAGCTGTCC
>JBKQWH010000403.1:0-9677 GCA_052139635.1 Capsulimonadaceae bacterium
GTCTGCTGGTATTTACGAAGTACTTGGCCGCTAATCGCCAGTCCCTTTTTTACCTCGGGCCCTGTGAATACAATCTGAAGCTCACTGTCGTCCAAAACCACGCCGTGAAGCACGAGATGCCGTGCCATGTTAATATCTTCAAGCAGCTCGCGTAGCTCAACAGCAATGTCGTCGGTCGGGTCGCCAGCAAGGGCGGCGCAGGCTAACTTCTCGGCCTGTCGGTTTAATCCAGCATTGTACGCGAGAGACGCAGCACTTCGAAGTAGGATAGACCTTGTTGGCTCGGGATCGTCTATCTCGGCGACTTTCTGGGCTGCGACTGACTCAAGGTCGTAGGCCTGCTTAAACAAAACTTGCGCCTCCGCCGCGTCCCCACGTAAACGCGCGACAAAAGCTCGATTTGCCAATACCATCGCTTGCCTGTGCTGATCTCGCAACGGACTCAATGTTTCCGCTGTCATTCCACTCATTCGTGTTTCACCAAGTGCGTAAGTGGTCGGCTATACTCGACCACCGCGACGTAAGCTGGTAACTTACTACCTGCTGAGCGTTCTGTTTGTCTTAGCTTCTCCCGAACACGCTTCTGAACCTGAATTTCACTTCCATTCAACAAGCTAGACACTTCCAAACGTGCCTTGTGTTGGAACATCAGCCCGTCGTTATCACCGACATAGTAGTCTACACCAGTAGTCTTTGCGCTCTGCTCAACGTCATTGTACCCTTCATTGAGAAGGAGCAAGCTTATGCCGATTGCGTAAGCACCATGCTCCTGAGCGTGTTGAAGGTCGCCATGAGTCCTTACGATTACGTCGGATACAGAGGAGCGAACGATTCGCACAACGTCGGTCCGCATTCCCACAATGGACATTGTTGTTTCCGTCTTGTGCCCCTGATTCGCCAGGCATACTGACGCGCACTCAGCGAGGAACCGTCCAGTAGCCTCGGACAGCGGCCGGTCTCCGGCGCCAAACTCTCTCAGATCGACTGTATTCATTGTATTCAAATATGCCGCTCCGTCGACGTATTGTAGGGTACCAGAACCCGCAATTTGTCTAAACTCGCTTGCAACTATGTAACCCTAGATCCTTCTAAGTGTTGTCAGCTTCACTCCCTCGCCTCTGATGCCGGCCGAAGTTCGCCGTCCTTGATGATCGTGCGCCGAATGAACAGGGGGCGCTGCTTGACTTCCTCGAAGATTTTGGCGATGTATTCGCCGATCAGGCCAGCGGCGAAAAGGTTGATCGAGCCGAAAAACAGGATCGAGAGGAGCATCAGGGTGGCGCCGCGCGGCGCCATCGACGGATACAGCAACCGCAGCACAATCTGGACGATTGTTAAGATGAGGCTTACGAGAAGCAGGACCGTCCCGAAGTAGCTGAGCATGGTGAGCGGGGCGTTGCTGAACGAGAGGATGCCCTTCTTCGCCCAGCCGATGTTGCGGCCAAGGTTGTTCGTGCTCCGCCCGAACATGCGCTCCGGCCGGACATAGTCGACGCCAGTTTGTTTGAACCCGACGAATGCGCGGATTCCGCGCAGGAACAGGTCCCGCTCCGGGAACCGAAGCACCGACTCGACCACCTTGCGGTCCATCAGCGAGAAATCGCCGGCGTCGTGCGGGATGTTGATGTAGGAGAACTTGTCGAACATCCGGTAGAAAAGCTTGTAGGCGATCTGCATCAGGAACGGCGCCTCGCGCTTGACCCGACGGCCGAAGACGACGTCATAGCCCGCGCGCCACTGCTCGACGAACTGCTCGATAATCTCCGGTGGGTCCTGCAGGTCCCCATCCAGGAGCACGCAGGCGTTGCTGCGGGCCACCTCCATGCCGCTTCGGAAGGCCGCCTGCGACCCGAAGTTGCGCGAGTGCGAGATCCCCAGAACCCGGCGGTCCCGGCGCGAGATCGCGCGAATGACCTCCTCAGTATCGTCGGGGCTGTTGTCGTTCACGAAGATGATCTCGTGCTCGATATTGAGCTTGGTGAAGGTCGCTTTGAGACGCTCGTACATGATCGGAATCGCCTGGTTGTCCCGGTAACAGGCGACAATCGCCGACACGCTGTACTTGGTGTCGAGGCCGAATTTCTTCGATGACCCGTGGTAACGCTCCTTGTCCTCGAGGGCTCGGTACCAGTCCGCGGTTCTCCGAAGGCCGTCGGCGAACTCGACCCGCGCCTCCCAGCCCAGTCGCTCCCTGGCGCGCGTCGGATTCGCGTACCAATCGCTCACGTCCCATCCCCGCTCCGGCATCGAAAAGGTCGGCGGGTCCGGAATCCCGAAAATATCGGCCGTGACACGCGCGACATCGGCGATCGTCGTCTTGCGCCCCGATCCGACATTGAACGATTTGCCGTAAAGCTCCGGGGTGAGTGAAAGTGCTGTGTCGATAAAGGCCTCACAGGCGTCGTCGACATATACGAAGTCACGCGAAATGTCTGGCCGAACGAACGGCGGGTAGCCGCCGGAGACCCCGCGGCGGATGACCATGGGAATCAGGCGCTCCGAATCCTCGTACGGCCCATAGATCGAGTAGAGCCGCAGGTTCGCGCAAGGAAACTCGGAGCGCGTCCCGTGGAAGCTGAGCAGCCCGGCGGACGCGACTTTGGAGACGGCGTAGTGGCTGTTGGGATGGGTCAGCAGGTCCTCGGTCGGCCCAGAGGCTTCATCGCCGTATTCCGACGAGCTTCCGGCATGCACATAGGCGGCGATCTTGAGCGGCAGCAGCCGCTGGATCAGGCGGGCCGTCAGATTGAAGTTGGTCGAGTAGATGAGCGGCTCGTCGACCTCGAAGGAGTAGGCGCCGTAGGCCACGCAGTTGAAGACCGTGCGCGGCCGCACATGCCCGAGCAACTGGTCGAGGTTCGAATCGACCAGCAGGTCCCCTGCCCAGAGGTTGGCGGCCGGGAGGCCCTCCAGTCGCCAGGTCGGCAGGTGCGATGCCGTCCCGAAGACGTCGTCGCGCACGGAGAGCAACATTCGCAGGAGGTTAGCACCGACGAAGCCGCTTGCACCGAGCACCAGGATGGGACCCTGCAGCCGGCCGATCTTTCGGGCGACGGAATCGGTCAAGTTCTGGGGAAGTTGCGGCATAGCTGCTCGATGTCATGAAGGATCGATTGCGGGTCCAGCCCGCTCTCGGTGCGGTGATACTGCTGCGAGCCATAGAGCCCCGACGGATACCCGAGCGCCGGTCGGTGCACGAAGCGTCGAGGGGCGAGGCCGAGGGAAAGCAGCACGTGCGCCAGCATCTGGCCAGCGCCTCCGTGTGCCACATGTTCCTCCACCACGAGCAGGGCTCCGGACTCGCGCAGGTCGCTCAGGAACGCCTCGGGAATCGTCGATTGCGTGATCGGCAGCTCGGTCACCACCCAGAAATTCGGTCGCCGGTCGCCGGGCAGCTCCGTAAGCGGCTGCAGGTAGCTGCCGGCGAGCGGCCCCACCACCACGACGGCAGGCCCGGGGCCTGACAGTAGCCGTCGCCACGGAGCATATGGCGGCAATTCGTAGCCAGCCGGCTTCTCCGTCCGTCCGAGGCGCAGGTACGACGGCCCCGCCAGGCCGTTCATCGCGTGCACCGCCTCGGGAACGTCCTCGGCAAAGGCCGGCACAAAGGCCTGCATCCCGCGCAACGCGAGCAGCGCCCCATAGTCCTCAATGGCGTGGTGCGTGCTGCCCATCACCCCGTAGGCATATCCGCCGCCGTTCCCAACCAGCTTCACCGGCAGGCCGTGCAGGCAAACATCGTTACGAATCTGTTCGTAGGGGCGGGCGTAGATAAATGGCGCGATGCTGTAGGCCCAGGCGCTAAAACCCTCACGTGCCAGCCCGGCTGCGACGCCCACCATGTTCTGCTCGGCCACGCCGGCATTGATGAAACGCGGGCCGAGGGCGGCCTGAAGCGGTTCGAGAGCCTGAAACCCGAGGTCTCCCGTGATGAAAACGAAATTCGGGTCGCCCGCCAGGCGCACAAGGGTCTCACAAACGATGGTCCTCACGACGCGCCTCCGTCCACCTGACGCACCGCCTCCGCGTACAACGTCTCGGTCAGCGGAAGGTAGTGCCACTCCATCCGGTCCTCCATGAACGAGACTCCCCGGCCCTTGCTGGTTCGCGCCGCAATCACCGTGAACCCGGTGGCCTCCGCGCACGCCGCCCGAATTTGGGCAGTCGAATGGCCGTCGATCTGGACCACCGCCCTGCCAAACGCAGCTACGCGCTCCGGCAGGTCGTGCATGCCGGCGACATCGCGGGTCGATCCGAATCCCTGCAGGCCGTTCATGTCGATAATCGCCGTGATCGGAAGGTCCCGGTGCGCCCCGAACACAATCGCCTCCCAGGTCGACCCTTCCTGGCACTCGCCGTCCGAAAGCAAGCAGTAAACGCGGCCCGGCGCCCCTCGCAAAACGCGTGCAAGCGCCAGCCCGTTTGCAAGCGGTAGGCCATGTCCGAGGCTGCCTGTGGCAAAAACGATGTCGCCGTGCTTATTGGGAGCCGGGTGGCCGGCCAGGCGGGTGGGGGACTTGTGGAAGCTGGCGAGCTCTTCGTCGGGGATACGCCCCATCGACGCCAGCGTCACGTACAGGGCGCCGGCTGAGTGGCCCTTGGAGAGCAGGAACCGGTCTTGCGGACGCAGCACGGTGTGGAACAGCGTCATCAGGATGTCGATCGAGGAGAGGTTGCCGCCGATATGGCCGACGCGGCTCTCATAATGCATGCGCAGAAGCCGCAGCCGGGCCGCGCGAATCCGATCGGAGAGCGCCGACTCGGTCATCTCGGCGGAGCGTGCACCGGTGCACTCTTCCGTCATCGGTGTTGTGCGGGCTGGGTTCGACATGGGATCTGCGCCATTCACTTACTGTGTTACCTTAATATGCTACCACAACGAGGGCGGTTGCGACTTCTTGCGACCGGTCCGAGGCAGTTTTTTTGCTCCAGCCCCCTCGGATGCACCCGGAAACCGCACACAACGCCCCGGGCGCTTTCAACGTGAGAAGCAAACGGATCGAAAACGGCTCTTCGAAAGTATACTTATCGTGGATCATTGCGAAAGCCGGTCGGATCGAGGCGCAAACGTGCAGCCGGGCGTTTCCGAACCTACTCCGGCTCGCGAAGGCTCGCCGCCACCCGCTTCGCGGGTACCCGGCCCTAAAGGGAAGGGTGAGGAGAAGGAGACCGGCACAAAAGATCCGTCGCAACCGTGTTAGTATCCGCGAAGTCGGATGTCGTCGTTTAGACGCGGTTTCAACTGTGGGGACCTGCTGAAATGAGCTTATTGGGACGTCATCCCTTCCCGACCCGAACCATGATGGTCGCGTCAGGACGGATGGTCGTATCGGTTATGGCAGCGGTGCTTTTCCTATCCGTACTGAGTGCCGTGCCGGCTGCGCCGCATGCGCCAAACGTAAGCAAGCCACCCGCGTCCGACCCCGCATATTCGTTTATCGCGCATGCGTACTCCGACATGGATTGCGGATGGGCACACCGAAGTGTCCGTCAAATGGCGTACTATGTGACGGACGACTTTACTTATCACGACCAGGCCGGCGTCCACAACGGGAACGGCTTCGTGGGGATCATGTCGCGTAAGATCATCCGCTTGACCGCGAACTCGGCGGGCGCAAGGACATTGGACGCGCACACGAAGGTTGTACAATGGGCACGGACGAACGGAACAGTCACAGTCGACCGCCGTCTTACCGTAAATGTAGCGACCGGGGCCACGGCCGATCCGAGCAGTACGATCCGGTATGAGCTTCACGATGTTTGGGTCTTTCAACAGAACGGCTGGCGCCTCCAAACCGAAGTTGTGCGCAGCTCGAGCGACTGATGATTGAGTGGCAAGCCGGCAGCGCCGCCGACAGCGCCCGCACTGTACGCCCATCAGGACCGCCAGGCTTTAGTTATGGATAGTTTCAACCGCCGTAAGAATATGGTCAACGCATCGCGCGAGCACTGGCGACCGCCGCTGTTTCGACCGCCGACCACGCCCGGAGCCCGGCTCGCTGGCGCGGCGCGCCGGTTTCTCGATTTTCAGGCAGGTACGATCTACCACGACGTGCAAATCGCGCTGGCGGGTGCGAGCGGCTGTCTGCTCGATGTCGGCTGCGGCGCCCAGCCGTTGCGTCCGCTCGTTCCGCCGTCGATGCATTACACCGGAATCGACACTGTCGACGCTGGCGAGCACTTCGGCTACAATGTACCGGACACATTGTATTTCGAGGGCACGACCTGGCCGGTGGACGACGCCTCTGTCGACGTCATCCTCTGCACGGAGACCCTCGAGCATGTCCTTCATCCGATGGATCTGCTTGCCGAGGCGGCCAGGGTTCTGCGGCCGGGGGGCAAAATGATTGTGACCGTCCCGTTTTCCGCCCGCTGGCACTTTATCCCGCACGATTACTGGCGCTACACCCCCTCGAGTCTGGCCGACCTTCTCAATGCCGCCGGATTCACGGATATCGCCGTGTATGCGCGGGGAAACGAGGTGACCGTTGCGTGCTACAAGGTAATGGCCCTGATCCTGCCGCTCCTCCTGGGCCAGGGCAGCCCGGCTTTCGTCCGGATCTTCGAGATGCTCCTGGGCCTGGTCCTGCTGCCCATCCTGCTGCTCCTCGCCGTCATCGGCAACCTCAGCCTGCTCGGCTCCGGCGGCAACGACTGCCTCGGATACACCGCGACAGCAGTCCGCCGGTAAGGGATGCATGATGGAGGTGAACACGATGGATATTGCCGTCCAGTTGATGCTCGCCGTTAGCCTGGCTGCGTGTGCCGGCTTACGAGCCTGTCTGCCGATTTTTATCATCGGCATACTCTCTCACAACGGCACTGTCACACTGCAGCCGAGCTTCGCATTCCTGGGACACACCGACGTCCTGATCATCTTCGGCATCGCGAGCGCCCTGGAGGTAATGGGAGACAAGATCATTGCGGTCGACCACTTTCTCGATGCGGTCGGAACAATCGCCAGGCCGGCCGCCGGCGCCCTGCTGGCATCGGCCATGTTGACCCATGTCGATCCGGCCGTCGGACTGATGCTTGGCCTGATCGTGGGTGGCGGCACGGCGCTAACCGTTCATACCGGAAAGGCCCTGATGCGGGCACAGTCGACCGCCCTGGCCGCCACGCATTTCGGGCTGGGAAACGCCGGCCTCTCCTTCGCCGAGGATGGGATGACGCTCGGGGGGGTGTGGCTGGCCGTTCACTCGCCGGTGGTCGCCTTTATAGTGGTTACCGCCTGTATCGTCGGAGGGGTGTTTATGGTGCGGAGTACCGTCCGGAAAGCTGTGTTCGCCCGCGATTTCCTGTTATCCGCTCTTCGCGGCCGGACTCGCGGCAATGGCGGCAAACAATAGCCTGTTTGTGCGCGTTTACGGCCTCATGGACTGAAGTACACGGCTACTGAGGCTCAAATCCGGTCGGGGCTCAGGAGGCAAAGCACGATTATGCTGCCCAACGATACTTTTTTGGAAACCGAATGCTTGTAATCGACAGCAAATTCGGTAGCATTATGGCAGAGCGGCCATTTAGCACGATTTATCAAGGATAATAGAAGTAAGAGCCAATTCGCCCGCTTAATGACTGCATAATTGATAATACAGGTTAGCCGCGTGGCAGGCTCCGTTCTGCCGCGGCTTCACATAAGATCGTGTGTTGCGATCCACAGTTGCGCGTTCTCTACGAAAGAGAACGCGGATCGCAGGAGATATCGGAATGAGCGCGTATCGCTGCATGCGCTGCACGAAGGAACTGCCAGCGGGCGTCACTTCATGCCCGTTCTGCGGCCTGGAGTTCGACGAGCCGGTGCCGGCCATCCGGCCGGAAGCTTCGGCCGACGGGAGTAGTCATTCAACGACCGCCGGCGCGCCGATCGACGATCCTATTGCGGCCCTTCGCCAGGCGTTGACCGCCACGCCGGAACCTTCATCCGATTCTCAGTCCGCGGCTTCCGGGTCCGCAGGCGGTTGGGCAGATCCCCCGCGGCGCCTGCGGCCGATTGCGTCGACCCGGCCGCCGGCGCCCGATCCTTCCGTTTTACGCGATTTCCCCGGGGCGTACTCCCCTCGATTTCCGGATGAAGAGGCGTCCGCCCCGCAGCCATATTCGGACGCGCCGGAAGCCCTACCGCAAATATCTCCGGACGACCTGTTTCCCGATCAGATCGAGCGGCTCGAGGAGGCCGGGCTTATACCGCCCACCGGCAGCCGGCGCCCTCCGATGATCATATACTTGATCGCGTTCATTGCGGTCGCGTTTATCATCGTCGGCAACATTTTCGAGGCGCAGAGCCACGCGCAGTCACTCGCCGACAAGATGCGGGTCCTGCAGTGGAACGTCAACCACAACGCGTATTCCGGAGCGACTATCCAGCCGGATGCGAATCTCCAGTACGCCACCGGATTGCAATATCCGTATTCCGGGCAGGACCTGCGCGTAAACCTGGCGCCGACGGACAAATCCTATTCCGTGGACCTCGTCGAGGCCGCCTGGGTGGGTGAATTGTACGGTTGCGCGATCCTGTCCGGCTACTCGACCGACGACGCCGGGCAGATGCGGGTCCATTTTTTCGACGCGCAGAACTCCGAGACGATCCGGTCAGCCCACGACTTTCCCGGCCTTGTGTACGCCCGCCAGGCTCCGACCCTGATCACGACTCGGTAAGCCTCACAGCCAGTGGCTCAAGTCCCGAGCGATCAAATCCTGCAGGCACAGGATATCCTCGCGATAGAAGTCCACCAGCTCCGCGCGAATGGACGGGTCGAGGGGGGGTGGGGGAACGAGGTTGAAGCGGCAGTTGAGCGCCGTTACCACCTCTGCGAGCCTGCCACCCGATTCCACGGGGACGAGGGGGTCGAGCGGCGAGTATCGACGGGCGAGCATGTGCAGCCGTCGATTGCGGGGAACAGTCGTGACGTTGTGCCGTCGTAAGGCTGGGACGAAACTCGAATCCACGCAGAGAAACTCAAAGATGCGGCGCATCACCGTTTCCGGTTCGCGATTCCACTCGTCGTACAGGAAAACGGCGATTTGCTCTCGCGGAAACTGGTCGTAGTAGGCGCTAAGCTGGTGGAAGTAGAGGCCGGTCGCGCGGTGCGACGTGATCGGGTGCCAGGATCGACGTAATCCGGCGGCCTCGTCGTCGATCGCACGGCGGAACGTCGGCGCGTGCTCCACGCGGTGCATGACCATGTACTGGTAGCCGGAATAGGCGCGCTCCGCGGGATGGCGGAGAAGAGCGATGATTCTGGCGTCCGGTACGTTGCGCCGTATGCCCTCGGCCGCTTCGCGGGAGAGAATGTAATAGGGCGTAGCCTCGCCTACCGCGACGGATCCCGTGGATTTGGCAAAGAGGGCGAGATAGTCTTCCCGCCGCCACACGGAGATGCGGCGGTAATGCCGGCCGTTTGGTCCGGGGTACACCGGCGGTTCCTGACCGGCGAAAGGGAAGTAGTTCGGCTCCTTGACGGGCGACATGAAGACTTGAGGATGCTGTTTCAGGGCGACATGCAGGGCGCTGGTCCCGGACTTCATGGCGCCGATTACGAAGAAGTTTGGCAACGGCATGCTGCGATCCCCGCTGGCGCCGAACTCATCATTCCTGCGCCGGTAAGTCAGCAGACACCGACACCGAAGAGTGCCGATCTTCGGACTCCTTGCGGAGGGCGTTATGTCCGCCCCCGTCG
>JBKQWH010000404.1:0-4659 GCA_052139635.1 Capsulimonadaceae bacterium
AGGGGACCACGGCGTTCGCCACCGGCATTACCACGGCGAGCTACACCAACACCGGCCTGGCCGCCGGCGCCACATGGTACTACACGGTGAACGCGGTCAACGCGTCCGGCTCATCGGCCCAGACCGCTCAGGTTAGCGCTACGACCACCGCCGTACCCGCGACTCCCACCGGGCTTGCGGCGACAGCCGGAAACGCCCAGGTTGCCCTCACATGGACCGCGACCAGCGGCGCCACGAGCTACAACCTCTTCCGAAGCACCACCAGCGGCGGCGAGGGCGCCACGGCCTACAAGACCGCCATCACAACGGCCAGCTACACCGACACCGGCCTGACCAACGGCACGGCGTACTACTACGAGATCAACGCGGTCAACGCCGCGGGTTCGAGCGCCCAGACCGCGCAGGTGTCGGCAACCCCAACCGCCGGCGGAACCCTGACGATCGGCATCGCCTGCGGCGGCACGGCAGCCTACAGCCCGTACGTGGCCGACACCGACTACTCCGGCGGCGGCGACGACTCCTGGACCACCACGGTCAATACGACACTGCTGACCTCCCCGATCCCGCCGATCGGCGTGGTGCAGGAAGACCGCGAGGGAACCTTCACCTACACGATTACCGGTCTGGCCGCGAACAGCGTCCACTCGGTGACCATGTACTTCGTCGAGCAGTACTTCGGCGCCGCCGGCGACCGCGTGTTCAGCGTGACATGCAACGGTACCACTGTGATCTCCAACCTCGACGTCTACGCGACGGCCGGGGCGGATTACAAGGCCATTCAGAAGACGTTCAGCGGAACGGCGACTTCGAGCGGACAGCTCGTCTTCAGCTTCACCGCCAGCGTCAACCAGGCCAAGTGCAGCGGCATCGCCGTGTACTAGGACCTCACCGCAACGCGCCCCTCTTCCGAACACGGAGGAGGGGCGCTTTCTTGTGGCACAGGGGACACGTTGTATTCCACGATTTCGGCTGACACTTGGAGCAGGAGACCGGGATCGAACCGGCAAAAGCCGTCAGCCGACCTGACGCTCAATTACGGAAGCGAGCCCGGAGAGGGCGGCAATGTCGGAAATTCGCTTGCGCTCGGTACCACTCTTTGTGGCTAACGTTATCGAATCAGACGAGCGTACGGATAGTGGCTGTTTGGCGTAGGGATTTACAAACAGCTTGAGTTCCGTGCCATCCTGGTCGACTGCTGCAAAAGTCCGGTATGAGCGGCCATACTTTCGTACGGGCGTCCACCGTATGGCGTTGGTGTTGGTCTTGTTGATGAGATCCAAAACAGTATCGACTTTGCTGGCCAACTCCGGCGCCAACTGGATATGCCCATCGGGCTGCCGCTTGTTAGAACCCAGGAATGACATTATTGTCGTCGGAAACGTCACCACATAGGTAATTCTACCTTGTGTTGGATGGGATTAGGCACGTGATGAGTGGGTTAATAATCGGAGGCCGTTCTGGGAGCAGGAAACAGGAAATAGGAGGGAGGGTATCGAGAATAGAAGGAGAGGAGGAGGTATCGATGCGCGGCGTCTTTTGTCCCGGTGTTCCTTGCGTCCATACCATTCCTACGGGTAATATGGTCACCGGTTGACACAACCGCCGTCTCATATAGTTCGAAAGGCGCACTTCCCATGTTTCCTGTCGTCGTGCCCGTGCTCAACGCCGCCGCAACCGTGTTCGCCCATGCCCTCATCAAGACGTATGTCAAGGGTGACATCGGGCAGGAGTTTGCTACCGAGCTCGTCGCGCTCGTGAAGGAGCCGTCGAGGCTGCTGGGCGAGAAGACCGAGGCCGACCGAGTTCAGGGGGTTGCGGATAAGATCGTCAAGGACATGGGGCCTCTGTTCAAGGAGGCGCGGGCGAGCCTTGCGACCGGCAGCGTCGCGCAGATTGCGGGTGTGGTCGCGCTGTCTGCCGTGCGGGCGAACCTCGGCTCGGAGTTGCTGGTGGACAAAAACCTCGACCCCGAGGCCGTGCGCGCGGCCCTGTTTACGGAGGCGAAGAAGGAACGCGCGCGCTTCACCGTCGACGAGGTCGACTTCCTCTATCCCATCCTGCAGGAGCTGGCCTACCGGATCACCGACATGGCCACGCTGCTGAGCGGCTTTAACCTCGCCTTTTCGCGCGAGGTGCTCGAACGGCTCAGTGACGCGCTCGAGGAGCTCGCAAAGCTCCGCGCCGAGCGTGAGGAGCGCGGCGAGAGCGTGCGGATATTCGAGGCCGAGTACCGCAAGGCGGTCCGGATCAAGCTCGACCGCCTCGACTACATCGGCTCGCGGAAGATCGACGATCACCTGAGCGACCAGAGCCTCAGCAAATCCTACGTCTCTCTCGAGGTCGAGCCGTATCGGGGCGAAGGCGGGACGGAGCCTCACGCGGGCCTGCGACCGTCCGGCCCGGCGAGCGTGGACGACGTGCTCGAGCGGGGTAAAATGCTCGTGGTGCGGGGAGACGCCGGCGCGGGCAAGACCACTCTGTTGCAGTGGATCGGCGTGCAGACAGCGTCGGCCGAGCCGCGGGACCGGCCGGCCGGCTGGGGGGAAGTGGTCCCCTTCTTCCTGCGGCTGCGCGATCTCGGCGGAAAGGACTTTCCCGGCCCGGCCGACTTGACTTCCCTGTCCGCGCCGCTCGCGGGAGAGCCGCCATCCCCCGACTGGGCGCTCCGGCTGCTTCGATCCGGGCGGGCGCTGCTTCTCATCGACGGCGTCGACGAGCTTCGCGAGACGGACCGCGACCGGATGCTGGAGGGCCTCAAGGACCTGGTCGAGCAGTTTCCCATGGGGAGGTATATCATCTCGTCACGTTCGCACGCGCTGAATGAGAAGTCGTGGCCCGCTTGGTCGCGCTGGGTCGAGGGTTCGGGCTTCACCCAGGTGACCATCCGCCCGATGGGTCCGGAACAGATCGCGCGGTTCCTCGACCGCTGGCATACGGCGGCGGCCCGGTGTTACCCGGAACCGGACAACCAGGCGAAATGGCCGGGACTTTCGGCGAGCCTTTCGGCGCTGCTCGCCCGACCGGACATGCAGAGCCTGCGCAAGCTTGCGGCGACGCCTCTGTTATGCTCGATGATCTGCGCGCTGCATGTCGAGTACGGCGACGACTTGCCGAGCAGCCGGGTCGACCTTTACCGGGAGTTTCTCACCACGCTGCTGGGGGATCGCGAGACCAAACGCCACATCCCTTCCAAAGCGGACTATCCACGGCTGCCCATGGAGGACCGCCACGGCCTGGCGCAGGCTTTTGCCTATCACATGATGGAACAAGGCGTGCTGGAGATGCCGATTTTGGGCGTCGATGCCTTCTTCGACAGTCAGGTGAAGCATAAGAAGCGCGAGAGGCCGACCGGCAAGGGCGTGCGCCTGCTCTTCACCGACCGCTGCAGCCTTCTCCGGGATTCCGGCGGGCTCATCGATTTTCGGCACAAGACCTTCCAGGAGTTCCTCGCCGCCGATTACGCCGCCCGCAAGCCTCGCATCGATCTGGCGGCCCATGCGTCCGACACGGCATGGCGCGAGACGATCCTGTGGGCGTCGGCGCTCTTCGACCTCGAAGAGTGCGACGCGCTGCTGCGCAAGCTGATTTCGTCTCCGCCGGAGAACCCGAAGCCGTTCACGACCGCCCTTGCGTGCCTGCTGAGCGACAACGTCTCGGATGCCGTGCATGCCGAAGTTGTCGCGGCCTGCCGGCGGCTTTTCCCACCGACCCTCGAGACCGCCGTCGACGTCGCTGCCGGCGGCGACCCGGCTGTACCGTTCCTGGAACCGGCGCCGTCGATGGACGCCGTCACTCGCGCCGCCTGTATCCGCGCCCTGTCCGCCATTGGCACCCCGACCGCCCTCGCCGCGATCGAGCGCCACGCCGGCGCCCCGGCCTTCGCCATGGCCCGTTCCAATGACCCCGTCTGGCTCGACTTCGTCCGTGAACTCGGCTCCGGGCGGGAGCCCTTCGACCGGGACGAATACGTACAACGCGTGCTCAAACCACTCCGCTGGCTCATTCCGGATGTGCCGAACGGGTCCTCCCCGCCCGCTCTGTCCGACTCGTCCGACTCGTCCGACAAGTCGGACAGGTCCAACCTGTCCGACTCAGACCCGCAGTGGCGCCTGATCGCCCACCTTATCGGCCGCGGCTCTGCCCCCGGCCCGAACCCCGCTGCCCCACGGTGCTGGGCGCTCTGGCTCGCGGCGTCGATCGCGGAGGAACAGGAACAACTCGGAGACGCCGGCATACGCGTTGCCTTGCGCGACAATCTGGTCACACTGATCTCGACCCCGCAGGCCCTTCCGCCGCGGGAGCGAGCGCTCTGCGGCCGCGTGCTCTCGAAACTCGGCGACACGCGACCCGGCGTCGGCCTGCGCCCCGACGGCCTGCCGGACATCGAGTGGTGCGATGTTCCGGCCGGGAAATTTGTGTTTGGCGGTGACGACCAAGCATACAATTCCGGCCAGAAGCGGATCATCGACCTCCCCGCCTTTCGAATTGCGAAGTATCCGGTGACGTACTGTCAGTTTCAGGCCTTCGTCCAAGCGACGGACGGCTATGGAAACCCCCGATGGTGGGAGGGCCTGCATGAGGATGCCCAGAAGCAACGGCAAGCCGGGCCGCATGAGCAGCGGTTCCCGTTCGACAACCACCCTCGGGAGATGGTTTCCT
>JBKQWH010000405.1:0-14047 GCA_052139635.1 Capsulimonadaceae bacterium
TGGGTTCGACGACGTGTCCTGGTGTCGGTCGGCGGACGACCTGAGCAACGCGGCAACTTGCTTCATTCGAGCGAAGTGCGCGCGCTTTTTTGCCGGATAATTTGCAATAATCACCCCGAGTACGATACTCGGTTCGTACACCGGTTACGAATATGGCGGCTTAGCAAGGACACAGGTTCAAGATGGCAATCTATTGTGGCGTTATGTCCGGAACAAGCCTGGACGGAGTGGATGTCGCCTTTGTCGAGATCGGCGCGGCCACGGCGGCATATCCGGTGCGATTCCAGGTCAAAACAATCGCGTCCGGGCATCGGCCGTACGCGGAGCGGCTTGCTCGCCAGCTTCAGACGGTTCGATCCGGGAAGCCGCTGTCGATCAGTATCGTGTGCGAGACACATGCCCTGCTCGGATGGGTCTATGCCGACGCAGTGACCTCAGTGGCGCGAGACGCGGGCATCGATATGATTAATGTCGCCGCCATCGGCCTGCACGGCCAGACCGTCTGGCACGGGCCAAAGGACGGGCCGATCGCGGACCGCCGGCACGGCTCCCTGCAGATTGGCCAGCCGGCGATTCTCGCCGAACAGCTTCGCGTGCCAGTCGTATCGGATTTTCGCGCGGCGGATATGGCCGCCGGAGGACAGGGCGCCCCGCTGATCCCGTTCGCGGACTACGTGTTGTTCGCGTCCCCGGTGGAAGCCCGCGCCACTCTTAACCTGGGTGGAATTGCGAACATTACCTACCTGCCGGCCCGAGCGGAGATGAGCGATGTGATCGGCTTCGACACCGGCCCGGGCAACCTCCTGATTGACGGTCTTGCCCGCGCGCTCATCGGCAGCCCGCGCGACACGGGCGGCGAGATCGCGCTCACCGGCAGGGTGAAGCGCGAGATTGTCCAGATGTTCCTGTCGCACGAGTATTTCCGCCGGCCACCGCCCAAGAGTACCGGCGCGGAAGTCTTTGGCGCCGAGGCCGTTCGAGCGCTCCTGACCCGATGCGCCGGGCTGACTGCGGCCGATGCGCTTGCGACCGCGTGCCGTATCACGGCGGCCAGTATCGCCGCGGCCGTGCACGACTTCCTTCCGGCACGACCCGTTCGCCTGATCGTGGGAGGAGGTGGCGTGCACAACGCCGCCCTGATGCGCGACATCGCCGACGAGCTCAATAACCCACCGTCGGGCTACGACGTCGAACTCGATCCGGACGCCACCCAGGAAATGCGCGACGAGGCTCCGTCGCCGCCCCCGCCAACTCCGTCCGGCAAGGAGGCCGCCCGTGTGGCGTCGCTTCCGTGGTGGGACCGTCCCCTGGTCAGTCTGGTGTCGGCGTCCGCAGCGCGGCACGATGCAGCGGCGCCTGAACCTGAGGCAGTCCCAGAATTAAAACCGATCATCGTGGAAACGCATGAGCAGTACAACATCCCGAGCGACGGCAAGGAGGCGATTGCGTTCGCGATCCTGGCCGCCGCGCACATCATGGGCGTTCCCGCCAACTTGCCGTCGGTCACCGGTGCGCAAGGTCCGCGCATATTGGGAGTCATGACCCGGCCGCCGGCTTAGTCCCGCGGCTAGACATATACGCGTGCCGGCCAGGCTATTCGTACCCGGACGACGCCTCGACCGCGATATCACCGCGCCGGAGGAGGCGCAGAGTGACACGGTTCGGCGATCCGCAGGACGGACATTCGGATATGGACACGAGCACTCTCTCCTCCGGGAATGCCTCCCGGTCGACGGGAATGCTGACGGCGGCGTCGCAGCAGAAGCACCGGTAGGTCGTACGCTCGATGGGTGTTGCCCGGGCAGGACGCTCGTCGACTCGCGCCGGCGGGCGGAAGTGGATGAACAGGCGGCCCCAGTTGTCGCTGTCCTTCTCGACGCGATGATAGCGAGCCTTGACGTCCGGCCGGTCGAGAAATCGAATCACGGTCTTCTTGAGGGCTCCGGAGCCCTTGCCGGGTATGACCTCGACCTCGACGGCCCGCTTCGCCACAGCCTCGTCGATCACGTTCTGCAGGGCGGTCTCTATCTTCTGGGCGTCATTGAATATCGGATGCAGGTCCAGCTTGAGTCTCATACCAACCTATCCAGGCAAAGCCTGAACGAAGAAAGCACCTCGTGATCGTTCTAGAAACTCGGACACTCTGCCTTAACTCCTGCGCATATTGCGTCCAAATCCAGTGCTTAGAGTATTCTACCTTGACAACCCACCGCTGACCGGACTATGCTGAGTTGGAGCGAATTATCGCGGGGAAAGTTACGAGCCACATGCGATTTGGAGACTTTGAGAACGTGATAGAAAGCCTGAGGGGCGGCCTGATCGTTTCCTGCCAGGCACTGCCCGACGAGCCGCTGCACGGCAGCGACATCATGGCCCGTATGGCAATTGCCGCCGAGGCGGGCGGGGCGGCGGGCATACGCGCGAACTCCCCGGCCGACGTGGCCGCGATCCGCGCCGCCACACGGCTGCCGATCATCGGGCTCGATAAGGTCGACGTGTCCGGATACGACGTCTATATCACACCGAGGGTCGCCCTCGCCCAGGCGCTGGCCGCGGCCGGCGCCGATATCATTGCCGTCGATGCCACCGCCCGCCCACGTCCTGAGGGCGACAGCGCAGGGGACTTCATCCGTCGCGTCAAGAGCTCCACCGGCCGGCCGGTGATGGCCGACATCTCAACCCTCGAGGAGGCCGTCGCCGCGGCCGAGGCGGGCGCCGACATCGTGTCGACAACGATGTCCGGCTACACGCCCACCAGTCCCCCTCTGCCCGGCCCCGATTTCGACCTGGTGCGCGGGGCTGTCGCCGCGCTGCGGATACCGGTGTTCGCCGAAGGCCGGATAGGGACCCCGGCGGAGGCCGCCGCGGCTCTCGAAGCCGGCGCCTACGCCGTCGTCGTCGGCGGCGCCATCACCCGCCCACAGCAGATCACCGCCCGATTCGTGCGCGCTCTTGTCTTGAACTGTGATTAAGATGATGTTATGATTTACTATGATGTACAGAGAGTGGAGTAGATGATAAATAGCGCTACAAAGTTCACTACGCTCCGTGCAGCATACTCTTGCGATGTAGACTCATCCCATGAACAGTTCCTTCCGTCTCGGCGTCGATATCGGCGGCACGAAGATTGCGGCGGCCCTTGTCGGGGTGGACGGCGCCGTTGCGCGCCGTGACCAGCGGCATACACCGGCCGCGGACGGCGGCCCGGCTGTTCTCGAGGCTGCCCTCTCGCTTGGGCGTTCGGTCGCCGAACGATT
The DNA here is from genome assembly GCA_052139635.1 of Capsulimonadaceae bacterium. Classification (GTDB taxonomy): domain Bacteria; phylum Armatimonadota; class Armatimonadia; order Armatimonadales; family Capsulimonadaceae; genus JBKQWH01. Next base: position 3,258 of record JBKQWH010000405.1, read on the forward strand.
CGAGGATCGACTTGCGGGCGTTGGAGTCGGCGCGGGCGGCCAGATCGATGCGGATAGCGGACGCGTTGTCAGCGCAACCGGCATCCTTCCCGGCTGGGCCGGGATCGAAATCGGCGCGGCCTTCCGGACAGCCTTTCCGGGAATAACGGTCGCCGTCGATAACGATGTCAACGCACTCGCGGAGGGCGAATGGCGTTTCGGGGCGGCCGCCGGTTACGTCATCGTCGTCTTTCTGGCGCTCGGGACCGGAGTGGGCGGCGCCCTCCTCCTGGACGGCCGGCCGTACCACGGCGCGCGCTGGACAGGTGCGGAGTTCGGGCATCTGCTGCTCGCTATCGACCCGAACGCCCGGCTCGACGCCGGTGGCCGGCCGGGCACACTGGAGGCCTATGCGAGCGGCCCCGGCCTCTTGCGCACGTGGCGTCAGATCACCGGTGAGGAGGAGCCCTCGATCACGGGCGTCGACATCGCCGTCGATGCCGCCCGCGACCCGGGCGGCGCCGGGGCTCTGGCTGTCGCCCGCACCGGAGAGTACCTGGGATACGGCCTGGTGAGCCTCGCCAACTGTCTCGACCCGCACCTGATCGTGATCGGCGGCGGCCTCGCGTCGCTCGGCGACCGGCTCCTCGACCCGGCGCGGCGCATTTTGCGTGATCGCGCCCTCCCCGGTCCGTCGACCTGCCCCGTCGTCCCGGCCGCCCTCGGCCCCGACGCCGCCGTCATCGGCGCGGCGTGCCTGGCGATGCCGTAGCAGGCGGCCGGTGGCGGGTGGCGGGTGGTGGGTGGCGCAGTTTCAACCGGGCCTCCCCGTTGAAAGCGGCAGGAGAAACCACCTCGAAGGTGGACGTTCCGATCAGACAAATCGAAAATCAGGACCACATCGATCATGCCCAACAAAATCATCCTCGTCCCGCTCGACGAAAGGCCGGTGAATACACGATATCCGCAAATGCTGGCGGCGATTGGGGGGGCGGATTTGAGGCTGCCGCCGGAGGAAATTCGGGGACGGCAGCGGATTCCCGCCGACCTGGACCGGCTGGAGACGTGGCTGCGGGAAGAATGCTTCGCTGGCGGCGAGGAGCCGGCGGCGGTGATCGTGTCCTGCGATTACCTGGGATACGGCAACCTGATTAACGCGCGAATCTCGGATGAGAGCGCCATCACAGTGCTAAAACGGCTGGCGTTGCTGGCCGAGATTGGGCGACGGGCGCCGGTGCACGCCTTCTCGCTGATCACGCGGGTTGCCAATGCCGACGACTGCGTCGAGGAGCCGCTCTACTGGGCCGAGTGGGGCACGAAGTTCGCGCGCTATGCACGCCTGCACCATCTCGAGGAGCGGGGCGAGGCCGCGGAGGTCGATGTCGCGGAACGAGATCGTCTCGCGAACGCTCTCCCGCCCGACCTGATCGCGGACTGGCTGACCCGGCGGCTGCGCAACCACGCCGTGAACCTGTCGCTGCTCGAAATGACGGCACGCGGGCAGATCGAGTCGCTGCTGCTCACATCCGACGATACCGCCCCGCACGGCTTCCCGACCCGCGAGCGAGACTGGCTGCGCGGCTGGCCTGGCCTGATCGGTAAACCGCTGCAAGACCGAGTGCGCATGTACCCTGGCGCGGACGAGGTTGGGTCGGCCCTGACCGCTCGGCTGATACTGGGCGCGAGGGGCCGCAGCCCGCGCGTCTTTATCGACTACGCGATCGACGGCGACCAGGAGATCGTTGCGCCTTACGAAGATCGACCGGTCCGCGAGACGGTCCTCGGCCAGATCGAGGCGTGCGGCTGTGTGGCGGTCGACGAACCTGGAAGCGCCGACTTCGTCCTCGGAGTCGCCACCCCGTCGCCGCGCCGGACCGACTTGCGGTCGGAGTATGTCGAGGCGGACCGTGCTGTGCGGACCGCCCCGTACCGGGCGTTTCTGAACCGCCTCGCCGGCGCGCAGGCCGCCGGGGTCGCGGTGGCCCTCGCCGACGTCGCCTACCCCAACGGCGCCGACCCGGTGCTCAGCGAACTGCTGCTGGCGCCCGACTGCCCTCTCTCGCCGGGCGCCCTTGCCGCGTACGGCGGCTGGAACACGGCCGGCAACACCCTCGGTGTCGTGATCGCGCAGGCCGCGCTCTCGACGCTGCCGGGCGCCGACCCTGCCGCGCAGGCAAGGTTCCTCGCGCACCGGTTTCTGGAAGACTATGGCTATCAACTCCGCGTCCGCAAGGAAGCCCGGATCGAGGCCAACTCTCGCTGGAGCCGCCGCGACCCTGATCCCGACTCAAACGAGCAGCAGCAAGGCCTTTGTGCTTATATCGAGGGACGGCTGAACGAGGTTATGGCGGAGCTTCGGGCTCGGGGTGTCGGCGATGGACTGATTATCGCCCCAGGCAGCGTCCGACTCCCGTGGAGGCGGACATTTGAGGTCGATTTTGATCTTATCACCAAAAGTATCTGACCGCGCCGAGAGGCGGGCGCGTGAAAAAGGGCGCGGAAGAACGCCGATGGGGAGATCCAAGCGTTCGTTCCGCGCCCTTGCGTTGTGGCTCCGGGAGGCTAAGCCTTTGGAGCGAGAATAATGCGGGCGTCTACAATCGAGGCGCCCTGGCCCTCGGGATAGACGAACATCGGGTTAATGTCCATCTCGGCGATCTCCGGGAAGTCAACGACCATCTGCGAGAGGCGCTCGAGGGCGTCGTAGATGGCGCGTTTGTCGGATGGCGGCGCACCGCGAACGCCGTCGAGCATGGCGCGGCCGCGGATGGACTGGACCATGCGCTCCGGAGCCAGCTCGCGGATCGGGGCGAGGCGGAACGCGACGTCCTTGAGGATCTCCGTAAAGACACCGCCCAGGCCGAACATCAGGATTGGCCCGAAGTGCGGGTCGCGGGTCATGCCGAGAATCACTTCACAGCCCGGCCGGGCCATCTTGGTGACTGTCACGCCCCAGATATCGGCGTCGGGCTTGTAGGCACGCGCTGATGCAATCATATCGGCAGCCGCATGCGCAACGGCCTCGCCGTTCTGCAGGTTGAGGCGGACCCCACCGGCGTCGGTCTTGTGCAGGATGTCGGGGGACGAGATCTTGAGCACAACCGGGAACCCGAGCATCTCCGCCATAGTGGCGGCCTGCTGCGGCGTCTCGGCCTGTACGGACGAAACCGCGGGCATCCCGTAAGCCTTCATGACCTGGAGCGCCTCGATCTCGGGCAGTTGCAGGCGGCCGCAATGAATGGCCCGGTCGATGACGGAGCGGACGGCGTCCTTGTCGACGTCGAACTTCCTGACTTCAGTGCGGGGCCGCTGCAGCCAGTCCTGGTATCGGACCATTGTATTCAGTGAGCGAACTGCGGATTCCGGGAACACGTAGGACGGGACTCGGTGGTCATTCAGAAGCTCAAGGCCGGTCGCAACCTCGGCCGCGCCCATCAGCGTTGCCAGGATTGGCTTGGGCTTGGGAAGCTCGGACTGCCGCCGCGACGCCTCGGCGATTTCGCGCGCGATCTCAGGCACGTCGGTCATCGACTGCGGGGACACCAGGACCAGAATAGCGTCGATATCGTCGGATCCGGCCACGGCGTCGATCGCGGCGTGGTAACGGTCAGCGTGTGCATCGCCAATGACGTCGACGGGATTACGGGTGCTCGCGGTCGGCGGGAGGGCCTTGTCGAGGGTGGCGCGAATTACCGCATCGAGTTCGGGGACTTCGAGGCCGGCGCGCAAACACGCGTCGGTCGCCATAATCCCGGGACCGCCCGCGTTTGTGACGATACCGACACGGCCGCCGGCCGGGAGGGGTTGGTTCGCGAAGGCAACCGCGTAGTTGAAAAGGTCCGCCATCGTGTCGACCCGCAACACACCGGCCTGGGCAAAGAGAGCATCGTAGACGGTGTCGGAACCCGCGAGCGACCCCGTGTGCGACGCCGCGGCCGCGGCGCCCTGGGCAGTGCGCCCGGTCTTCATGGCCAGGATCGGCTTGCAGTGCGGGCGCTCGCCCGTGATCTTGCGAGCCAGCTCAATGAACTCGCGACCGCGCGCAATGTCTTCCATGTACATCAAAATGAGGTCGGTCGCGGGATCGTCCGCAAGGTACGTTAGCAGATCAAGCTCGTCAAGGTCGGCCTTGTTGCCGGTCGACATGAACTTTGAGAACCCGATCCCCTTGGCGGCCGCATAATCGAGGACGGCGGCGCCCAGAGCGCCGCTCTGCGTGATGAACGCGAGGTTCCCGCTGGCCGGCATGTTGCGCGCAAAGGAGGCGTTCATCCGCACTTCGGAGTCGGTGTTGATGAAACCAAGGCAGTTCGGGCCAACGACGTTGATGCCATTTGCACGAGCAACGTCCCTAAGCTGAAGCTCCAGCGCGAGGCCTTCGCTGCCGCACTCCTTGAACCCGGCGGTAATGACAACGGCATTGTGACAGCCAATCTTGCCGCACGCTTCTAGCCCCTTGATGACCTCGACCGGCGGCACAGCCATAATCGCAAGATCGACGGGCATGCCGATATCGGCGATCGACGGATAGGCTCGAACACATCCCACATACGGAGAGCGCACGTTAACCGGATAAACGCAGCCGTTGAATTTGCTGCTCAGCAGGTTCTGGAAGACGCCGTTTCCCACGCTTCCCACCCTATCGGTGGCGCCTACGACGGCAATCGATTTCGGCGCAAATAAGCTCGTTAGGTCTCGTACTGGCATATTATTATGTTAACTCCTCTTAACGCGCGCGGCGGGAGGCCAACGCCGTCTATTCCACAAATCGATGCTACCACGTCGAATTCCCCAGGTCAATGGAACGGCATGAAAATCCGTCGAATAGCGGATAATACGGAAACCGCGCCGCAATTGTTCCAATTAGGACCGGATACTCGAGCTTCCAGAATCGCCAAATGTGAAACATAACTAAACGATTGATATACGAACATATGAACCTTTCTGATAATCAACATCTTATATTAGTACGAACTTATATTCGCATGCACGCATAGGCCAGGTTCGCCAATGGCTTAAACGGACATCTCGATAGAAAAAGACAATGCGGAGGCTCTTGCGTTTTTGGCACACCGTTATCACACCCACGTCGGATTCGGCCGAGCACCGACGACGCGCGGCGTACGGTTCTGTGCCGGGGGTACAATCGGGTATGGATTTATGGACATTGGGACAGGATTTTCCGAGCACTTCAGCGCGAGCGACGTCGTGAATCAAAATCCGCACAACCGACCTGCAGCACCGGTGGATTATGGCTACGTGACAGCGTCGCCGGCCCCCCCGCCACGCCAGGTTCCCGAGATCGAGGCCCCGAATGTCCCAACGGACGGCAATCCACCCGTCGCCACGCCCGAGATGCCGTTGGAGGAATACCTCGACCGATTCAGCCGCCACGTCGCCGACGTAATGACGCCGGGGGAGGTGGTTGCCGTTCGGGACGAGATTGCGTGCGGCGTGCACCGGAAGCTTGCCGAGCGGCGCCGTCGAGACAACCCCGACACCGGGATCATGCAGGTCGCCTGCGAACATTACGGCAGCCCGGAAGAAGCAGGCGGGCGCGTGATCATGGCCTGGCGCGATCTGGGGGCAGTCTGGTCGTTTTGCGATGTCGGCCTGCCCATCTGGGTTAAGCTGGTGCAGGCATGGGGATTTGTTCTGCTCGGTTTCTTCCTGCTCACGCTGCCCGTTCGGGCTGCCGACGCGTCCGGAGTACCCATTGCGATGCTAGACGGTGCGGCAATCGGTGCGGGCTCCGCAATTCTCATTGGAGCGGGAATCGCACTCCTCGTCATTCACGCCGCCCAAACTCACCTGACGGGGGAATCCAACCTGACACACCGGCACATAAGCCCCACCGCCCTCGCCCGCGTCATTCCAAAGTGGCTCGAATCGCCGGAGCGGCGGTATCATGTCGCCATTGCGGGCGTTATCGGGCTCTTTGTCATCCTGCCGCCTCTGGTGGACCTGATTCGCGCCTGCTTCATTTCAGGCGCCCCGGTTCATCTCGCCAGTCGCTGGACCGCAACTGCGCCTTATCTGGCGGAGTGGTTCGGCATCTGCACCGTATCGGGCGTCCTGGGACGGAAGTTCCTCTCGATGCCACTCTCCGCCTTCGAGCATGCGCTCAAGTCGACGATCCGGCGCTGAGGCGACTCAAGAAAGCTACTCCCGCTACTGCGGCCTGACCGGCGCGGCTTGCTTCTTCCTCTCCCGTGACTGGCCTTCGCGAGACGGGCACTCGTATGCGACACGCACACGCAAGTACTCGGCGATTTTCGCTGCGAGGTGTTCGATCTCCAAATTGTCCTTGCTCGGCAAATCGATCTTGATGGATTCGAGAGTTCCGACACGAAGCGCATAGCGATCCGCGATTTCGCCAAGATCTGTCGTGCCGCGCAGTTCGTGCACCTCCACGCGTGTGAGATCGTGCACCGCGCAGACAAGCTTTCCATTCAACGTAAACCGATCGCCGGGCCGATCGAACCGGTAAGTGTCGGCGCACACGGAGTCTCGCTCGGTGCGAATCCGCCAAAGACAGAAAGCGGTTGCGAGGATCGCAATCAGCAGGAGAACCACGAACCCCTGGCCATGCGCTGCCAGCAAAACAACCACACTTAATATGAGCATGAGTGCGGCAAACGCTCCGGAGCCCCGGACGATTATTGACGGGATCCAGTCACCTTCCCCTTTCGGGACCTTCAGCACGAGTTGCCCGCCAAGGTCTGAGATATCGAATTGTGGCATTCCAACCTCCTTCCGGCATTGCCCCTGGCAAAGGGCTCACGTGTATTCTCGAGAGGGAATCCAGCCTTCCCGCTGCGCAGGCACTGCCCCTGCCTGTCACTTTGCGGCAACCCGCTCAAACGTATCGCGCGCGTTCGCGTAGACGTCTTTCATGTCCCACCACCATGGCTGGTCGCCGCATTGCTCGACAAACTCCATCACCTGAGCCCAGTCGTGAAAATGCAGACGCTCCACAAACCACCGGGGCGTGGCCAGGCTGATATAGTCGATCTCCTCGAGCCACTCGAACGCGTCGACCGCGTAGCCGACCTGCGCGCTTTCCCCATAAACCAGGTCATGCGCCCGATGAATCGTGAGGAACTCACGAACTCGCGGAAGCAGCACGGCCAGCCAATCCGCCTCTTCTACGCCGGCCCAGTAGTTTTTGTATGCCAGCACCGCATCGGCATCCACCGGCGCACCCGGAACAACGACCCCGGGCTCCTCGAGAGTCCAGTAAGTAAATCGAGATCCAGCGTCGATGCAACATCGACACGAGCGGCAGGCAAAATAGCGATCCTTCATGATATGTAATAGTGCGCGATGGGCGGGGTGGATTCCTTCTCATGCCGGATATTTATTGACCAACGTCGTCAAGCGCGCCTGTTCCAGGGCCGGACGACAGACACACCCTAATGTTACCCAATTTGCGGCAGGTACTGGGAAGAAACGGAAAGTGTCGGTCGGAGTTGCATACTCACGCATCGAGCCGGGCGAGAACGTGACGCAGCGATCGCAAGGTGTTTTTCAAGCGCCAAAGTGCAAATCCGAAATAAATCCGGGTACGCTTAACTCGATCGCCTCATCATCGCGAGCAAGGCAGCATAGATATCACAAGCCATCATCAACTCGAATTGGCACAAACCCTGCGTTCCATCTGGCGTACGTACCGTCGAACAGGTGCGAGGGAGAAATCCGACATCTCGGCCGAGCAAACGTGCCATTCCGATTCACATACAAGGAGAGAGCGTACATCATGGGAAAGAGAATATTGTTGGTTTCCGCCGAACTCGCGGGCGTGGCTCCGATCGGCGGGGTCGCAGAGTACATACTCGGGTTAGCGTCGAGCCTGCAGCTTGCCGGCCACGATGTCAGAATCGCGCTGCCGCGCTACGGGTTCCTCCAGGCACGGAATCCGGAAACCGTGATCCCGGACCTGATCGTGTGGCGGGGTTACCCGTGCGAACACCACACCAGGGTGCAGAGCTTCTTCGTACCAAATCTCACTGATCCGGACCGGCGGCTGCCGGTTATCCTGGTGGGACAGCACCCGCATTTCGATGGAGTCATGAAGCCCGAGTATGTTCACACAGGCCCCGGCCAGGGCCCGGAGCCCTGGGAGGAGTTCTCGCGAGCCGTCGTAGACTACGTGCTGGCTGTCCAGCAGTCGTGGGACCCCGATGTGATTCACTGTCACGACGCGCACACGGCCCTCGTGCCCGCCTACATCCACCAGCTCAAGCATTATGGAACGTGGCGCGCAAACGGATGCCGTACCGTTCTCACAGTCCATAATCTTCTCTACCAGGGCAAGGGCGGTGGCTACCGGTTCTGGTACGCCGGGCTCGACGATATGGTGTATGGGTCGGTTTTTTCCCACAATGGTGAGACAAATGCGTTTAAGGCCGGGCTGTACCTGGCCGATGTCGCATCTACGGTCAGCTATACGTACCGGAACGAGATATGCGACACGTCCGCGGTCGGGTTCGGCCTCGAGGGCGTTCTGGGCGACCTACGGCAACATGGACGGCTGCGCGGTATTGTCAACGGGATCAATGAAAGCCGGTGGTGCGTGGGTGACCTTCCCTATTACCACGCGACAAGCACTTCCGAGCTCATGGACCAGAGGCAGGAGTTGCTTGCGGCGAAGCAAGCGGCTAAGAGGGACCTCCTCCAGGCTCTGGATTGGCCGGAATCGGACATATCGGTTCCGATCGTTTCGATGCGAGGCCGGTGGGACGATCAGAAGGGCTTCTATCCCTTCATCGACAGTTTGGAGAGCATGGCCAGGACCACGTCGGGACGAATACTCGATTGGGCCAGAGTCCTTCTCGTGACCTGGGGAGAACCCGATCTGGGAGCACCCATGCCGGACAATCTTGGGGACCCGGAACCGGTTCGCCGGTCACGGCACTACTGGGGAACGCTTCTTGACCTCGCGTCGCGTCGTCCGGACCGCATTAAAGTGAACCCTCCGATACTCGCGGGCGCCCCCAATTTGGGGCGGCACTATCTGGCGTCGGATTTCTTCATCGTGCCGTCGCGTTACGAGCCGTGCGGGCTAATCCAGATGGAGTGCCAGCGGTTCGGCACGATCCCCATTGTTCGACGAACCGGTGGTCTGGCGGATACGGTGGCTGAGTGCGCCACCCCGATGTATCCTTCGCCGAACGGCTTCACGTTCGAAGGTTTCCACTGGGGTGATCTCACCTGGGCCGTGAAGCGCGCTGTCGACCGGTACTACGGCTTTCAGAACGGCCATGACGACTACCTCGGCTGGATGATCGACAATGCTCTGCTGCAACAGAATAGTTGGGACGCCCGGGTCCCTCAATACGAGTCGCTGTACGGATTCACATAGAGTTTGACCGCCAACGATGGACTGCACGGTTACGGGGAGTATCAATAACCCGGCCACCTGCCTGCAAGCGGGTTCGGCCGGGTTTTGAAGTTATCCGGAACTCCGTCGTCCCCCTTCACATCCATATTCCAATTCGACGTCGTTTTACATGGTAGAATACCGTAGGGTCGAGCCGCTCCCTCCTGCCTGCGAGCGGCAATTTCGGCGATGCCTTACCCCGCCGAGAATGGACCAAATCTTCACATTAGTGCAGCAACACGGTGCGTTAGCCCGACTGAGGTGAGTATTCGGCGTCGCTGCCGTGTGCCAACAGTATTACCCGGAGGTTAGATCATGGACGCACCCAGAAGTCTCAAGGGATTCCTCAGGATCCTCTTGCTACCGTCCCTGTGCATTGTCTGCGCAGGAGGTGCATTTGCGCAGACAGTCAGCTCTTTGCACAGCTTCTATCCCTGGCCGGACGGCACTTCGCCGCAAGCGCCTCTGGTTCAGGCGAGCAACGGGGATTTTTACGGGACTACGAATCTGGGAGGCGAATACGGCGACGGAACTGTCTTTATGGTCACGCCGGCCGGGGCTCTGACCGTGCTCTACCAGTTCACCGGAGGCACGGATGGAGGAAATCCGAACGGTCTGGCCTTGGGGACCGACGGAAACTTCTACGGGACGACGCAGGGCTACGGTTCATCCGGCTATGGAACTGTGTTCAAGATTACACCAAGCGGTACGTTTACCACATTGTGCACGTTCAGCGGCCTGAACGGAGCATACCCCGAAGTCGGTCTCGTGCTCGGTTCCAACGGCAACTTCTATGGCACCACTGCGAACGGAGGTGCGAGTTACGACCCGTACGTGGGAGACTACGGTGTCGGCGAGGTCTTCGAGATCACACCGAGCGGCGCATTGACCATAGTGTATTCATTTGGAACAACCAGCGGAGACGGCGACCGTCCCCGCGGAATCACATTGGGAAGTGACGGCAACATTTACGGAGCGACACAACTGGGTGGAACCTCCGGTTGGGGTAACGTCTTCAAACTCACCACCGCAGGCGTGCTAACCTCGCTATACTCGTTCACAGGCGGTTCTGACGGACAGGACCCCTCCGGCACGATGGCGGAAGGAAGCGACGGTAACTTCTACGGGACTACCTACGGCACCGCAATGAGCGGCGGCACCGTGTTCAAAATCAGCACCGCCGGCGCGCTGACCACGTTGCACGTGTTTAGCGGCGCGGACGGGTTCAACTCGAATTCCGGCCTGATCCAGGGAAGTTCCTTGAGCTTCTACGGCACTACGGTCAATGGCGGCTCATCGGGCGACGGAACAGTCTTCAACATCACGTCGGGCGGTACGCTGACGACCCTGCATTCGTTCAGCGCCTCGGACGGCGACGCACCATATGCCGGGTTGATCGTGGGGAGTAACGGCGATCTGTATGGGAACA
>JBKQWH010000406.1:0-2510 GCA_052139635.1 Capsulimonadaceae bacterium
GCGCGTTCCAAGCGTCAGCGCGCCGTTCATCATGAACTTCATGTTGCTGGTGCCGCTCGCCTCATAGCCGGCCGTCGAGATCTGGTTCGAGACGTCGGCGGCCGGGATCAGCCTCTCGGCGAGCGAGACGCAGTACTCTGGGAGGAACACAACCTTGAGACGGCCTCGCGCGACCGGATCGCCGTCGATCGTGCCGGCGAGGTTGTTGATGAATTTGATGATCAGCTTGGCCAGCCGGTAGGCCGGCGCTGCCTTCCCGGCGAAGAAGAACGTGCGCGGCGTTATCGCAAGGCCACGGGCGGCGCGCAGCCGGTTATACAGCACGATGATGCGCAATGCGTTCAGCAGCTGTCGCTTGTATTCGTGGATGCGCTTGATTTGACAGTCAAAGATGCTGGCGGGATCGACAATCTGGCCCGTCGCTGCCTTGAGCCAATCGGCAAAACGCGATTTGGCCTCGTACTGAGCGCTGCGGAACGCGTCGCGAAATGATTTGTCGTCGGCAAGAGGCTCGAGTTGGCGCAATCGCCCGAGATCGGTCACCCAGTCGTCACCAATGGCCTCGGTGATGACGCCGGCGAGCGCCGGGTTCGCCAGCAACAGCCATCGTCGCGGCGTGATGCCATTGGTCTTGTTATTGAAGCGCTCCGGAAACATCTCGGCCAGGTCTTTGACTGTCGTCCTCCGCAGCAGGTCGGTGTGAATCGCGGAGACTCCGTTGGTGCTGTGCGAGCCGACGATGGCGAGGTTGGCCATGCGAATCTTTTGGTCAGTGCCCTCCTCGACCAGGCTCATGCGCCCAACCCGCTCCTCGTCGCCGGGATAGCGGGTCTGCACGGCACCGAGGAAACGTTGATTGATCTCGAAGATGATCTCCAAATGCCGCGGGAGCAGTATCTCGAACCAAGCTAGCGGCCACTTCTCAAGCGCTTCGGGGAGCAGAGTGTGATTTGTGTAAGCCAACGTCCTCTGCGTCAGATCCCAGGCCCGATCCCACTCGAGATGCGCCTCCTCGAGCAGGATCCGCATCAGTTCCGGGACGGCCATTGTCGGATGCGTGTCGTTGAGTTGAATCGCAACCTTATCGGGAAACGTGCTCCAATCGGTATTGGTCCGGCGGAAGCGCCGGACAAGATCGGCCAATGAACAGGCGACCAGGAAATACTCCTGCACGAACCGCAGGCCCTGCCCGAAATTGGTGGAATCGTCTGGATAGAGCACCCGGGTCAGCGATTCGGCCGCGAGGGTCCCAGCCAGGGCGCCGACAAAATCGCCGCTGCTGAATTCCTGGAAGTCGAAATAGTTGGGCGCAGCGGCGGCCCACAGGCGCAATGTGTTGATCGTCTTTCCGCCATACCCGACGATTGGTCGATCGAAAGGTAGGCCGATCAGTGAAGAGGGACGGCCCGCCACGGTGTACAGGTGCCCCTCCTTCTGCATCGCGAACGAGCAGTTCAGTTTGACCTCGACGGCCTCGTTCGGGCGGGGGACTTCCCAGGGGTCCTGGCGGCGCAACCAATTGTCCGGCTCTTCGTGCTGCCAGCCGTCCTGAATGGTCTGTTTGAAGATGCCGTATTCGTAACGGAGCCCGTAGCCCATGGCCGGGAGCTGCATCGTCGCCATAGAGTCGAGAAAGCAGGCCGCCAGGCGACCGAGGCCGCCGTTTCCCAGTCCGGCATCGGGTTCCTGTTCGATCAGGCCGAGCGGGTCGAGGTTCTTGCGGTCGGCGATTTCCTTGACGAAGGGATCGAGCAGCAGGTTGGTAACATTGTTGGCGAGCGAGCGCCCGATCAGAAACTCCATCGAAAGATAATAGATCCGCTTGGGGTTCACCCGGTCATAGGTGCTGTCGGTCAGAATCCAGCGTTGCGACAACACATCCCGCACCGAACGCGCGGCCGCCTCGAAGCGCTCGCGAGCCCCTGCGGCTTCCGGAGCAATGACATCATCGAAGAGCAGGTGTCGCTCATACAACGCGTCGTCGCGGCCGGAAAAACGGATCGGGCCACAGCCGTATCGGGTGAGAAGCTCCTGGTTAGGCACGAGTTGCTCCACTTCGTTCATCGCGGATCATCCTGTGGTCGGCAGGGGTCCGTTCCAGACCCTGACGGCTGGAATTTCATAGTAGTAGGACAGAACGCACAAAGTGCCCGTATCGAGCAGGAAACGCTCTCCGGAGCCCGGTGGGAACTCAATCCACCGCGCCACGAGGACCCGGAGTACATGTCCGTGCGCGAACAAGGCGATATTGCCGTCAACAGCGCGGACCCGGGCGATGACTCCATCCACCCTCGCGCCAACTTGCTCCGGCATTTCGCCGCCCGGGCAGCCGTCGCGGAAAATCAGCCAGTCCGGCGCCTTCTCGTGAATCTGTTCGGGCGTCAGTCCCTCGTATTCGCCGTAGTTCCATTCGGCCAAGTGAGGGTCAGTGACGGCTGCGTTGCCGAGACCCGCCAACTCACAGGTCTCTCGCGCGCGCCGCATTGGGCTGACGAAAACGCGAGCGAACG
>JBKQWH010000407.1:0-2548 GCA_052139635.1 Capsulimonadaceae bacterium
AAGCCGGGTGTCGAACGCTAAGGATTTATACAAGATCCAGGGGGAGCCGTCAACCGGTTTCGAGTCCTGGATCAGAGCCTTCCCGCAATCACTTGTTCCACAACGCGTTCCAGCAACGAAACAGGCCCGCCGGATTGGGTCGGGCAAGTTCGTGAAGAGATCGAAGATGAGGTTCACGTCCACCCGCCCGGCGACCATCAAGACTTGCTGGCGGTCAACATTCTCCCAGGCATTCTTCGGCGTCCCTTGATTCTTTGTTCCTGTAGCATGCGGCGATAGGATCGCGGCTCAATCTCTGTGAGCCCGAGACTCGCGGCGAGGTCGAGCACTGTCCGTTGGGCGCAGGGGAGGTCGGACTCGGTCTCGGCGATGGTTTCCACCTCGGCGAATGTGCCTGTCCCCTCCGCGAAATCCAGGGCCACCTCGACGAGCCGGCCATGATGTCTCAAGAAATAGGGTCGGCGCGTTTTTCGGACGATCACGACCGGGCGAAAACCAAGGTTGCTAAACAGGCGGAAGACCGCGTAAAAGGCACCGGGGCCGAAGCCCAAGGGAAGTTCGATCTCCTCGCGCGTTTTGATCGGCCCTCTCCGTCTCGGGCCCTTGTACGTGACCTGGATCGAATCGCCGGCCCGACGGATCCGGAGAGCCTCGTTGGATCGTGCGAGCTTACGTGCGGGGTGCTCCAGATAGGTGTCTTCGTACACTATCTCCGCGGCCGACTCAACGCCTTTCCCGGCTAGCCGAGCCGCCAATTCGGAATCTCCGGAGAGCCGATACTTGACTTCCACCTCGAAACGCATATGTGGACCTCGTGTGGCCTCAAGAATCCCAAGCTACTGTAAGACAATCTTCATGTGTAGTCTGAACCGCGGCTCTCCTCCAAGGATAAGGAAGTGTCCATGCCATGTTCCTTCGGGCCACACCGCTGCTACGTACATTGGTGACCGTATTGTGAAGGTCGGCGAATAGAATTGCCTGGATAAGGAAGAACTGAAGTTGACGGTGACGAGAATCCCCATCCGTTAGACCCGGTTCATCACGAACCTGTGTGCCGAAACCGAAATATCCGACATTATCGTCTCAGATCGGAATGGCATTAAGCTTCGGAGTTCCTCTGGCGCGGGCTGGATGGCTTCAATGTGAGAAACGGCCGTTAATTCCTCAATTAGCGATAACCCGAAATGGTCGGATGTCGTCGAACAAGAAGCAGACATCGCTTTTTCCGGAGCACGATCCTTGGGCGATTGACAGCGTTCGTCTGGAACCTCATGCTATCACCATCCGCACGGGCAGCGCTCGTTGTCGAGGATAGCCTGACAATCCTCATCCTCGTCCCTTTGTACTCCAGGAATCGAGGAATCGGATTTGGCGCTCGGCCAGCATCGACCAATCATAGTATATGCGACCAATCGTAGAAGATGGGTGGCGAGCGATCGTTCTGTCCGGCGGCTTCTGACTTCGATGCCTTCTATACAAAAGGGAGAATCTCCGGCCAGAACGGCATGACAGTACTTCACTCTGCTTCACAACACTGTTCCCTGATGCGGCCAAGGGTAAAGAAGGGATGCTTGATGAGCCGCTGTCCGCGCTGGACGCCAAGGTGCGGCTGCAGCTGCGCGAGCAGATCCGCACGCTGCAGCGGCGGCTCGGCATCACCACCCTGTTCGTCACCCACGACCAGGAGGAAGCGCTGTCGATGGCCGACCGGGTCGGGGTCATGCGGCGGGGCAAGCTGGAGCAGATCGCCGCGCCTGACGTGCTGTACGACGACCCGGCCACCGTGTTCGTGG
The DNA here is from genome assembly GCA_052139635.1 of Capsulimonadaceae bacterium. Classification (GTDB taxonomy): domain Bacteria; phylum Armatimonadota; class Armatimonadia; order Armatimonadales; family Capsulimonadaceae; genus JBKQWH01. The sequence goes on from JBKQWH010000407.1 coordinate 1,794, forward strand.
CCGAGTTCGTCGGCGTCATGAACCGGATTCCGGCGGAGCTGCAGGCCAGCGAGAACCCAAGGACGGTAGCCGTGCTTGGCGGCACCGTGCCGGTCAAGGACCAGGAGCCGTCCGAGAACCAGAGTGAGAGTGCCATCGGCGGCGATGGGCCTGTGGACGTGCTCGTGCGGCCGGAAGGGCTGACAATGCAGGCCGTGGAGAACGGCAACGGGATCGTGACTCACCGGACCTTCCTCGGCTCGGTGACCAGGGTCCGTGTGATGCTATCAGGCGACGTCGCCGTCCAGATCGACAAGCCCAGCTCAGAAGCCGCCGCCGTGGCGCCGGGCACGTCGGTCTCGGTGACGTTGCCGCCCGAGCCGGTGCTCATCGCCCCGCGCCGGCCGGTTACCCCGTGACGTAGGGGAGGATGTCTGCGATCGTGTCGAGGATGAGCGGGGCGCCGGCCCGCTCCAGGTCGGCGCGGGAACTGGCGCCGGTCAGCACGCCGGCCACGATCGCGGCCCCGGCCCGCAGCCCGGACTCGATGTCGCTGGCGGTGTCACCGACCACGGCCAGCTCGCTGACGGCGCCCCCGCGCAGCTTCAGCAGGGCGATCAGCGGCAGGTCCGGCCACGGGCGGCCGCGACCCTCGAATCCCCAGAATCCGGCGTCGGCGGGGGACAGGGCCAGGTCGATCAGTCCGCCCCAGACAAGCTTGTCGATGATGGCGTCCCTGGTGGCGGGGGAGAAGCCGGTGGCCAGGCAGACCCGGA
>JBKQWH010000408.1:0-18570 GCA_052139635.1 Capsulimonadaceae bacterium
GCCCGGCTCCGCCGCAACGTGATCGAGCGACTCCTGCGACGCACGACCACGCGCATACTCGTTGAGCGCCATGCCCAGGGCCGCCATGCCGCTATTGGACTGCAAGAAGTCGGCCTGGGAGTATCGAAGCCGACCCCACGGCGGGGTTGTCTCGCCGGCACTCATGCGCCGGATGGATTCCCAGGGATGATCGCCGGAAAGATAAGGCCGGAGAAAACCAGACTTTTGCCGCGTGGTAAGAAACACGAGTGGCGAACGCAGACATACCCGAAATCCGGAGCCTTCGTCGAGCACCACCAGGGACTGCCCAAAGCGCTGCTTCCAAACGTCGTTCGCCCGGATAATCCACATGGGGCTCTCCGGGCTCCACAGGGCTGGTTTCTCCGTTCCCGCAAGCAGGTGCTGCATAGCCTCGCGCGAGTCCGTGTAGTGAACTGTGACATGCCAATGAAGGTCGTTATCGGAATTGAACTCGGTAACTTGCGACCTGATCCAGGCCGCCTTGTCGGCCGTCGTCAGCAACTCGATCTCAACCACACCGGCGCCTCCAACGGGTCGCCAGGTATGTTGAGCCTGCCATGAGCGCCAACCACCAATGGAAAATCCGACGGCAAGCACGACCACGATTGCCTTGTACACAGCATCGATACGCACAGTTAACTGACTCCCTTGCCCGGCCCGAGCCTGCGCGAGCCGGAACGGCACGGTAGACGTGGACGCGGGATCCGCCTTTATCCCGGCGGCTTTCCATCGACGAAAGTCACCGGAGGCAACCGCCCAATCAGCGGACGGGCGACTCTTCGAGATCGTAACGTGGCACCAGCAGACCGAGCACAGTATCGTGGGGGCACGCCTCGTGGGACGCGCCGCTATTAAAAGGGTTTACAGCTTGCGCGAAGCGGCAAATAATTCCCGCTAGCCCGCAGCTTCGATTAACCGAGGAGATTATACCATCATGCGAGCGACGTTTTTACGAATATCGTGGCGAACTGACACAGTGAACCGGTCATTCGACCACGTCGCAAGGAGGTCCCGGTGGCGCCGCGGTCATTCGAATCGTTCGACTGTCGAATTCGGCCGCGTCTGTCGGCGGGAGCGCGGGCTCGCTCCGGGCGCGCCATCACAACATCGAAATCATTAGCACCGCTTGCGCCCTACTCGAGCCCCTACGAATTTGTGCGGCAACCCAGTGCAGATATCCGCGCCACCGGTTCTCCATTTGCCGTCCACGGCGAGTGGCGGCAAGCGGAGAACCGACCCAGAATATGCAACCACTAGAGCGAGGTGTTGAACCGCTTGCTCTGTCCCCGGCCTAACCCACGCTTGAACGGCGCTCGCTGCACGATCTGGCGGTAGTCCAGTCCGGCGGCGATGAGCGCCTGGTGCCAGGAGTCGAACCGCCGGCGTGCGGCAGTAATCAACGTAATATCTTCCTGCTCCATGTTCTTTGCGTTCAGCTCCGTGCCCCGGGCGTGGAACTCGCGCACCATACGGAGAATTCGCTGGTCATCCCACTCGCGGTACCGGCGGATGCTGTCGTAATCCAGGCCGGCCGCCTCGAGTGCCTCCCGCCAGGAACCGAAATGGCTCTTCTTGGTGGCCGCGGCCGCAAGTTGCGGATCCACTTCGAGGCAAACGTTTCGCCAGGAGAGATCAACGCCCTGACTGTGCAGTTCCTGGATGCGCGCAATGATCCGGTCATGCGTCCAGGACTTATAGCGGCGGATCTGGTCGTAGTCGAGGCCCGCAAAATTGACGGCCGCTTCCCAGGTTCCAAAGTACCGCGTCGCTGCCCGGAGAAGGGACAGGTTCGTATTCGCAATGCTGGAATAGTTCAGATTCTCGCCAGATTCGTACATGCTGACGATTTCCATTGCAATAGACTCTTTACTCCATTTGCGATGCATGATTATTATCTCCTCGCCCGCCCGCCGTCCGACCGGACAGCGGACGATGCATAGTTTTCTTCACTGTTGGCGCGGGCGCTTCACGCTGTTCCCGCCTGACTTCCGAGCCTTACAGTACAATGATACCCAGTTTCTATGAAAATATCAATTTGTTTTATATAAACAATTGAATTATTTTCAATGCGATTGCCCCGATTTCTGCGTCAATCGCCTCTCGATCACCGTCCCACATATAGATTACGGCACACCCGATCCATACAGTTCCAAAATTCATGCCAAAATGCACAACTTCTCGAAGATCAGTACAATAATCATTTTACGTATGCCTGGAAATCGAGATCCGGCGCGGTGTCTTCTATATCGCAAAACATACAAATACATCCGTATATACTGCGGATATAGTTGCCGTGTAATCCGGCGGTCAACGTTCTCATTGTCTGCGTCGAAACCGCGTCGCATTGCGTAATTCCAGGCGATTATGCTACACTGTTGGCCTAGGAGTTGCCCAGCTATGAATACTATCGACGGCGCCGCCGCCGTACCGCTCCCGCCCGTCGGCGAGCATATTCTCGGCCTGAAGCCGTATGTCCCCGGCAAGCCGATCGAGCAGGTTCAGCGCGAAATTGGCCTGATTGACGTTATAAAACTCGCCTCAAACGAGAACCCATTCGGACCATCGTCTGCCGCAATCGAAGCGATGCGGGCGGCGTCGGCAACGACCGCAATGTATCCCGAAGGCGATGCGCCCGTATTGCGCAACGCGGTTGCCGGCTTTTTGGACGTGCCATGCGACCATCTGGTTTTTGGAAACGGCAGCGACGAGATCCTGCACCTGCTTGCACTGACATTTCTCCAGCCCGGGGACAACACGCTGCAGGGTGACCCGTCGTTCGCCATGTACGAGATCTACGCCCGCCAATGCGGGGCCGATCCGATCAAGGTTCCCCTTAACAACTATACGCACGATCTGCCGGCCATGCTTAATCGGCTTACGTCCCGAACAAAGGTCGTGTTCGTGGCCAACCCGAACAACCCGACGGGAACGCTGGTCACTGCGGACGAGGTCGACGCGTTTGTGCGGGCTCTTCCGGACACTGTCGTCGCCGTGTTCGATGAGGCCTATCATGAATACGTGGCCAACCCCGCCAAGCCGGATACCCTGCAGTATGTTCGCGAAGGCCGCAATGTAGTGGTTCTGCGGACGTTCTCCAAAGCCTACGGTCTGGCGGGGCTGCGCGTGGGCTACGGGATCGCACGTCCGGAGATCGCCGCGCTGCTCAATCGCGTTCGTTCCCCGTTCAACGTCAACCTGATCGCCCAGGCTGCGGCGACCGCCGCTCTGGGAGACCAGTACCACATCCGGCGCGCTGTTGTTTTTAACGAGGCAGGCCGGCAGTACTTCTACGATCAATGTGAACGTCTCGGCCTGGCTTTTGTACCGAGTCAGGCGAACTTCGTGCTAATCGACGTGAACCGCGATAGCAGGACCGTTTTCGAGGCCCTCCAGCGTCGGGGAGTGATTATTCGGCCCGGAGCAGGACTCGGCTTGCCGAGCCACATCCGCGTCACGGTCGGAACTGATCCGCAGAACCGTCGATTTGTCGACGCGCTCAAAGCCGTCCTCGAGGACATCTCTCCTTGGAAAGGACGGGAAGACCAAGCATGATCATTATTATGCGGGCCGGCGCGACGCCGGAGCAGGTAGCCCACGCTGAAAGTTCGCTGCGCGAATGGGGATATGACATCCATCCCATCTATGGCGTTGAGCGAACAGTCATTGCCGCTGTGGGGGCACCTGACCAGGACAAAGAACGCGTGGCAGAGCAAATGGAGGCCCTCCCCGCCGTGGAACGCGCCGTGCCCGTCCTTAAACCTTACCGATTTGCGAGCCGCGAGTTTCGTCCCGAGAAGAGCACCGTGCCAGTAGGCGATGTGCTAGTCGGCGGTTCGGCATTCGTGGTCATGGCGGGTCCTTGCACCGTTGAATCGGAGGAACAGTTGATGGAGACGGCCCGTGCCGTCAAGGCTGCGGGAGCTACCGTGCTGCGCGGGGGCGCCTATAAACCAAGCACTTCGCCGTATTCCTTTCAGGGGATGGGCGAGGATGGCCTTAAGCTGCTGGCCCTGGCGCGCGCCGAGACGGGCCTTCCGATTATCACCGAAGTGATGCATGTCAAGTATATCGATCTGGTGTGTGAGTACGCCGACATCCTCCAAATCGGCACGCGGAATATGCAGAACTACGATCTGTTGATCGAGGTGGGCAAGTTGAAGAAGCCGGTCATGCTTAAGCGCGGGATGTCGGCGAAGATCGAGGAATGGCTCCAGGCGGCCGAGTACATCATCAAGGGCGGAAACGAGGCTGTGATGCTGTGTGAGCGCGGAATACGGACCTTTGAGCCATACACACGAAACACGCTCGACCTCAGCGCTGTGGCGGCCATTCGAGAGCTGTCGCATCTGCCGATCGTGATCGATCCGTCGCAGGGAACCGGACGCGCATCGATGGTTCCCGCCGTCTCACGCGCCGCGGTCGCGGTCGGCGCCGACGGGCTCCTCGTCGAGGTGCATCCCAACCCTGGCAAGGCCCTCAAAGACGGTGCTCAAAGCGTCACCATCCCGGCGTTTCAGACGATGATGGGCGACTTGAAGAAGGTGGCGGCTGCCGTCGACCGAGCCTTCTGACCTTCCAAACGAGCGTCCCGGCGCCGTTGCCCGGGACGCCGATCCACGGTGTCCGTCGCGTCGCCGGCCAGGGGTCGATCGACACGCCTCAAGTAATCGCAGGCCAGAGTTTTATGTTGAACTCGAGAATTCGTATCGAATTTCGCGTCTATCGTCGAAGTGCCAATTTGTATGCCCTAATCAAGCATGGATTGACCCTTTTCGGGGCAACCAACCCTCAAAAAAATCTTCTGCATAAGAAATCTCTGACGACATGCTTGTCTGCCGCAGATTAAGCAAATACTCCTGTATAATCGAAGTAGAACGCAAGTGCAAGCAGAGGAACGGCATGTTCTACCAACACACAGGCGAAAACTGGGGACGGTACGAGACACCGGAAAAACAGCGGCGGGCACAGAAGGTGCTCAGCCTGCTTGTCCGCAGCCGTAATTGGCTGGTATGGTCCGCCGACGTCCACAAGCCAACCGACACGTACCCTTACTGGGAATGGATCTTCCATGACGACTTCGCGCAGGCGCTTCCCGGCTGGTTCGATATTGACCGCCGCGATGATGAGAACCTTGCGTTTAGCCTGTCCCGAGTCCGGCTGCCGGAAGACGACGCCCGATGCAACTCGACGTCGACCGATGCCCTCACGAGCGGCGCAACCGGTTACAACCAGATGTTCCGCGTCCGCCTGAGAGACGGCCGCCTTAGTTGGGTCGAGGAGAACGTGACGATCGAGCCCCTGTCGGACAGTCACTGGCATGTCGTTGGGATCTGCATCGACGCCACCGACCGAAAGCAAGCGGAAGAGCGTCTGCAATTGCTAAATGAGGAATTGCAGGCGATCCAGTCCGAATTGGAAACGCACAATGAGGAGCTCCTCGCCCTGCGGGAGAGCCTTCAGTCCGACAAGGAGGCCCTTGCCGAGGCAAACGAGCGCCTTTCCAGCCTCGCGATTACGGACGGCCTGACCGGCGTACTGAACCACCGCGCCTTCCAGGAACAGTTGGAAAAGGACTGGAACGGTGCAGCTCGCTATAATAAGCCGGTCTCGTTGATCATGCTCGATATCGACCGGTTCAAGCAGTTCAACGACACGTACGGGCATCCGGCCGGAGATATCGTGCTCAAGCGTGTCGGTGAGATCCTGACGGAAAATGCCCGTCAGTGCGACTGCATCGCACGGTACGGCGGCGAAGAGTTCGTAATCATACTGCCCGAGACCGACAGCACCGGTGCGTTCGCCCTTGCGGAGCGCTTTCGCACAGCGATCGAGGTGGCGGTCTGGCCAAGTCGCTCGATTACCGCCAGCTTCGGCGTGGCGACCAGCGGACCCAGCGTCTTCACGCCGCAGGATCTCATCTCCGAGGCGGACCGTGCCCTTTACGATGCCAAGCGCGGCGGACGGAACTGTGTGCGACACGCCATGCATCTCAGGCTCGTGCATTGTCTGCGGGAATAGCGGGCCACGAAACAAGTTCCACAAAGCCCGCCTCGAGGGTCGACCCGATGTTTCTCGCGGCGAGTCCGACACCGTGAAGCGTTCGCACCCTGCAACGGCATGCATGACATCGAAAGCCGAGTTGCGAGGGAAAGGCCGATGCTCGATCGCGTCGGCCACGACTTCCCTCGTCCCGCCGAAAACTTCAGTCGCCATTGCAAATGATTCCTGGAACAGTTTACCATTCGGTCTCAGTCCAGTATAATGTTGACAACGTAACCCGATGTGTTAACGGGATTTCGGAAGTGGACGAGTATGCTGACAGACGGGAAGAATGTTCAGCAGGTGATGGACCTGCTGATTAGCGGTGGAAACTGCATGGTGTGGTCGGCCGATGTCACAGCGCCCACCAAGGCGGTGCCCTATTTTGGCTGGGACTTTGATCAAGATTACGTCGCCGAGCTACCTTCGTGGTTTGATATCGATCGCAGACCAAACGAAGGCCTCGCGGCCAGTCTATCCAGAGTTCGCCTCGCCGAGGATAACTCGCGCTGCAACAGAACGTCTCAGCGCGCGATGATCAGCGGCTCGTCCGGCTATAAGCAGACATTCCGCGTCAGACTCCGGAATGGAGAGATCAGTTGGATCGACGAAAGCGTAACCATACGGAAAGCCGCGGAAGGCCGATGGCACATTGTTGGGCTTTGCACGAGCGCTGCGGAGCGCAAACAACTCGAAGATCGAGTCCGCGTCTTGAGTGAAGAGCTGCAGACTACCCGTATGGAGTTAACATCACAGGCGGAGGAGATCCGGCAGCTCCTCGAAAAACTTCAATACTTCCAGGAACACCACGGAAGTCAATGGTAGTCTATTGGAAAACGCGCAACAGGCGGGCGAGAACATGGTATAAGCTGTATGGACGATCCACGAATGCAATCCCACGTTACAACCGGTTCCTGTGAACGGCCTGATGCACAGAACGCTCAAGAGGTTCTGGACCTGCTGGTGCGCAGCGGCGACTGGCTTGTGTGGTCTTGCATCGTTCGCCCGCCGCAAGATGATGTGCCGTGGTGGGCGTGGAATTTCCAGGACGATTTGTGGGATTATTTCCCGGAATGGTTCGACCTGGACCGCTTCGGTGACGAGAACCTGGCGGTGACGCTTGGTCGTCAGCGCATGGAAGATGACGGACAGCACTGCGATGAGACGGCGCTCCAAGCCCTGATAAACGGAGCCGTGGGCTACGACCAGACATTCCGCGTGGAACTGCGCGATGGGCGAGTCACCTGGGTCGAGGAGCATGTCACCATTAAGCCGATCGCCGACCAGTGCTGGCACGTAGTCGGCGTGTGCCTCGATGCAACCGACCGGAAGCTCGAAGAAATGCGCATGATCATGCTCAACGAGGAGATGCAGGCCATGCAATACGAGCTTGAGACGCAAAACGACGAGTTGCTCAAGCTGCGCGAGAAGTTGATCGCCGAGAAGGCGGCGCTCGCCGAGGCCAACCTCCGCCTGGAAGCCCTGGCAACCATCGACGGGCTGACGGGGATTCAAAACCACCGAGCGTTCCAGGAACAGTTGGAGCACGACTGGCACGCTGCGGTAAGGGAGGGGCGCCCGCTCTCGCTCATACTCATCGATGTCGATCACTTCAAGCAGTTCAATGACGCCTACGGGCATCCGGAGGGCGACACAGTGCTCAAGCGTGTCGCGATGATTCTCGACGAGCAGGCACGTGAAGGTGACTGCATCGCACGTTACGGCGGTGAAGAGTTCGTTGTGATCCTCCCCGAAACCCGCCTGAATGAGGCGGCTGAGATAGCCGAGCGGATTCGCGTAGCCGTCGAACATTACGGCTGGATGGACCGGCGGATCACGGCAAGCCTCGGTGTGGCGGTTAGCTATCCGCCGGAACTATCACCACAGGAACTCATCGAGAGCGCCGATCGAGCGATGTATCAGGCGAAAGCCGCCGGACGCAACTGCGTTTGCACGGGGAACAACCGGATGTACGACGGGGCTCAGGCCGCTTCACGCGCGCATACGCGTCCACGCGAATACGCGGGTGATTACGAAGTTCACGCATCGCCCGGCTCTGGAAACGGAGTCCGGTCGATCCTTGACGAACTCTGAACGGGAAGACAGCGCCCATGGGCTCCCAAGCGGAGATAACAGACCCGACTCCAGTCCGAATCGGTCCGGAAGACGTGCTGCAACGTCTGGTCGAAAGCCGGAATTGGTTAGTGTGGACAGCCACGGCGATGGCGCCGGAGACGGGCGAGTGGCTGAAATGGCGCTTCGACGACGACTTTTGCGAATATCTCCCGCCGTGGTTCGACATTGAAAGGGTCGGAAACCACGCCACAAGCCTGACAAAGGCGCGGATCGAGGATGAGCACCTGGAGTGCAACACAACTGCGCTCGACGCGGTCTTGTCCGGTGCACCAAGCTACCGGCAACTCTTCCGCATTCGATTGCGCGACGGCCGAATCAGTTGGATCGAGGAACGAGTCTCAATCAAACAGATCGGACCTCGCACATGGCGCCTGGTTGGCCTCTGCGTCGACGCGACCGAACGAAAGGAAGCGGAAGAGCGGCGCACACTGCTCAATGAGGAACTGCAAGCCATCCAGATGGAGCTCGAGACGCATAACGAGGAGCTTCAGGCCATGCGGGAAAAATTACAGGCCGACACAAATGCGCTGGCGGATGCGAACAAACGGCTGGCGGGCCTGGCCACTACTGACGGGCTGACCGGTGTCAAGAACCATCGTGCATTCCAGGTCCAGTTGGAACGAGAATACCGCGCCTCGGACCACCGCAACCGTCCGCTGTCGCTGGTCATGCTGGATATCGACCACTTCAAGCAGTTCAACGATGAATTCGGACACCCGGCCGGTGACGGCGTTCTGCGGGAGATCTGCCGCATCCTCGAGCGCAATGTACGCCAGACGGACTTCATCGCTCGTTACGGCGGCGAGGAGTTTGTGATCATCCTCCCCGAAACCGACATCGACGGCGCTATCATACTGGCAGAGCGCTTCCGTTATGCGATCGAGCACAGTCCATGGGCCAAACGAGCGATCACGGCCAGCTTCGGAGTCGCCACGCGCGGCAGCCAGGTTCTTACACCGGACTTTGGAACCGACCTGCCCCCCGCAACGCCACAGCACCTGATCACCGAGGCGGACCGAGCACTCTACCAGGCAAAGGCGAACGGCAGAAACTACGTTTGTCACGCCATGAATCTCAGCCTGGCGCGGTCCATTGGTGGTTAGCTGGGACCGTACTCGCCCTTCACGCATGTAACTTTATGGCCGGCCGCTGTAACCACCCCTGACATCTCTGCCCGAACAAGCCACTACTTCGGAATGCTTTCGGATGACGGTCCCGACGGAGCCGCCAGTGTCAGTATCGAGTGCCGGTAGAGAACCGTCTGGAGATTATGGGCCACTTGCTGGGCAATTGCGGTCGTCGTGGGGGCTGACTGTTTCAGCGTGTCGGTGGCGTTAATCGTGAGCCAGGCCTGATTGTTCACCATAACCTCGGACCCGACGGAAACTACGTTGTTGAACTTGAGGCCGGCATCAAGCTGCGTGTTCAAGACGCCGACAAGGGCATCAACGCGCTTGCCGTCCGGATCACTCAGTGTCGCACACACGGTCTTGTCGAACACAATTTCGCGCTGGCCGGCTGCTCCCGCGACGGATGTGAAGTGGTCTTGCTCGACACCAACGCGTTCCACTTCCGACTCGGTGGGCGTTATACCCATCTCGGCTAACTGCGCGCGCGCATGCTCGACCCGCTCGTCGCCCATGGGGTGGTCCTGGTAAATCGTCCCCTCGACGATCGTCGGACTTCGCCGTTCCAAATCCCAAAGTTTCTCCTGGATGGTCAGCATGCCAACCGGATCGAAACCCGCCTTCTGCATCAAGATCATCCCGCCGTGGTCGGCATCGCGCTCGGCCGCTTCGCCATACACATTACTCATTACGGCCTGACCTGCCAGGCCGCCGGCAAGCAGCGCAATCAGGGCGGGACTCGCGTCCTCATCGTACAGATTTTGCTCCCGCTGAACGTTCGGATCATAGTATGCCATGGCGTTCTGGCCCGAAGAATGCAGCAGTGAGCCTCCGGCCATCGCTGCGGCCACGGCCGCCCACATCGCCGTATTGACTTTGCCGGCATCGTGTTCCAGCATGGGAATGTGATGGTGCGCCGCGTGGGTGATCTCATGTCCGAGAACGCCGGCCAACTCGTCGTCCGACGCAGTCACCTTGAGCAATCCCGTGTAAATATAGATATATCCACCCTCGACGGAGAATGCATTGATCTGGTTGTCATCCACAACGTGAAACGTCCAGGTAAAGGGGTACACGTGGTTGTTCCCAAAGCCAGCCGGGAACTGAAGGGTGTTTGCTACCGCTGCGAGCCGCTGTCCAACGCGGTTTACGCGATCGACCAGTGCCTTATCGGTCGAGAACTTGAGCGTCTTCGCCAGCGCGGCTGCCTGTGTTGCGCCATCCCTCTGCTCGACCTCCATCTGGCGCCTATCCTTGTCGCTAAGCGGAGGCGCCGGCGTCTGGGCGCGACACGGACCGGCAGTCAGTGCCATAGCCGCAAGCAGACCGGCCGCGAGCGCGCGGAATGAAATCGTCATGCTGTGTCCCCTCGAAAAAGCCATATCCCGTGTGTCATAATCCTGGCATGTTATACTCGCTTGGCGTACCGCTTCGCAAGGTCATCCCGGCATTCTCTGTGCTCACGTTGGCCCTCATCTCCACAAACTTCGTGATCGCCGATCCGGCGAGCGGAGTAACCTACCCCGCCAGTGCGGACTCATCCTCCGAGTCCGGTTCCGCGCAGCCTGACGTTCCAGCCATCGCCACTGGAATTGCGTCGGACCCGGAGGTGGCGCAAGCCGTAAATCGCGCAAACGAGCTCGCGGATTCCGGGGACCGTAGTCGTGCGCTCGAAGTTCTCCTCGATGCGCGTGGAAGCAGCGGCAAGCCGCCCACGCCTATTGACAATGCAATAGAGCGGTTTGTTTCAAACGGTCTTCCGACGCACATGAACACGCAATACTTTCCCGAACTTCCCGTCGATTGCGAAGCTGTCGCCGGACTGGGCTACAGCCTGATCGTTCGCCCCTATGTCGCATCAACCGCTTGCGAGCCACAAAGCGGAATCGCTTACCCGCGGGTGTGCTACGTGTATCGCACCCCGACAGCCGACACGAACGGGGTTGGGCGCCCGGACTCGCTATCGTCGGACACAATGCCGGGCTCCGGCGACAATGTCGTCCTCTTTTGCCGTGTCCACTACACAGACCTCGACGACGCCAACCTGGCATTGCGCACCGGCAGGCTGCTGCTGCTCGGCCGCCACGTACTGGTGGATCGCACACACACCGAACCGGCGAACGACGACGATACACCGATCGACGTATGGCTATGCCGGTCCGGCGCAGCCGGCGGCGAGCAGTGGCGTAACAACATTTACTTTTACGACCTGGATACGAAGCGCAGTTCCATCGAATGGATCAGGGAGATCCTGCACGAGTACTCGCACCTCGCGATTCCGGCTGTCGGCGGGTTTACTGCCCCGGAGTACTGGGCGAACGGCTACCTCGGTGAGCGACTGCTCATCCGCTGGCTGCAGCGGTCCCCGGCCGACACCGCCCTGGTTGAGAAACTCTGGGGCGACTTTCGCGGCGAGGTGAACTACGACCGCCGCGTCATCCAGCCGGACCTTGACCTCTATCGTCGGATCGGGCCAAATCCGGACTGGCAGCAGCGGACTACCGATGAGGGAATGCACTACTTCATGGGCCAGGTGCTGACGATCGATGATAAGTACGGCGACACCGTCTTAGGGGGAGTCTTCTCCCGAATTCCCCGCTTTCAGCTTGCCAGGCCCGCCGACGTGACACAGGCGCTCCAGGAAATGATCGCCGATGGGTTCGTGGCAGGAATACCAGAAGCGCGTGGTAACCATAAGACCCGATCGGGGGTTCACCCGCGGATGCCGCGCAAGATATAGCTGGAGTCTCGACCCGGCCATTGGGTGGACTTGCCGGAATGCACTCGGACCGGCCGCACGAGACACGTTTTCATGATTGCAATGCTGTCGAGTCCCTCTATTCATAAGCAGGCTTACATTCCGTAAAAATATTCCTAAATATTGCCGCCAATCATGGTACGTTAACTGTGCGGCTAGTTCATCGATAAATCTGCATCGAGAAGTTGTACTAGTCCGAATTGTTCACCGTGGCCCAGGCAAGCGCACAAACAGGCACTCTGTACCGTACATGAACAATTTCGACTAGCCCGCCTCGTGAGCATGCCGCAGGGTGTTCCTCTCTTAAGGAGACGAGCGCAAGCTCGTTTGCGGTGGATGACAAGCAATATAGAATCGTTTGATAGTTTTGCTATCTAACGATTTCCCTAATATCGCCGCTTGTCAAACACGGCAGCATCCACTTGTCGTCCGCTCAAAATAAAGAAAGGCTGTCAACCAAGTGAACACAACAACCAAACGCCGACCCGGTACTTCGCCGGCCGCCGGCCGCCCCCACTCCAAACTGAGCCATTACATATTAAGCAGTCTCCGGACGGGGGCCTCTGTGATCCTCACACTTGTTGGCTTCATCGCCACTACGGCAGTACAGGTACACGCCGCTACGACCGGCATCGACTGCGGCGGCGCGGCCGTCGGCTCCTACCTTGCCGATACTGACTACTCCGGTGGCGGCTCAGACACGTGGACCAACACGATCAACACGACCCTGCTCGCGGCTCCGGTCCCACCGCAGACGGTGCTCCAGTCCGACCGTGAAGGAACATTCACCTACACCATTTCCGGTTTTACCGCCAACAGCAGCCAGCCGCTCACGCTCACCTTCGAGGAACATTATTGGTCGGCCGCCGGCGACCGCGTCTTCGATGTTACCTGCAACGGCACGACGCTGCTGTCAAACTTCGACATCTATGCCACGGTCGGAGCCGATTTCGAGGCAATTCAGGAGAACTTCAACGTCACCGCCAACAGCAGCGGCCAGATCGTTATCGGGTTCACACCGGTCGTCGACCAGGCTTCCATCTGCGGGATCACCGTTGGCTCCTCGGGCGCACCGTCGGCTCCGACGCTCAGCGCGTCGAGCGGTTCCACCGGTCAAGTCAACCTTTCGTGGAGCGCTTCGAGCGGGGCCACGACCTACGATCTGTACAGGGGTACCACATCGGGCGGCGAGGGCTCCACGCCGTACGCAACCGGAATTACCGCCACGTCCTACACGGACACAGGGCTGACTGCGGGCGAAACCTATTACTATGAAGTTGCGGCGCTCAACAACTCCGGATCGGCGTTATCGAATCAGGCAAGCGCGGAGGCCGGAGCCGCCCTGTCCGCCCCCACCCTGACCTCGGCCGTTGGAACCGGCGAGGCGATCGAGCTAACATGGACAGCGGTGAATGGAGCCACGAGCTATAACCTTTATCAGGGAACGGCATCGGGCGGCGAGTCAACCACGCCCGTCACGAACTCGACAACAACCAGCTATGACGATACCGGTCTGGAGCTGAGCGAAACATATTACTTCAAAGTAGCCGCTGTAAATGCCTCGGGAACGTCGGCACTGTCGAACGAGTTGAGCATGGCAGCCGGCCAGCCAGTTGCCCCAACCCTCCAAACGGCGACGGGAACCGGCGGAGCAATCGAGATCACCTGGTCCGGATCGTTCGGCGCCACCAGCTACAATGTCTACAGCGGGACAGCCTCCGGCGGCGAGGGCACTATACCTGTCGACACGACATCGTCGACCAGTTTCGAAGACACCGGACTACTCACAGGCGTCACCTACTACTTTAAGGTCTCGGCCGTGAACTCAGATGGAACCTCGCCTCTTTCCAACGAGCTCAGCGCCTCCGCGGGATTACCGATTGCTCCGACATTGAGCTCGGCTGCCGGCAGTTCGGGATCCGTAGCGCTGGTCTGGGCAGCGGGCCAGGGAGCCACAACCTACAACGTTTACCGCGGGACGGCGTCCGGCGCGGAGTCCTCGACCGCAATTGCGACAGGCATCACAGCATTGACCTTCACCAACACCGGCCTGACCAACGGCACAACGTACTATTACAAAGTGGCATCGGTCAACTCGGACGGCACGTCACCGATGTCCAATGAACTGAGCGCCACGCCCACCGCGCTCACCATAGCGATCGACTGCGGCGGCGCCGCGTCGAGCCCGTTCGTCGCCGACACCGACTACTCGGGCGGAGGCGTAGACACCTGGACAACCACGGTGAACACGTCGTTGCTCACGGGCAGCCCGATCCCCGGTCAGGCTGTCCTGCAGTCCGACCGCGAGGGCACGTTCACGTATACTGTAACCGGCCTGGTCGCAAATAGCAGCCACTCCGTGACGATGTACTTCGTGGAGCAGTACTTCTCCGCGGCGGGAGAGCGCGTCTTCAGCGTCGCGTGTAACGGCACGACGGTCATCTCCAACCTCGACGTCTATAAGACAGCGGGAGCCGACTACAAGGCCATCCAGGAAACATTCAGCGGAAAGGCGAACAGCTCAGGACAGCTTGTCTTAAGCTTCACCGCCAGCGTCGACCAGGCGAAATGTGGCGGAATACTAGTCGACTAACATTGCCTGTACACGTTGAGTCTTATTCCGTGGGCCGCGCCCGCATCGCCGGCGCGGCCCGACCTGGTCCGATGCTGGACAAGAGGTGATTCCGCAGACTTGGCCTTGTTGGCAGGATAGGGTGGAGAGGAGTGGCGTCAACGCTGACGCCCGGGATGTTGATAAGTGAACCGAAACACAAACGCATCACCGTTCGCAATCCCAGTCACACTTCAAACCGGAAATGGCAGTTGCCGATTCGAATATTGTCGCCGGCGTCGATCAACGTCTTAACAATCCGCACTCCATTGACGTAAACGCCATTTGAGCTGCTTGCATCAACAACGGTAATCCGACCACGTTCGTCGGGACATAACACGACGTGATGGCGCGATACGCTGGGCTCCGCAAGAATGATGTCGTTGTCCTCGGCACGGCCGATCCGCGTTTGCCCGACGATCGCGAAGCTTTTCCCGGCGACAACGCCCGACAGGCAGGCTACACGCGGGCCGGCGTCGACACTATCCGGCGCACACTCAGACGGTTCGACATCCGTGCCTGTCCACGCATTGAGCGCGTTCTCGGATACGGTCGTCCGGATGGTCACTTCGAAGGCGGACGGGTCGATCTCGGGCTGCGGATTCCATTGTGGCGGATTATTGTAGACAGCCGCGGCGCCGGTCCATTGTGGCGTCCCGCTACCTGACGCCGCCGGGGCCGGATCTTCCGGCAACGGGCGAGCACCGGTCCACGCAGGCAGGTTGGTCTTCAGTGCCGGCGGCGCGGCATCCCAGG
This sequence comes from Capsulimonadaceae bacterium, assembly GCA_052139635.1. Taxonomy (GTDB): domain Bacteria; phylum Armatimonadota; class Armatimonadia; order Armatimonadales; family Capsulimonadaceae; genus JBKQWH01. Next base: position 15,449 of record JBKQWH010000408.1, read on the forward strand.
AGTGAGCCTCCGGCGGGTCGCACTCACCGTTAGCGTTACAAAGCTGCTGCCCCGTCGTCGTTGGCGTGCGGTTCACCACGGCCTCGCGACCGCCGCCAGACGTGCTTGACGCCGAAACGAGCGACTCAGAAGTGCGTTTTCTTGGGCTGTCATGCCCAGACCTGATCATTGTTTCCTCCTCACGTGACGATTGCCGAATCGGCCGGCAAGGCTTCCTTCAAGAGCTGTCCGGGTTACGCACCGATTTAGCGGATTGTACCAGCAATCTACATGTATTATAGGAAATCGCTTGCCGGCCGTTACACTTTGGCACGTTCTGAAGAAAAAATCTTTATGTCCGGTGATTAGACGACAGCAATTTCAAAATGGTTCCAACTTTTCGACCACCCCGAAACTATCGTATGCGACGCGTTGTCCACGGGCCCCTGGTACCGAAAGTGGGCCCATCGTTCCGGACGGCCGTGAAACGGCCTGCGGCGGCGTCAACAGCCGGCATTTAAACCCGGTTGAGCCGAATCCTGCGTTGCTGGACGAATCGGCACGGTTTGTGCCGCACTCTGTTAGATTGAACTTCCCTCACCGTCGATGGGCTGCCACGATAGAACTCAGTTAACAATCGATTGAACAGGATGATTATCCGAATATGCACCAAGCCGAAAGCCAGACCGCAGTTTCCGCCAGCATCAACACGGCATCCGGATCACCACCGGCGAAGAATACCGAGCAAAACGGCTCCTCCCGGACGCTCACCGGGGAGCACCAGTCCCCCGCGCTCGACCGTATCCCGAGCCGGCTGTCGGCGCGCGACGAGCTCATTCGCTACATCCGGCTCAAACTCATGGTGGCCGGAGTAGATAGCGACATCGACCTGGGAATCCCGTACGAGGTCGTAGCGCATCTTCGAGAGCGCGTTCGCCTCTCGTACGGCGAGCAGAGCCCGATCACGCGGCGGGTGCAGGCTTTTCTCGACCGCTACTTCGCCGGGGTGGACATCGGCGACCCGATTCGCCTTCCGGGGCTGGGCCAGACCTTTATCATGGACCGGGCGGGCATGGCTACGGAGTTGTCCCTCCCGGAGCATGACGACGTGTTCCAATCCGACATTGTCACGTCGGTCCGCCTCCTCAATGGCCAGGGTGTCCTGCACAATCCGAAGAGCGACCGCCGGACCACGCACGGCGTCTTTCACATTGCCGAAGGCGGCCTGCCGATTCCCGAGGATAAACGGGCCGTCCCGAAATCCGTTTTCGCAGCTATCCTGCGGCACGCGCTGAACCCGCCGCGAAAGCTGATGCTGCTTCCGTTCACGATTGGGTGGGATACGCCGATCGAGACATTTGTGTCGTTCGTAACCCGCGCCATCGTCGTACCCGGGGTTCCTGGCGTCTCGACGCAAAAGACGACCGAGGTCAAGTTTCTGGCGCCGGGAAACCTGATCAGCAATCTCGATTTCGTCGAGCGAATCTTCGGCAACTGCGGCGATCCGCACCTGCCGGAAAACGACTCCGCTCTCGATGTCGACGGCTGGGCGGGTTCGACCGGTTACGTTATCCTCGCCCCCCATCTGATCGACCTGACGAAAAAAGAGGTCGGCCTGCCATGCGCCGCCGACGCCACTGAGAAACAGCGGCAGGACCGAATGTGCTGGACCCGGGAGGATGAGAAATACAACGACGGCAATGCATTTAAGCTCGCTGCCCGCGATGCCGGCGGGGTTATGCTCACCATTATCGCCGACAATTACTTCGGTTACTGCAAGAAGGAAGTCAAGACTCAGATCAGCTTTGCCGCGAACCTGGTCGGGCAGGTCGAGGAAGAGCACGCCGGCGGCGCAATCGTATTCCCGAGATTCGATCTGGGAAAGCACTTCACCGTGCAAACACATCTTCCACGCGGGAATGACCACACCTTCAAGAACGTCAAGGCTCTCTTCGCCGACACGATCGACATCCAACCGGAGGGCTACGGCATCGACCGGCGGTATCCGGACATCTGCTACGTTCCGGAAGACGTCGAGATCGACCTGGACCGGCAGACGCTCGCGTGGAATGGCGACACATGCCGGCAAAGCCTGCCGCTCGATCCCTGCCGCACGTACATTGTCCCATCGGGCTTTAAGGTCGAACTCAATCGAGATCTCGAATCCGGGCAGTGGCGTCTGGTCGGCACCTACGCGGAAGGCACATTCTGCCACAAGCCGAGCACGGTGTCCGGCGGCGGCAAATCGGAAATCTCCAAGCCGATCTCCGACGCGATCAAGTACGCCCCGTTTTTCGTCGCGGATTTCGACCACGACCTCGAGCGCGTTGCGGCCCTGATCACCGAGGACTACAGTGGCCGGTTCAAGTCCCATGTCTCGGAGGACAGCAGGCCCATTCTGAGTCCGAAGCGCTCCCTGGGCTCGGTCATCAAGCTTCTGACGCCGTCTACCACGCTCTACAACGACTGGTACAACGCCTGGCTCAACACCATCCCACACGCAATCCGGCAACTGGTTTTTATGGTCAAGCGCTTCCACCGGCCCGAGTTGGAGACGCACTGGCGCGAGATGTTCAGTGTTGACATCGTCAACGGCCGAGCCGGCAACGAGTTGAAATACCATGAGGAAAAGCTTGTCAATCATTTCCTCCGTGTTGGCTTCACGGTCGACGGAAAATGGCGCATGTTCTCGCTGCGCAGCGATTTCGTCCCGGCCGCCAAGCTCCAACTGGAGGATGATATCACGGCATCGATCGTGGTCCCGGCTAATCGCCTGCAGAACACCGACCCGCGCTACGGCAGCGAGATCTCTTTTAAGATCGTCTCCGAGAATCCGGAGCGGCGACTGTTCCAGCGACCCGACGACGCCATCCATCGCGGTTACGACAAGGTGACCGAGGAGCACTTCGCGCGATGCGGTAACTTCTTCTCGAATTTCGAGCCCCTTCTCACCGACGAGGCGCGAAAAATTGCCGCTGCACCGGTCACCCTGGCCGAGTTCACGCAGCCGATGCAAGATGTTATTCGTGGCGCGGCCGGCCACGCCTCCGGCCACTTCGTCTCGTCGGCGCATCCCCGCATCGTTGACGGAAAACCGTCGAAGAATCCACGGTACCTTCAGGTTCGCCCGGACCTGGTGGACC
>JBKQWH010000409.1:0-7858 GCA_052139635.1 Capsulimonadaceae bacterium
CTTCGCTCCGCGCCTTTCGTCATTTCCTGGTCGAGCACATTCGCCTGGACGGTAACGAACACGGTTCCTTGTGCAGGCATCTTGTGGCTGACGACCGGGTTCTTCCCTTATGGATCGCGTTCCGGAACATCCTCGTCAAAGCCGCGCCGCGTCTCGCCGGCGGGGACCGTCCGTGATGTTGCGGGCGAGCCACGACTTCTGAACGGCGATCGGGACGCGCAAGCGTCTCGTCAAACGTCCCATCGCGTAAGCGTTCGCTTCGGACCTTGCGGCGACAAGCGCAAGGATTCCGACCTAAGAAAAAAGGGACCACATTGCCGACGCGCGGGCGGAACAAACCGATTAGGGAACCGTCTCATGGACATGAAGGTTCTGCGACAAACAGGAAGAACAAGGGTTGACAGTTTCCCGCGCGCGGCAGGGCGCAGGATCGCCATTGGTTTGCTTAATAATATGCCTGACGAGGCCCTGAGAGTTACGGAGAAACAGTTCAGGAGCCTGATCTATACAGTGGCAGACGGTATAGACATCGATGTGCGCATGTTTGCTCTACGGCAAACGCCGCGTTCGCCGACCGCTCGCGAGTATCTGGAAGCGAACTGTGAAGGAATCTCTATATTGGACTCCGACCTGGATGGTCTCGTTGTGACCGGGGCGGCGCCAAGCGGCCTTCAAGCGCTGCAATCGTCGAGCATCCGCTGGCTGCTCGACGCCCCCGTTACCAACAGCGGAAGGCTGCAGGCGCGCATGCAGGAAGCCTCGGCAACAAACGGGTGGAAATGGAAGATCGAGTCGTCCATCAGCCCGGATCACGACCTGCGGCGCACGGATGCGGTTGCGGTCACGTCCAATGCCGTCACCCTCGACCGAACCGGGGCATGGACAAACATCGCCGGCGTGATGCTCGACCCGACCCGGTCGGACTCCGCGGTCCCGATCCCGAACCTATGGATCGTCGACCTCAGCGTACCGTCCATACAATAACCTCCCTTGTTCATCCATCACTGTTGAACAGCGAGTGGCTCATGGAACCAGTCGTTCCATGGCCGCTCGTCGGCGTTCGGTCATTGGCGGTTTCCCGCGTACTCTCTCCCGAACGTCAGGTAAACAAACACCCCGGACAACCCATTCAGAGCGGGAACGTCCGAAATCACCCGACTTGGCTATTGAAATGTACGGTATAATCACGTACAATTGAGGATGTATGGGAGTAAGTCGCCATGACACAAGTAAACAGAACCGCACGCTTGGAAGCGCGCATCGCGCCCAACTCGTTGGCGATCGTTAAGCACGCCGCCGAGCTGCAAGGCCGAAGCGTGAGCGATTTTGTGGTGGCCGCCGCCGAGGAGGCAGCACGCAGGACGATCGAGGAAACTCACATAATCCAACTATCCATGGACGACCAGCGCCGCTTTGCGGAATTGCTGATCGATCCCCCTGCCCTGTCGCCGGCAATGGAACGCGCCCGCGAGGCTCATACCCGTCTGATTAGGAAATCTACAAATGCCAGAGTTCCTGGTTGAAGCCCTGGCCGGTCATAACCGGCTAGGCTTCACATGCGGCGTCGAACCCCTCGACCGCTACTTTCGAGAGCAAGTCACCCAGGACATTCGCCGGCGTGCAACCGCCTGTTTCGTCGCGATCGACGAGGACAATGGACACGTTGCCGGCTATTACACCCTCGCTGCTGGAGCCGTGGCGCTTACCGATCTCCCCGAGCAGCTTTCAAAGAAGCTGCCCCGCTACCCTTCCGTGCCGGTTGCGCGTCTTGGCCGCCTGGCCGTCGATGAAGCCTACCGCGGCCAGAAACTGGGAGCTGCTTTGCTTTGGGACGCAGCAGCGCGCGCAGCTCGTTCCGAACTGATGGCTTACGCGCTCCTGGTCGATGCCAAGGACGACCGGGCCGAAGCCTTCTACCTTCACCACGGGTTTACCCTGCTCTCGCGTCGCCTCCTGATCTTTCCGTTTGGCAAAAACTTCGCTCGGTAAGCCAGCCATGCTTCACCAGTTGTGCGGCAACCCGCTGAACAATAGACTTGCCCGCCGTCGACACGAATCTGCGGGCTCATCCCGGAGTTCAAGACAATTCTGTCAGGTACAATGGCAACAATATGAAACTCATCCATATTGACGATGTCCGGGACTGGTATGCCGGGTCGGAGCTCATGACGCCATACCTCGAGGGGCTCGGCGCCCGGTCGGTGGACCGCGAGTTCGTGGAGGACGCACTCGGCGCGCCGCTGCACGTCGCGTTTGTCTCCGAGCAGCTCCGGCGGGAGCTCGGCGCGCCGGTTCCGGTCGACGCCCTCGACTCGATCCCGTTCTACAGTCTGTGCAAGGGTCTGTTCATTCCGCTCTCGAGCCTGAACAAGGACCGCGCGGCCCAGTTGTTCGGGATCATAACCGCCGACCCGCCGGACACAGCCGGTCGGCAGACACTGATTTCCGGGTTCCTCGCAAAAGAGATCGGGCTGTCGTTCCGGCAAAAGATCGCCTGTCTGCTCGGCGATCCGTTCTACGGCAACACGGGCGGCCTGCGTCGAGACAGCCTGCTGCGAATCCTCGGACGCACCGGGATGTGGCGTCGTCGCGAGATGCTCGACCGGCTGGCGCAGGTGGGTGATGTGGCCGTGCTGTTTGCACAGAGCCGGCCCGACCTCAAAGCGGCGCCGCCTCTGACGGCAGCCGAGGTTTTGGAGACGCTACGGCTTATTTCCGGCCGAGGGGGAATCAGCGGCCGCCTGCACCGGGTCGACGCTGACGACGACGCCCCGCCGGCCAGGGCGCCCGGGCGAACCGAGCAGATGGCGATCGTAACGGCCCTCCTGGAGCGCTGCGGCAAGCTCGAAGCGTACTTCCTGGCGAAGCTCTTGCTTCGGAAGGCCGGCTTTGGCTTTGAATACGACGGCGATGGGATCTGCCGCCTGATCGGGGCACGGTTCGGGGTCGATGAGGGTCAGGTAACGCATGCGGTCGCCCTGACAGACACCTTTCATGTGATCGGCTTACTGGAGACGGAGGGGCCCGACGCCCTGCGGCGTGTGACCCTGCAGCCGCTTGTGCCCGTGCGCCCGGCCCTGGCAGGAGGCACGACGGACGAGGTCGCCCGCTTCCCGGTCTGGGTCGAGCGCAAGTACGACGGCATTCGCCTGACCCTGCACAAGTCGACCGACGAGCGCGGGACGGTGCTTTGCGGGGCGTACACCCGCAACCGTCTCGACTGGATCGAGATGATCCCGGGCCTCGACGCCACCATTAAGCGGCTCCCGGCGGCGAATACGATCGTCGATGGGGAGCTATACGGCACGGTGTTCGATCTCGACGGCGTCCGCCCCGCGAACGTCTACGAGGTCTACGCGGCCCTGCACGGCCAGCCAGTTGTGCCGGTAACCATGCGCTTTGCGGGATTCGACCTTCTGTATCTGGAGGGCCGCGACCTGACCGGCCAGCCGCTGCATGAGCGCCGGCGGCTCCTGCAAATGGTGCTGGGGCCGATGGCGCAGATGGGGTCGCCGATTGCAACCACCGTGGCGGAGGGGCAGCTCGCCAACAACAAGGAGGAGCTTAACCGGCTCTTCGGGCACTTTCGAGCCCAGGGCTATGAAGGGATTGTCGCCAAGGACCCGAACGGCCCGTATCGGCTTGGCCAGCGAGACCCGGCGTGGCTGAAGCGCAAGCCCGAGGTGACCCTGGACCTGGTGCTGCTGGGCGCGGTCCTGGCGGTGACCACGAAGGAAAATGCCGGACGGTTCGGCTCGTATGTAATCGGCGCCCGGGCGACCGACGGCAGCTTTGTCGATGTCGGCGATGTCGCCGGCGTCGATCGGGAGAGGGACCTTGTCCTGCAGCAGGAGATCGCTCGGGACGGCCTGTTTACTGGCCGCCAGATCGAGCGCCCGAGTTCCTCCGGGGTCCGTCCCGGCTACGAGCTGCGCCCATCGATCGTCGTCACCGTACGCTTCGAAGGGATCATGCGGGAGACCGGGGGCAAACTGGCCCTGCGCGACCCGAAACTGGTTGCCCTGCGCCCCGATAAGAACCCGGGCGAATCGGACCTGGTGACCGCTCTGGAGGAGCTCTATCTGCGCCAGCGGGTCGGGTAGAGGTCCTTCTGGCTCAGATTCGCCGGCTCAGGAGTTTAGGTATCGGGTTCGGAGATCAGGGCGAAATTGGACGTCTTACACCGGCCGTTTTCGACACGCAACCGCTGTTTGATCGTCCACATTATTTCCGAACTCACGTGGGAATAATCGGAAATCGGTGCACAGTAATCTTGGCATGTGGTAAAATGGCACGGATGCATGCGTTGTCGCGTGCCTTTTTATGCTCGGTCCCCGTTGTGTCGAACGCACGCGCGTAAGATCGCATTTGGACGTGCGATCTGGTTACCTGACTGGAGAAGGCAATGAAAGTGTTTCTTACCGGCGCCACCGGTTTTATCGGCAACTCCGTGGCCATCGCGCTCCTCAATTCCGGCCACACGGTAGTAGGCCTTGCTCGATCAGACGAAGCAGTGGAGAAGTTGTCCCGATTCGGCATTGAGGCGGTGCGCGCTGATCTTTCCCAAACCGAGATCCTGGCCCAGGCCGCTCGCGATGCCGAGGCGGTGATCCATACGGCGGCGGACCCTGCGACCATGGCGGAAACCGACCCGGCGGTCGTGACCGCCATGCTCGATGCCGTTGCCGGTACCGGAAAACCGTTTATTTACACTGGCGGAGTTTGGGAACTCGGGGACACTGGCGGCGCCGTGGTCGACGAAGACGCGCCCGACAACCCGATTCCGCTGGTCGCGTGGCGCCCGGCCGTGACGCGGCAGGTGCTGGCGGCCTCCGAACGCGAAGTCCGCTCGATTGTCATTCGGCCGTCACTGGTGTACGGATACGGGAAAGGAATCCCGGCAAATCTGGCGAAGGCCGCGAACGAGCAGAAGTCGGTTATAATTGTCGGCACAGGCGAGAACCACTGGTGCTTCGTACACGTGATCGACCTGGCCGACCTGTACGCGCGCGCCCTGAGCGCCCCTCCCGGGACCCTTCTCCACGCAGCGCAGTCGCCCGCCTACAAGACGTCGCAGGTGGCCGAATCGGCCTGCCGCGGAGCGGGCATCGAGCCGAACATCATCTACGTGCCCGTCGAGCAGGCCCGCGAGACGATGGGTGGCTTTGCCGACGCGCTTGCGCTCGACCAGCAGATCAGCAGCGAGCGAGCCACGAACCTGCTTGGCTGGAAGCCGCACTGCCCGACAATTATCGAGGAACTCGAGCGGGGATCGTACGCAACGAACCCGTCGTACCCGAGCGAGTAACCCGGAATTGGAAATAGAAGATAGTAAATAGAAAACAGGGGGACGCTTACGCAGGTTGTCCCGGCTATTTCCTCTTTCCTATCTTCTATTCCTCTCTCCAGAGGCACGAATGTGAAAGATCCCCGCGTGGCCAAACTGGCCGATATCCTTGTCAACTACTCGACCCGGACCAAGCCGGGTGACCACGTTCTGGTGGAGGCGTTTGACATCGACGACGATGTTGTCAACGCCGTCGTCGAGCGCATTGTCGAGGCCGGCGGCCTTCCGTTTGTGACGATCAAGCACAACCGCGTGCTCCGGGCTCTCTACTGTGCGGCAACCGAGGAGCAGATGCGCCTCACCGGGCAGTTCGAGCGGGCCCGCATGGAGCAGATGCAGGCGTACATCGGGATCCGCGGGTCGGACAATATCTCCGAGCACTCGGATGTCCCTGCGGACCGCATGCAGCTCTTCCGGACCCACTGGCAGCACCCGGTGCACTCGGAAGTGCGCGTTCCCAGGACCCGCTGGGTAGTTCTCCGATGGCCGACGCCGAGCATGGCACAGTTGGCCGGCATGAGCACGGAAGCGTTCGAGGACTTCTACTTCGACGTCTGCACATTCGACTATGCGCGCATGGACCGGCAGATCCGGCCGCTGAAGGAACTGATGGACCGGACGGACCGCGTGCGGTTGACGGGGGTCGGCACGGACCTGACCTTCTCCATCAAGGACATTCCGACCATTCCATGCACCGGGGAAATGAACATCCCCGACGGCGAATGCTTCACGGCGCCGGTGCGCGACTCGATCCAGGGCACGATTGCCTACAACACCCCCACCCTCTATCAGGGAACGGTGTTCGAGGGGATCACGCTGACATTCTCTCGCGGACGGATCGTCGAGGCCACGGCTGCGGGCGGCACTACGGACAAGCTGAACGCCATCCTCGACGCCGACGAGGGCGCACGCTATGTCGGCGAATTCTCGCTAGGCTTCAACCCTTACATTCTCAGCCCGATGAAGGACATCCTGTTCGACGAAAAGATCGCCGGCAGCTTCCACTTCACGCCCGGCGCCGCGTACGAGACCGCCGACAACGGAAACCGGTCGACCATCCACTGGGACATGGTCTTCATCCAGCGCCCCGAATACGGCGGCGGGGACGTATTCTTCGACGATGTCCTCATCCGCCGCGACGGCCTGTTTGTCCCGGACGAGCTGCGACCGCTCAACCCTGAGGAACTGAAGATTGGCGTGTGACAGTGCGCGCGCATTTGAATGGCAATAAGATATTAGCATGCCTGACCGGTCTCATTCGACGTCGGACCGGCCGATCATTTCGCGGTATGTGTGGCTTGCTTGGCGCGGTCTTCGGGTGGGCGAACGGGTTAGTGGTTGCTTCTTTGGGGGCAGACAGTACGTGACGGGTAAGCCACTTGAAGCGCTCGAATGCTTGCATAGTGTCAAGCTCGGCCGGAGTCGGCGTGGGCTGGGATGGAACCGGATGGAACCGGATTGACGGGGGGCGCGTTGTTCTGGACGCATCTATTGTACCCCGAAATGCGGTGAGCAGGCCGAATGCCTACCGATTGAAAAACGCGACATTGCGGTAAATCGATGTTATTATCTCTCTAACTACTCACGGTTCATAGTGAGATTCTTTACCTGTAGTGGTACAATGCTAGCAAATATGCTATAAATGGCGGCCGCAAAACACACGGATCGGAAGGAGATCGATGGATCACAAGTCTACCTGACCAACTGGACAGGCGGTGATTTGTTCGTTTTATCGTCCAGTGCAGACTCTGTCATCTTCGAGGAATCACCATGCCTAATCCGCTAAAGATCCCGGACCGTTTTAAGGGAGCCTTCAAGTACTTAGCGGCGGCCTCTGATACCGAGTTCGACAAGCTCGTGACGGCACTCTCAAATACGCAGCCAACTCTCAGGACGTCTACATTCGTAGATAGGGTATCGTCGAAGGACGAATCGATCAACCGGTCAGACATACTGGCACTGGTCGATGCGTTAGTCCCATTGATATGGATGTATTCGGATCAGGACGACCATACCGAGTTACCGAAGCTAGTCATACAGGCTATACGTAAAGAAAGATCCTTCGGCTTCAGTGACGAAACGCTCGATTCCATAAGCGCTCGGCTAACCAAGCTGTTTGCTCTAGAAAGCACTCTCGGTGCCGCTGCAAAGGGGCAGTTGGTATTACAATCTCATCAGCAAACATACTGCGAGGGCAGAATTGTTACCGATATTCGGCCAATTTTCATGTCTGACGCGTCACAAGACCCAGTAGCTGCCTTAGTCGTCCACACGTTGAAGATTTCATACCATGTCAAAGGTGACCCGGCACATAGTGAGTTTTACGTTGCACTCGATACCAGTGATCTTGCTGAGCTGGAGCGTAATATTGGCCGTGCGAGACAGAAAGCGGAGAGTGCACGGCGGCTGATATCCGCAGTTCTGGTGGAACCATGCGGCGGCGCGCCGCCCATGGAACCAGAGCGTCTCTCCGGCGGTGGCGAGAGTCGCGGCGTGGGCGGCGGGGTGACG
>JBKQWH010000410.1:0-8713 GCA_052139635.1 Capsulimonadaceae bacterium
GACGGTAGCTAGATAGCGAGGCTTCGCCTCAGACCGACGAGTTGTATGGACATATGGACGCGATGGACAAGGAGGAAGACAGGCACGGAGGCCTGTCCCACGATAAGAATAATCGGCATGTCGCAACACTTGACTCACGGACAACAAGTTCCGAGATTCAAGCGATCCAGCAGCGCTCTGCGTCGCCAACTCTCGGGCGACGTGGAGCCGGGGCGTCCTCGGGGCGGCGGCCCACCAGCCCGACCATGGATTGTCGGGCTGATGGGACCTCACTTCCATCGGGGCGGAAGGGTGGCTTCGGCAGTCATACCGATTCAGGCATCGGATCTGTGTGACCCGGAGCCACCCATTTTTCATCCCGCCCAGTTGAAGTTTATGTGCCGGAGCAGGAAACCGACTTGCACAGCGCACGTCCACCGAACGAGCATCCAGTATCGATCGTCCCGCCCGGACTCGTGGAGGGCGAGAACCGTGATCAGGAACATCGGAAAGCAGATGCAGACATAGCGCGTGAACGCGACAAATTCCAACCCCATAGCCGAGACCATGCCGGTGACGACGGCGTAAGCAAAGAGCAGCCGGTCACGCTTCCAGAGCGGCCACAGTGTTGCGGCGTACCAGACGAACATCAGCCGGTCGATCGCGCTGCCGCTGAAATCGTGGACACTGCTCACCGTGCAGAACTCGTTGACAAACCTGGGGACGTCGATCAAGTTTGTGATCGAGGCATGGCTCCGAAATCCCTTCTGCGCATTGATTGCCGCGAATGCATCCCCTCGGTACACATACAGCACCAGGAACTCGCAAAGCAAGCCGAGGACAGGCAGCACGAGCACGGCGAGGGCGGCAGGCCGCCTGTTGCGCAGAGCAGCGACCGTCATCGGAACCAGGAAGAACACCCCGGTCGGCCGTGTCAGTGCGGCCAGGAAGCCGTAGAGTCCCGCCGAAAGCGACCGGGATGCCAGCAGTGAGGCGATTAACAGCACGGCGAGCAGCAGATACAGCGACTCGGAATAGGGAAATCCGTAGAAGATCGACCCCGGAAACGCGACCATCAGGATCACGGTGCGATCGGCAATCCGGCGGCCGTACAGTCTCTGGAGCAGTCGATGCAGTCCCGCCAGCCCGGCTATGGAGAAGACATTCGTCAAAACCAGGCCCGAGGCCAGGGCGTTGCCGCCGGTCAGGTACGAGAAGATGTGGATGCAAAACGGCCACAAGGGGAACACAGCCGTGTACTCGTAGCGTCGATAGCCCATCTGGCTGATGGCCAGATAAATCTGCGCGTCCCAGGTTTCAAAGTACTTCGCGATCGAGTGTGGCTCGGTCTCCCGATGGTAGTTCGCGTTGTACTCCTGGTGGAGAAACATGTGCGGCAGGAGGAAGATGCACAGGAAGACCACCGCAAAGAACACTGCCTTATAGGCGACCAGCCAGAGGAGTACCTGCCCCAGCGGCCGGTCCGGTTGCTCTGCGGGCTCTTTGCCGGAGGCGTTCATCTCCTCCCCTTTCGCTAACGCTTCCGGCGAGGACTCCTTGCCGGAGGCGTTCATCTACTCCCCTTTCGCTAACGCTTCAGCCGAGGACTTGCTGGTTGACGCTGGTCTCTCCACTGTTGTAACCGTGGCCGAATATCGCAGTTTCCGGCGTCCATTTCGTGGATACGCGCTTCCCTGTTTACTCCGAGCGTTTGGACCGGACGAGATCGAGTTCGTGGCGGTAGATTTCGACGATCTTGTCGGTCATCCCGCTGAGCGAGAAGAACTCCTCGACACGCGTTCGACCAGCGTCGCCCATGCGGCGTCGCAGGCCGGCGTCGGCGGCCAGACGGGCAATTCCGCCCGCAAGCTCGTCGGCGTCCGACGGGGCAACTAGCAGCCCTGTCTCCCCGTCGAGGATCATCTCGGGAGTTCCGCCCGCACGCGTGCCGATAACCGGCCGGTGCAGGGCCATGGCCTGCTGTACGACCGCCGAGCACGGCTCCTCCCAGGTCGACGGCACCACGACAATGTCGAGGGCGTTGATGATATTGTTGACATCGGACCGAAACGGGGAGAAGACTACCCTCTGCTCCAGTCCCTGCTCGCGCACGTAACTTCGGCTCCATTCGGAATCGGGGCCATCGCCGACAACGACGACCCGGATCGGGCGGTCCGGCCCGAGAATCTTCATGGCGTCGAACAGGAACCGGTGCCCTTTCTCCTGCGCGATTCGCCCGACAATGCCGACAGCCACTTCGTCGTCCGCCAGACCAAGGTCCGCTCGAACGGCATCCTTCGTCAAGCTGGTCTTCTCGAATGCCCCTATATCGGTGCCATGGTGGACGACCGTGATTTTGCGCTTGGGAACCCGGCAGCGGACAAGCGTGGTCGCGACCGACTGGGAGATCGCGATCAGCCGGTTGTAGAGCACGTCGGTGAATATCCACCGACCGATCGGCGTCTTGAAGGGATAGGGTGAGTGGCGCGTCATCAACCGTACCGGAACCCCGGCCGCACGCGCCGCGGAGGCGGGCACAAAGGCATCGGTGCTCCAGTGGGCATGGACGACGTCGACATCCGCGGAGCGGCACCAGTCCCGAAACACCTTGTAATCGGACCAGTCCTGCTGGCGCACCACGGTGGCGTCGAGAGTCGCGAGGCCCATCTCGATCGCCTTGTTATGCACCCATCCGTCGGGCCGACAGGCAACCGTCACACGGTGGCCGCGCTGAACGAGTTGAGAGGACAAATTAAGCAGGTGCAGCTCAGTGCCGCCCCATGCCGGGAAGCCGCTGGCAACCTGAAGGATCGACAGTAGGCGTGTGGAATGTTCCATGGTCAGTCTTCACGCGTCCGTGCGGCCGTTCGCGGGGAGTTCGCGCCCCCACTGGGAGCGTCCGATTTCGGATGATCCTCTTGTTCCGGGATCGTCCTGTCCGCTCGGCCGGTCCGCGGCGACGCATACAGTTCGAGGAACGCGACGCCTCTATTATACTCGATATCGTCCTCGTGCCGAATGCGTCCGGCCTACCGGAGACGTCCGGACACGGAAAGTCGGTCTGACGGCCGAGCGAATTTCCGCTTATAGCTAGCCTTATGTGCGAGCGTGTACATCTTGAGTTCGATCAAGGGTAAACTAGCGAGGTCAGTGTATCACATCGTCACCTGCCCAAAATGCGCAGACGCACGAGTTTATCAGGAACAACGTGAAACCACTCCAAACGCTGCCAGACGAAACCGGATCGGCCGCACCCACAGTGGCCGGCGGTCTGCGCACACCCACAGACGACACTCTTTCTATACAGGGCTCTCCCGTCGACGCGCCCGGTATCGGTCCGAGTGCAGGCGATCTCGTGGGCCATCCGTCCCAGATAGAACTTCGATGGCTAGACCGGCTGCACGCGCTAACGGCGGCCCTGGCATCGGCTATGACCCCCGATGCGGTCGCCGTCGCCACTGCCGACGTTTGCCTGTCCACCCTCGGAGCTCGTCGAAGCGTCCTCTATAAGGTGGACCCGGCCAGCGAATCGATCGAGTTGGCGGCGAGTCGGGGCTATGCCGAGGAAATGCTCCGAGACAGGACGCGAATTCCTCTGGACTGCCCGCTTCCGTTGACCGATGCCGTTCGGCGGAATCAGACAATTATTGTCGACAGCAACGTCGACTTGATAGAACGATATCCCTCCGCAATCGTGGACCCGGAGCCGGCAGCCTATGCGACGGCTCCGCTTGTCTTCCGTGACGAAGTCACGTGGGTAGTTGGTCTGACAATGCTTCCGGACCACGTGTTCACGGGCGACGAATTGGCGTTCCTGTCCACGAGCCTGCGGTTATGCGCGGCCGCCCTCGAACGCGCTCGCCTCTACGCGGCCGAGCAGCAGGCATGGAAGGTTGCCAGGGCGGCGGAGCGGCGTCAGGCATTTCTGGCCGAGGCGAGCCGGGTATTGTCGTCGTCGCTCGACTACCGGACGACACTGGACAGCGTTGCCCGCTCGATCGTCCCGGATATGGCGGACTGGTGTATCGTGGACATGCTCAACGACGCCGGAACGGCCCTGGAGGGACCGGTTGTGGCCCACATCGACCCGGAGCGAGTCCAGTGGGGACTGGAGATGCGCGCGCGATATCCGACCGAGCTCGACGAGGCAGTTGGCGTCGCGGATGTCCTGCGGTCCGGCACGTCCGTTCTTGTCCCGGAGACGACCGACGAGATGCTGAGGCTCGGCGCGCAGGACGACGAGCACTGGAAGCTCATCCTGGCCGCCGGATTCTATTCGGTCATGATCGTGCCGCTCAATGCGCGTGGCCGGACACTCGGTACGATAACCTTTATCACATCGCGAAAATCGCAGAGGCGATACGGACCGGATGATCTTTCTCTCGCGGAGGATCTCGCGCAGCGGGCTGCCGTCGCGGTCGATAACGCGCGCCTCTACCGCAAGCGCGCCGCTGCCCTGGATCTGCACTCGGCCGGCGAGCGAAAACTGGCCTTGCTTGCCGAGGCATCGCAGCAAATGCTGGCGAGCACGCGTCTGGAAGACTTGCAGCCCGCTATCCTCGACCTTGCGCAGCGGCTTGTTGCGGCCGATGCCTACGCGCTGTGGCGCCGTGACCCGGAGACGTCCACCTGGCACATGTCCGCGTCGACCGGCCTGAACGAAGCGGAAGCAATCTCCGAGCCCCACGACGGCGCCGGACTCGATCTCAGCGAACCGCTGATCGTTGCCGACGTAATGGACGACCCTCGGATTGAGTTCCGGCGCGATATCCTCGTTTCCGAGGGCATCCGGGCGCTGCTCGTGCTGCCCCTGGTCGTCGACGGTCAACCAAGCGGAACGCTCGCCCTCTACCACCACGATCCGCATACGTTTGCCGAGAGCGAAGTCCGTGTTGCAACCGCGCTTGCCAGTCTGGTGGCCGCAGCCATCAGCACGACGGAGTTGCATGAGGAGGACATCAAACTTCGCGCGATGGCGGAGGAGGAGATCGCCGAGCGCCGCCGGGTGGAGACGGCTCTGCGTGCGAGCGAAGCCCGCTACCGGTTCCTGGCCGAATCGATGCCGCAAGTGGTGTGGGTTTCGCGCCCGGACGGGACTCTGGAGTACTGCAACCACCGCTGGTTCGAGTATACGGGCGTATCGCCGGATGTTCCGATGTCGCGCCTGCGCTGGTACGACGGCATTCACCCGAGCGATGTCAACCTGTGCTACCTGTCGTGGCAGAAAGCCGTCACATCGCAACAGATATGGGAGTCGGAGTTCCGACTGCGGCGCGCCGACGACAGCACATATCGGTGGCACCTCGGGCGCGCCATCCCGGTGTCGGACGAGGACGGGAACATCCAGCGCTGGTTTGGCACGGCCGTCGATATCGACGGCCGCAAACGGTCGGAGGAGTCGCAGCGGTTCCTGGCGGACCTGGCCGGCCTGACCCAGGCGCCCGCGGAGCCGGAGGAGATCCTCTGGCAGACGGTCCAGGCGCTCGGCCGGCATATGCAGGTTTCGCGCTGTCTTTACGCGGAGATCGACGGCGCCACGGACTCGGTGCAGGTGTACCGCGACTTCTGCCGGGGCACGCGCTCGATGGCCGGCGCGCATCGGTATTCGCGGTTCGGCGGGCAGGTCACGCGCCAGATGTCGGAGGGCAGGTCGGTGGTTTTGATGGATACCCGACTCGACCCGCGCACATCCGACGAGTACGTTGCCGTATACGGCCCGCTCGGGATTCGGGCGTCCATCGATGTTCCGATCTTCAAGGACGGGGTCCAGACGGCCATGCTGGTTGTGCAGCAGTCCGACGTCGCACGCTACTGGACAGCCGATGAAGTCGAGCTCGTTCAGGCCGTGGCGGAGCGAATTCGTCTCACGGTCGAGAACTTGCGGCTGCGCCGGACCGCCGATGAGGTTCGCGAGCGGCAGCGCGTGATGCTCCGGGAGATGCTCTCTCACGTCACCGACGGCAAGCTTCACCTGTGCGACGGGCAGGTGGACCTCCCCGACCTGCTTCCGGCGGCCGACGAGCGGGCGGAAGTTTCCATGGAGACCGGAACCGCGCCCCTGCGGCATTCGGTCCGGCGCGTGGCGCGGAACATCGGCTTTACGGCGGACCGCGTGGAGGAACTTGTGACCGCAGTCAGCGAGGCGGCGATGAACGCCATCGTTCATGGCGGCGGCGGCTGCAGCCTCCTGACTCACTCGGATGCGGCGGTTCAGGTGCGTATCGACGATAATGGTCCAGGCATCGCCATTGAGAACCTCTCCGGCGCCACCCTCCGCGCCGGCTTCACCACTGCGGGAACGCTTGGCCACGGCATGAAGATGATGCTGCAGACCGCGGACCGGATCTGGCTTCTGACTTCGCCAACCGGCACGACGGTCGTGATCGAGGTCGACCGCGATCCTCCGCCCCTCCCCTGGATCTGACGTCGACGGCGGGCATTACATCATCCGCGAGATGTTGAAAGAGAGCAGCGAGGCGATCGTCAACTGTTCGTCGACCGGGGGCATTGTCGGAAGCCCCGGGCGTTCGGCATATGCAGCTAGCGAACACGCCATTATGGGACTGATGTTGGCGTGGCGGACCGGCCTTTGGCGGATAAAAGCTTCTCGTGGAAACAGCCATCCCTGGCTGTTTCCGGTGCCGCGGCCGATCCGTTTGCCTTCGACAGTTTAGTCTAACACAGACCCGCGCCGGTGGGTATCCACAGAATGGCGTATTTGACCGGAAAACCGCGAAGCGGTTGCCAATGGCGGACCGCGGCTCAACACCGTGGAAACCGAGCATCGCTCGGGCAAGACGGACTCCTATATACCTCGCCCACACCCGCCGGGTGGCGGGCGCGGGCGCGGGACATTCTGCCGACTTCTACTGGCCGGGCGGTGGTGGCGGAGGCGGCAGGTTGACGGCGACTTTGTTCGCGGTGAGGGAGCCGTCGCTTGCCGGCGTGCCGCCGGCAAGGATGTTATCTCCGACGGTGATGTCCGAGAACGTGTCGGTGACGATCTTCTCGATGACAGTCGAGCTTGTCGTGGTGACCGTCACGGAAGTGCCGCCGCTCGTGGTTATGGTGAGCGGGCTCAGGCTGCCGACCGTGCCCTGCACCGTGTTCGGGGCAGGCGGGGGCGGCGCGGGAGCGCTGCTGCCACCAGGAGGCGGCGGGGGGGCTGGCATCGCGGCGTTCAAGTTGCCGTCTAGGATATGGTCCGCGCTGATCGTCCCGGTGCCCACGGTCCCATGGGCATTGATCGTGTCGCCGACGGCGATCTGCGAGAGGGTCATGCTTGTCTCTCCACTGATCGTCGTGCTCGATGTCAGTACGACATTGCGTGTGTTACCCTGGCGGTTGGTGAGCTCGATCGAGGTGCCGGTGGCGTCGATCGAGGTGACTTGCCCCATCGCCACCGGTCCGTTCGGCCCTCCGGGACCTCCCGGCGGCGGCCCGTTCTGCGCCCTGGCAACTGCGGCGAGAGCCATCACGAGTCCGGTCGCGACAATAGTGATTTTGATCCCGTTCTTCATCTGCATCTCCTCTTCTTGTCCATCTTCGGCGGCCCGATTTGCCGCCCACGTGTACAGGATATACGCCAAGCATGAAAGGAACATGAAAGGAAAGATGATTCTACACAGCGATAAACGGGAGGAATCGCACCCCGGCGTGTAGAATGAGTCATCAACCTCAGGAGGTGGATGCGTGAAAGTTGGATTGCGAAGGCTTTTCGCGGGGCTGGTTTGTCTAGTCCCCGCACTGATGATATCGGGCTGCGGCGGGAGCGGAAGCAGCAGCACACCGCCAACGGTATCTTACGCCGGCGGCACGTTCGCCGGGACGATCAGCGATTCCTCCAACGTATTCGGGCAGGGGACACAGCAGGAGACACTGAACTATACCGATTCGCCCAGCGGTGTCGACAGCGGCTCATACACGGGAGCCGGCACGATATCGTATCCGACGGTCGTATATGTGAGCACGGGCGTGACGCTGGAACCGTCGTCCATCATCATTACGATCCAGGAGACCGGCCTGGGGGTCAACGGGAACGCCGGGCCCAATCCGCCGAAGATCGTGGCCCAGTTGAATCCACAATCGACCGCCGGTCAATACTCGGGAGCCGGGGGTGAGTTTGTTTACAACCCCACCACACAGCAATACGAGCAGAAAGGGTCGCTTGCTCCGATTACGATTACGTACCAGAGCCCAACCACGACGCCGGCGGTGCGTCGATAGCCACATCCGGTCCCAGCATCAACGACCATGACTGTGCATGGAGAGTTGAAAGGCGGTGGCTGCGGCGAGGAACAGGACCCACGCGATAAAGCCGACCCCGAGCACGCACAAATAGCGCAGCACCGGCGGGATCGACGACCGCAAGATGATGCCGTTGATGCTTGCCGCGAGGCCGCCGACGAAGCCGCCGATGGCGCCGCCCAGGAACAGCAGTGACAACGGAAGGACCGCAACGACCCAGTCGTACCATGCAAACGGAGGTGCGTAAACGATTGGAGTGCCATTGATGGCAAGCTTCGGCAAGGGGTCGACAAGCTGAGTCTTGAACTCGGCGACGACCGCCTGCCCGCTATTGAGCACGAGAACTCGCTGATTCTTTCCGGACCCGTACGGAGCAACGACACCGTCGACGATCAGGTTTGCGCTCAATGTCAACGTCGGCGGCGCGACCGCGACATTGCGGCCCTCCATTCCCGGAATAGCGACAGGATAGAGTCGTTTTTCGGTG
>JBKQWH010000411.1:0-16073 GCA_052139635.1 Capsulimonadaceae bacterium
TCCGCGCCGGAGCGAAGCGACCGGGGCGGACATTATGCCCTCCGCAAGGAGTCCGCGCCGGAGCGAAGCGACCGGGGCGGACATTATGCCCTCCGCAAGGAGTCCGCGCCGGAGCGAAGCGACGGGGGCGGACATTATGCCCTCCGCAAGGAGTCCGCGCCGGAGCGAAGCGACAGGGGCGGACATTATGCCCTCCGCAAGGAGTCCGCTCAAATACTATGGTGCCGAGAACGGGACTTGAACCCGTACGGAGGTTAATCCACACGCCCCTCAAACGTGCGCGTCTACCAATTTCGCCACCTCGGCGCAACCAGATACGAATTATACAGAATTCGGACTCGAATGTCAAGCCGGTTCGGTTGTTGTTATCCGCCTAACCCGGCAAAGCCGGAACCATGGGAGGAGAAGAAGAGAGGAGTTTTAACCACGGGACGGACGGAACAGACGGAAAGGGGAAGTTCCCTATCTGTGTCCGCGGTCCGTTTGACGATCATTATATACCTTGACAAGCATATGTCCTGTGGAGTATATTAAGCGCGTGGAATCCGTGTTCGAAATCATCGCGGAGCCAAACCGCCGCGCGATATTGAGCCTGCTGGTCTCTTCACAACAGTCGGTGGGAGAGATCGAGCGCCAGCTTCAGATGTCGCAGCCGACCGTTTCGAAGCACCTGCGAGTGCTGCGTAAGGCCGGTTTTGTGGAGTTCACCGTCGATGCACAGCGCCGTCTCTACCGACTGAAGCCCGAACCGATTCAGGAGGTCGAGGCCTGGCTGGCTCCGTTCCGCCGGTACTGGTCCGCCCATGTGGATGCCCTCGAACGCCGCCTCGACCGCATGGACGAGCCGACACCGACGAAATCGAAGACAAAGAGAAGACACCGGCCTAAAGGAGAAACGAAATGAAAATCAAAGTGACCAGTATTTATGTGGACGATCAGACCAGGGCCCTCCGCTTCTATACGGAGGTACTGGGCTTTGCCAGGAAGGCCGATTTCAGCCAGGGCCCGTTTCGCTGGCTGACTGTGGCTTCGCCCGACGAGCCGGACGGAACTGAACTGCAGCTCTCGCTGAACGACAACCCGGCGGCCAGCACGTATCAGCAGGCAATGTTTCAACAGGGCCGGCCGGCGGCTATGTTTTACACCGACGATGTCCAGGGCGATTACGATCGGATTCAGGCCTGTGGCGGCGAGTTCACGATGCCGCCCACCGATGTGACCGCGTCGACCATTGCGATGCTGAACGATACCTGCGGCAATCTCATTCAACTCGTCCAGCTTAAACGCTATTAAGAACGATCGTGTACGACGGCAGCCCGGGTGGTAAGGTCTCGAAGAAGTGGCAACCACCAAGAAAGCAATAACAACTATGGACGAGAAGAAGAGCGAATCGAGCGAAGCGGCAGAAGGCGCCGCTTCCGACCTGATCGATGCGAGAATCCGGGACCTGGGTGATTGGCGAGGCGAGCGGCTCGCTCAGATCCGAAGTCTCATCCGGCAGGCCGATCCGGAAGTGGTCGAGGAGATGAAATGGAGAAAGCCGTCGAACTCGATGTCGGGAACTCCGGTCTGGTCGCACGCCGGAATCGTCTGCACCGGAGAGACGTACAAAAGCATCGTGAAGATGACCTTCGCCAAGGGCGCGTCGCTGCCGGACCCTTCCGGCCTCTTCAACTCCAGCCTCGAGGGCAACGCTCGGCGGGCCATCGACTTCCAGGAGGGCGACAAGATCGATGAAGCGGCCCTGGTAACGCTCATTCGCGCCGCCGTGGCACTGAACATATCCTCCAAGCGGCCGGGCACGAGGTCATAGACAGCCGAAGAGGGAAGTTTCACAACGGTGTTTTCGGCGCGTTGTCAGGATCAAGATGCGGCTTCGGGGCCGGCCGGCTCTGCACACTGGGCGATGACGTTCTTGAACAAGCAGGGATAGTGCGGCACGTGGAACAGCTTCCCCGTGAGGATCGCCCGCTCGCCGCGGGTGACCAGCGGGAAGGCCAGGGCCGCGCAGGCGCTACCCAGACAGGGGGCAACGAAGTAGATCCACTGGAACCGCCACGCGTGCGCGACGAGGTCGGGGCCGAGGCTGCGGGCCGGATTGAGGCTCGTCCCCGAGATCGGCGCCTCCAGCCAGACCATCGTCGCGATGAGAAGCCAGGCCATCAGCGGGGTCCAGCGCATCAGGCGCCGGCTGCTGACAAACAGGAAGATCGCCTCCACCAGAGTGAACGTCATCAGCGCCTCGGCGATGAACGCCTCGACCGGGGTGTAGTCGGCTCCCGGCGCCGTCACGCCATAGTGGATGCTTGCCGCATAGGGGCCCCAAACCATCGCCAGCAGCACCGCACCGGCACATGCGCCGGTGAACTGGCTGATGGCGTAAAGGATCGCATCGTGCCCGTGCATTTTGCCGCGGATCCAGAAGGCGAGTGAGACGGCCGGGTTGATGTGGGCCCCGCTGAGCTTACCGAGCGGCGAGATCGCAATCAGCGATCCTGCTCCGGCGAAGAGGAGCCCCGTCACGAGACGTCTTAGACCTGCGTCGGGCACCAGTCGGAGCATCGGGAGTCCGGTCCCGAAATCGAAGACGACTGCGCTCAGGCCGACGAGGACCATCAGAAGCGTCCCCACCAGTTCCGCTCCGTACTCTTTCCAGTGCCATTCGCGGGCGATAACGGGCTCGGACGTATCGTGGGCCATGGGGCGCTCCTAGATCGCTTGAATCTCGGAACTTGTTGTCCGTGAGTCAAGTTTTGTGACATGCCGATAATTCTTATCGTGGGACAGGCCTCCGTGCCTGTCTTCCTCCTTGTCCATCGCGTCCATTCGTCCATTCGTCCATTCGTCCATATAACTCGTCGGCCTGAGGCGAAGCCTCGCTAGACAATCAGACGCCGCCGGTCGAACGCACGGATAGCGGTCAGCAGAGACTCGATGGCCCCCTGCTCATCGGTGGTCAGCGTGACTGCTCGCGGATGGCGGGGGCGCTCGCGATCGTCGACCCAGGGCGAATCCCACCCCTCGGTTGAGTCGAGGAAGCGCTTCGCCCCGTCGTATCCGAATGTGCGCAGGTACCCGGCAATGACGCAGTCTGCATAGGAGCGCATGACGGGAAACTCCTCGGTCGCGGGGCCTGGCGCATTCGATACGTAGAGGAACGTGCCCGCGAGCGGTGGAAGCTTCTCTCGGGCAGGCGTCCGGACGGGGACCGGTTTATGGTGGTAGTCCTGCTCCTGGCGGTCCATGGCCGCGAAAGCCACTTCGTCGTCAATCAGCATCACGCCCTCGACCACCGATCCAGAAAGTGGTCGTGCGGTCAGGACGCACATTTTCGCGCCATTCACGCTCGTGCAGTGTCCCCACTGCCGCACCCATCCGCGCACAGACGCGCGTACGGTAAACGCTGCAACGGATCGGACAGCCGGATTGACAAGGGATGCATATCCGAAACATCCCAGTTTATTAGGTACCATATCTTCCACGGAAACCCTCGTTAGAGTGTACCCTGCCGGTTATCACTCTCACGTGCGGCGGCAGTCTGGCGTTCGCACTTAAGTGCGGCCGAGCTGGCGTCGACAATGTCCCGGCCGATCGTCGGCGCCTGGTCGTTGGCGCATCTTCACTTCCGGCTGCCGAAATGTGGCATGGCAGGATGCTTACGAGAGGGGCTGAATACTCCATGAACAAGAACAGACGGATCGTTGTCGGCCTCGCCTGCCTTCTCGGACCGCTTTTGACTGTTTTGCTTCTGTACAACGTCGACAGCGCGTTTCATGCGGAAGTCCAGCGATCGCTCACCCCTTTGCGGCCGCACGACGCGACGGCACGAGAAAGCGCGCTGCGTCTTCAAGTCATCGGAACCCTCACCAGTGCCCTATCGAGCGACGATGCGCGGACGCGATGGGCAGCCGCCGACGCCCTCGGCGCAATGAGGTCGCCGGCGGGCGTGCCCGCGCTGGTCCAAACCCTCAAGGACCCGGACGCGCATGTCCGGTTGGACGTCGTACACGCCCTCGGCTTGATTGGCGCTCCCTCCGCGCCCGCCATACCGGCCCTCTCTGACGCACTGAGCGATGCGGATGGGGACGTGCGAAACGCCGCGGCGGGTTCGCTGGGAGACATCTTCACGTCTCTTGGAAACGTTGCAAGCACGAATCCAGCGTATCCCGTTACCGTTGGGCAGGATATGGAGACGGCGCGGAAAGCGTTGATCACGGCGCGGGACAAGAAGAGGATTGACGCAGTAATGGCAAACGAGTGCCTGAACCAGGCGTCGGCGGCCGTTCAACGAATCCGAACGCGGCAATGACGTGGATCCCCCGCTGCGCTCCGCCGCGTCATTTCGCGTCGTCGCCCTCGGGATTGTCGAGTTCGGCCTCGAGTCGCTTGACTTTCCGGTCGAGCGTCCACAGGTAGCCCCACACGGCAATCCAAACCATGAGGGGAACGATCATTAGCGGCACCATGTTCATGTTGCTACGATCTCACCTTCGTAATCATCACTTCCGGGGCTGCCGCGGCGGCACGCCGGGCGCTGACCCGGGTCAGCAGTCGTTCGATGCGCACCTGGATGCGAAACACCCAGACATAGACCATTGACAGGCAGAACGCCCCTGTCAAGAAGACGACCCTGTAGTGCGCGTCCATTCCCTGAGGCGTATTGATGACGTTTTTCGGGTGCAGCGTGTCCGGCGTCGAGTTGGGTAGGATATACGTCAAGAACGGCATGATCAGCGTAGCGAAAATCGCGTAAGTCGCCACCAGGGTCGCCTGCTTGTTCGGGTTGTCGATGGCGGCGCGCAGGGCAAAGTAGGCCACATAGATCAACAGCAGCGTGAGAATCATCGACTGCTTGATGTCCCAGTTCCAGTAGGCTCCCCACTCCACTTTCGAGAAGACCGAACCGGTGACCGTGGTCAACACCCACAGCAGCAGCGCGAGAGCGAAGGACGTTCGGGACTTGATATCGTCGTCGATGTTGCGCCGGCGCAGATACGCGATGGCGTACCAGGTGGCGACGATTGATGCGATTGCCCCCACGATTGGACAGGGGACGTGAAACACCATGATTCGAGCGAGCGACGGATTTGCGAAACCGAGTGCGGGACGAAGCCACAGGAAACCGGCGACAATGGTTGCTGCTTGAAGAAGCAGTAGAGCGATTTTACCTATGACAACGAACGGCCTCTCCGCGGAAGTCTTTGAAGATGGTTTAGTCATGCCAGACGTACTCAAATAACATAAAGGACGCAGTCGTCACAATCACGGCGTAGACAAGAAGGACTCCGATGTCCGCCAGCGCTCGTTGCCGGAACGACTCGATTGCCACAAAGGTGCCCGACGTTCCCTGGACGGCCGCCAGAAGAAGCGGTAGCAGGACCGGAAACGAGACGATCGAGAAGAGCGCGCTCTTTCCCGACGCCGTCTGCGCGATGATCGCCGCAATGAACGTTGTCGAGCACGCCAGCCCCACGCCCCCGGCGGCCAGTGTCGCCACGAACAAGGGGACATTTACCGTTTGCATCGGCATGAACACGGCAATTAGCGGAACAGTGACTGCCTCAACCGCAATCACGATGGCCAGGTTGAAGAGCAGTTTCCCCGCGTAAACCGCCGTCGCAGGCGCAGCCAGCCGCAATGCCCCCGCCGTCCCGGCCTCTTCTTCCCGGACGAACGGTCTGGCGAGACCCGAGAGCGCGGCAAACACCAGTATAATCCAGATCAACGCGGCCTTGACTTCCGACTTGACAGGGGCGGCGCTGAGCGCGGCAGACACCATGACAACCGTCGTAATCGAAAACAAGGCCACCGAACCAAGCGCATACCGCGTCCGCAACTCTACGCGCACATCCTTGAGAAAAATCTCCCGGGCACACTTGCACCAGCGTAGGGTCGTTTCAATCACAATGGACCGCCGAAATGAATGCGGCCACCGCCCCATCCGTCGATTTCGGCGGGATCGTTAGTCGCCACAAGCGCGATTCCCCCACCCTGCGCGTGCTGTTCCAGGTTCGCATGTACCACGTTCCGACCGATCGCGTCGAGCATTGCGGTGGGCTCATCCCAGATCACAATCGCGGGGGACCCGAGCATCGAAAGCGCCAGTCGAACCCGCTGGCGCATGCCGGATGAATACGTCTTCACGGGATGGGTCCACTTGGCGCGTGCCAGTCCCACACGCTCCAGCCGTTCCCGGCATTCACCGGCCGCAACCCCGCGCAGCTTCCCAAAAAACGTCAGGTTCTCGATGGCGGAAAGCTCGTCGTACGCATTAATGTCCGGCCCAGCATAACCGACCAACTCGCGACGCCGCTCGGCGGCCTCCTCGGCCGGACCGTCCGCCCTCGTAACCGCGACAATTCCCGTCGTTTGCCGCATTAGCCCGGCGACGATCTTGAGAAACGTCGTCTTTCCCGTTCCGTTTGCCCCGGTGACGGCGACCCGGCGGCCGCCGGGGATCTCGACGGTCACGCCCTCGAACAGCGGCCGGCCGGCAAACGCCATTCCGAGGTTCTCGATATGTAGCCCGACAGACACACCGTATTATACCCGAATTCGAATACCTGGGGGACATCCGCAGGTTGCCTCGGCCATGAGCAGGTTGCACTCGACCAATGGCGAAGCTTCCCATCGATTACCGTCGATGTCGCACTCCGCGGTGCCGTGCACGCAACTGTCGCATGGGATCGAGGCGATTTGGCGAAGTGGTACGCGCCGCCCAGCTCGAATCGACGCCAAATTGATGCTATACTGCATACCGGCATGGACACTCCCACGAAATTGATCGTCGGCCTGGGCAATCCGGGCAAGGAATACGAACGGACACGGCACAATATCGGGTTCGAAGTAGTTGACCGGCTGGCCGCGCTGTTACGCATCGACATCAACCGTCGCGACTATCGCGCGCTCAGCGGCGACGGGCGGCGCGGCGATGTGCGCCTCTTCCTGTTGAAGCCGCAGACGTTCACGAATCTCTCGGGAGAGTCGGTCGCGTTGTTTCGCCGCCAGAAGCCGGTGGCGCTGGCGGACATCCTGGTGATCGCCGACGATATCGCCCTCCCTGTCGGCAAGCTGAGACTGCGGCCGTTCGGATCGGCCGGCGGCCATAACGGCCTCAAGTCCATCATTGCCCACACGCAATCGTCGGAGTTCCCGAGGCTTCGAATCGGCGTGGGAGCTCCCGAGGACCCGTCGACACAGATCGACTTCGTTCTGGGGCGTTTCAGTAAAGCGGAGCAGCCGATTGTCGACGAGGCTGTGGTAAGTGCGACGGCGGCCATCGAGGCGTGGCTCGACGACGGGATCGAGGCGGCGATGAATCGCTTCAACGGTGGCTGATGGACGTTCGGCAGCACTCGTACGGCATCGTTCGCGGTAAACCGGTCGAGCATTAAGCAAATTCAACTCTAGCGTGAAAAACTTATACATCCTGCTGCAACTTTCAGGGGAAAGATGCCGTAGAATATATTAGCGCATGTCCTCCTTTTCATGATCCGTCTCACGAGGACGGTCCCTGTAGTCAACCCGCGCAAGCGGGGAGGTTACAGGTTTTTTTTGTGTCGACGGTTCCACAAATGTAAAGAATGGCGCGGCCCGTCCACGCTGGCGAATCGCGTCTCCGGTGCGTCCACTCGGTTGCGTGTGTTGACAGAGTAGGCCGCGCACCGTTACAATTAGTCATCTGACGGACCGAGTGGAGGAATCGCGGTGGACGAAAACATACGGAGTGTGCCGTATTGGAGCGAGATGCGGCGGGGACCTGCAAGAAAACGCTCGTGGGATGACATCGCTCTCCTCGTCGTCATGTTCGTGACAGTCGCAGCCGGCGTCGTAATGGCCTGGGTTTATACCTTTCACGGTAAGAGTGTCCACCGTCCTCCTCTTCACCCCGGCGTAATCCTGGTGGTCATCGGTGTCGTTGTTTTCTGTCTTTACGTCGAGTTCGTTGGGCCGACGCGACGCGGACGCCTCGGCAGTGGTGAACTGTCCATTTCACCAGACGGAATCACGATATCGTCGAAGATAGCCAAGTCGACCCGGACCATAGGGTGGCGTACGGTCGACGAGATTATCGATGTAGACAGCCGCATCGAACTCCGAATGACCGGCGGCCTCGGCCTCGTCGTTGAGAGGAATTCGTTCGTGCAACCGGCTCAGGCGGACTCGTTTCTCTCGAAAGCTCGCGAGTTCCATACGGCGCAACTCTCGCGACCGGCAACTGCGAAGCCGCCGGCTGACCTCTCCGACGCGGTATTCACCGTGACTTTTGAACCCACTATCTCCGATATATCAACCGTGTCCGGCCAAAAAGTTCCTCTGTTTCTGGCGGTATATTCCAAGCTTCATGCCGCACAGGCGGCGGCATACTCATTCTTTAAGGGCCCCATAGCGGGACCTTCCGGGCTCGTTGCCGCCATAACGGTCAGCCTGCTGCCGGCCGGAGTAAGCGTCGACAGCCGGGAGTATCACGTCGATGTGGAATGGAACAGATTTGACAAGGTGACAGTGGACGACCGAATTATAAAGCTGATCGGAGAATCAACCCCTCTGACTTTCGTGCCCACCCGCGCGTTCTCAGACGCCGGTCAACGCGACTACTTCATCGCCGTGGCCACGGCCTTTATCGCGGCCGCAAAGGCCGGGGTCGAGCCGTCGTTGCCGCCGGCGCCGGAACCTGCCACGTGGCCAAGAGCGCCTCGGTTGCCTTAGAATAAGTTCTGCTTCGAGTCAGGACGGGACGAAGGTCGACATGATCATTCAGTGCTCGGCGGTTTGAGGGAGTTAGTAGTAGCACCGCGGCGCGGACTCCTTCCTCCTGGCCGGGCTGCGACGGCCCCGCTGGTGCGGGGCCGTCGAGAGGGACCGTTCCCGATGCGTCCTTACGGAAACGCGCAGATGGCGGACGCCGACCAGGCGGGGTACGGGCCGAAGCTGTTCTGGGTGAAGGTATCCGCCGATCCTTCAAGCGACCACAAGGACGCGCCGGAGGTGCTCGTCCAGAGGATGTCCGTGGAATCGCTCGCGTCGTCGGACATGCCGGATGCCGTCCACCCGGGGAACGGACCGAACGAGTCCTGGGTGAACGCCCCCGTTGAGGCATTCAGCAGCCACACTGAGACGGCTCCCGAAGTGCTTGTCCACAGCACGTGCGTGGTGTTGTCGGCCCCGACGGAGAGCGCGGTCGCCGTCCAGCCCGGGTACGGGCCGAACGTGTTCTGGGTAAAGGCCCCCGTCGTATTGTCGAGCAGCCAGATCGCGGCCGTCCCGCTCGACTGGGTCCACAGGACGCGTGTCATGCCGTCGAGACCGTCGGCCATCGCCGACAACGTCCACCCGGCGTAAGGACCGTATGTGTTCTGTGTGAACGCCCCCGTGCTATTGTCCTCATTCCAGATCGCTGCCGCGCCGCCAGTCGATCGCCAGAGCACGTGCGTGGTATTGTCCGGCGCGACGGACACAGCCGCGGCGGACCATCCGGGATACGGTCCGAACGTGTTTTGTGTGTATGCGCCGGATGTCGTATCATCGCTCCAGAGGGAGGCCGCACCGCCGGTACTCGTCCAAAGAACGCGCGTCAATCCATCCGGCCCGTCAGCAATCGAGTTCACCGACCAGCCGCCGTAGGGGCCATAGCCATTCTGGGTGAAGGATCCCGACGCCGGGTCGTATGACCATAAGGACACTGCGCCGCCGGTGTTATCCCACAGTACGTGTACGGAGGCGGAAACTCCCGTCCCAACCGTGACAAGGGTTGAGCCGCTGATGGTGCCGGTAGACGCTTCAACCGTCGCCATGCCCGCGGTGGGGCCCGAACTGTAATCCCCGCCCGTCGTAATTGACCCAACCCCCGTGACGGACCAGGTTATAGGAGGAACCGAAGCCACGACCTCCCCGAATTGATCGAACACGCCGGCATTGAACAACTTAGTCGCGTTCAGCGCCATGGTGTAAGTCGGCCCCGGAGTAACCACCAGGGTAGTCGGCGTCTGGACGACGGTGACACTTCCCGATACGGTCACGGTCTGTGCTCCGCTTCCGTTAATCGTGACGCTAAACGTGTACTGCCCGGCGGACGCAAAGGTGACGTTCGTCGTGGATGCAGTGGGGGCCGCGATGGTCGCCCCGGGCGGCCCGTCGGTCTGTGACCAGGAAAATGTCGGATTGTTGCCGTACGCGGCGGGCGCGGTTACCGAGAGAGTCGTCGTCGTACCCGTTACGGGGTTGGGTGTTGCCGTGACGACAGGCAGCGGAATCAACGGGAGGTTCTCCGTAATTGTGCCGCCCACGCTGACAACGACGCCCATTACGGTGTCCGTGATATACCCGGCGGCAGATCCGGTCAGCGTGTATGTTCCCGGCGGAAGCGACAACGAGTATGCCCCGGTTCCGGAGGCGCTCGTGGTCGACCCCGATCCGGCCGAGCCGAGGGCACCCACACTTGCGACAAGCGGGAGACCGGTGGATTCATCGGAAACGGTGCCGTCGATCGTTCCGGTTGTGGTCGAAGGCGTTACATTGACAACCGCAGTGGCGCTTGCACCGCCGTATTTGGTGGGATCTCCCAGGAACTGGCCCGTGAGAGTGTGCGTGCCCGACGTGCTGAATGTCGTCTCGAACGCGCCCGATCCCGCCTGAACGGGCACCACCGCAACCTCATTGCCGGCGTCGGTAACCGACAGCAGGCCAGATGCGGCTCCGGCCGGACCGTTCACCAGAACCGTGAACGCCGCACTTTGTCCAACCGTTACGGTTCCAGTAGGGACACCCAGCGCGACAGTCGGAGTGCCCAGTCCGGCATTGATCGAGTCGAGGGCACACATAGCCGAATTCACGGAGTCGCCTGAGTAAACGAAATCGATGACCTGCTGACCTGGCGTTGCGAACGAGAGAGTGGTGTTGCCCGTGCCGTTGTTCAGCGTTATCAGCCCGACCTGCTGCGCGTTCTGGTAAAGCGTGACCGTTCCCGTTGGTGTGGATGCGGTCGCCGTGAGATTGACGCTCACCGTTTCCTGACCGTCGACAACTGCGGTTGTCGGGTTAAACGAGTCCGTGAAAAACGGAACGGACGGCTCGGTCGACGTCACCGTCTCCATCAAGGTCGCCGTGGCAGAACCAAAGTTGCTGTCGCCGGAGTAAGTAGCCATCAGGTCATGAGTGCCGGTGTCCGTAAACGTGACCGCCGCAAAGTCATTGCCTTCGTTGTTCGGGTCCAGAGTGATCACCGCAAGCGGTTGTCCTCCATCCGTGATCGAGACCGTTCCGGTCGGCAGGAGTCCCCCGGTCAACTGGACATAGAGCAATACGGTCTGCTCCGTCTGCGCGGGGTTGGCCGTCGACGTCAATAACAGCGTCGGCGTGATGGCCCCGACGGTCACCGAGCTGGTGAACGTCGCCGGCGCGTATATGGTGTCGCCGTCGTACTGGATCACCGGAGAAAGGGTGCCGGCTGCATCGAAGGGAGTATTAAACGTCGCTACACTCGTCGTCGAGGTCTGTGCCAACAGCGGCGCCAGCAGAGAGATGCCGGTAGTCGGCTCACTGAACTGAACCATCCCGGTGGGAGCCGGGGCCCCGCTCGATCCGGTAACCGTGACCGATACCACATCGGATTGCAGAACGGACGGCGTTGTCGGAGAGTAACCCGCGGTGATCGAAACGGGAAGCCCGGTAACCGGAACCACCTGCGATACGGTCGCGGACGGATAGTTCGAGTCGCCGCTGTAAACGGCCTTAATCACGTCATTGCCAACCGGAATGACCCCGGCCGGGTTGAAGGCAAAGTCTGCGCTCCCAGACTGGAGGCCGGCCGTTCCAAGCGGCGTCGTTCCGTAGTAGAAAGTGGCCGTGCCGGTGGGTGACGCCGCACCGGCGGACGAAGTGATGGTGGACAGTGTGAGGTTAAGCTGAGACGTGCCGTTGTAAGCCGCCGTGAGAGCCACGTTGAACCCGAAACTGAAGGAGAACGGCGCGGAAGAAATGCCGTTCGCGATGACCGTGAGGTTATACGAACCAGCGGAAAGCCCGTTTGGCAGGGTGAACTGCGTTGTCTCCGATGTCGAGCCGGTGGACAGCCCCATCGTGCTGAAGTTGTATGTGCGGCAATAGGTCACGTTTCCGCTCGAGTCGGTCAGCGCTACAATCGGGTAGTTTGTGTTCGTGTCCGCGTCGGCGCCGTAAGAACCGCCGTACGTGAAGCCGTTTAGCTGGGTGCCGGTAAGAGTGTAGGAGCCGTCGGTATTCGCGGCGACACCGGTGACGGTGGGCTGCCAGGACGATTGCGGGCTGCCGGACGGCGTATAAAAGTACGCCTGTGATGAGCCGTCGGTGACCATCACCTGCCCGTTGGGGAGAGCCAGCATGCGGAGTTGCGATCCGTTCGATTCCTCGGCCGCAAACGGCACTGTGGATATCGCACTTGTCAAAGGATCGTATTCGAAGAACGTCGCAGGTCCGTTGACCACGGCAGTACCAATCATCAGCACGTCACCGTCGGGTTCAACGCAAGCGGGAGTGTTGTCTGTCACGTTGTCGTCCGGGACTTGCGGTCCGACGGCAAATGATCCCATTCCGGTGACAGTGGACGGAGACGTATAGATGAGTGTGTTTCCGGGGGCGCCGATACAGAACGTCTGCCCGTTGTAGAGCTGGGCGACGGGTCCGACGTAATTCGAGAGATCCACCAGAGGTTCCGGAAGACTGGCATCCGCGGCCCATACTCCTGTTGTCGGCAAGTACCGCTGTGCGGTTTGAAAGGCGTTCAGCACCGTCCCATCGGGAAGCAGTTGCCAGCCCTCTCCACCGGCATTGACGCTGCCGATCAGTGACCCGGTCTGGGTCCACGTATTCATCACCGGATCATAGATGGCGGTGTTCGGCACAGATTCGTCGCCAACGAGAAGCTGTCCATTCGCAAGCTGGGCCATTCCGGAGTTGCCGGTGTACGGGTTGGGACTGTCCGGTGCCGAGCTCCAGATACCTGTCGTCGGATCGAATATCTCCGCGGCGCTGTAATCCGACGTGAATGCCTGATTCGCTCCGCCGCAAATCCAGTATCGGCCGTCGGGGAGGATGGCGGACGGATAGTCGCTTCGGGCTGCAATGTTGTTCGAGGACACGGACCAGGTTCCATCAACATAGTTGCCGCTGGAATCGGGGATCAAGGTCACCCACGAGTTCGTGTCGGAAGCAACGTGTATCATGACCGTGCCGTCGGTAAGCAGGACCGGAGTGTCCAGCCCGGCCGGGGCCAGCGTGGTCGCCGGCATAAAGGTGCCCTGGGCCGCGGCCGGTTGCATCATCGTAAAGCAACACCCGGACAGCACGACGAGCAACAGCATGGCGGATTTGCGGGCCGTGCTCGGCGCAGCACAGTGGCGCAGGCAAATCGCCGAATAGTTCAGGAAAGAG
The DNA here is from genome assembly GCA_052139635.1 of Capsulimonadaceae bacterium. Taxonomy (GTDB): domain Bacteria; phylum Armatimonadota; class Armatimonadia; order Armatimonadales; family Capsulimonadaceae; genus JBKQWH01. The sequence continues at coordinate 13,408 of JBKQWH010000411.1, forward strand.
GTCAGGGTACTCATGCGTGTACAACCTTTCAGCGTGCGAGGAATAAGAGTCGGGTCGACGAACAGACAGTTGACGGCAATATTCTATCACAGAACATTCCAATGCGCAAATCCATGGCCGAAAGTGCACTCGGGCGTATGCACCCGCTGCCGCGCAATTAGCGGTTTGCGAGAATAGAGTTGGCTTGACGCCACCGACGTACGAGGTCGCGTGCGGCATCCTCCCAATGCAAAAATTCAAACTTGAACCCGAGTGACGTAAGCACGCCCGGGAGCACAAACCGACTCCTCAGAACGTGCTCGGCCTCTAATTTCATAATAGCTTGCAGTACCGGCGTCGGAACCTGCAGGCCGTAGCTTGCGCCCCACGCCGCGCGCAACTGCCGCATGAACTCCGCATTGGGAATGGGATGCGGAGAAGTCAAGTTTACCGGACCTTCCAGCTTTTCCTTCTCCAGCAAAAATAGGACGGCGCTCGTAAAATCTTTCTCGTGGATCCAGGAGACGTACTGCTTTCCGCTGCCCTGCGTACCACCGACGCCGCGGTTGACTAGCCGGAGAAGAACATCGAATGTCGTGGCGTTGTAATGCATCATCACACTCGACGAGCGCATCAGAACCCGGCGCGTATGCGGCGTGCGTGCATCGAGGCAGGTTTTCTCCCACGCACGGGCAACTTCGCCGCTAAACTTCCAGGACGACGGTATGTCGCGCTCTCGTCCGCCGATTATCCCGGTTGCCTCGTCGTTGCCCTTGTCGAAACGGTGTGCGTAAATGGTCGCCGTGCTCATCTGCAGCCAGAGCGCCGGTGGTTTGGACGCTTTTTGTATTGCCTGTCCGATGACCCGGGTGGAGTTTACCCGTGATTCCAGAATCTTCTTGCGGTTTTCGGGGGTGTAGCGGCAGTTGACTGTGTGGCCGGCCAGATTCAAGACGACATCGGCGCCGTCGATCTCATGCATCCAATCGTCAAGAGTCATGCCGTCCCACACCACAATGCGGCAGGCGGCCCCGCTTGGCGACCGGCTGAGCACAACCACCGTATGCCCCTCATCGGCAAAAGCCTTGATCAGCAAGGCCCCAATATTTCCTGTTCCTCCCGGCATCACAATTTTCATCGCAGTCAGAATACCCCAACAAAAAGCACAGATACTTCGTGATCGCGAGAAAATGTGAAGTTGAGCGTTCGAAGCATGCTGACGCAAAGATGACAGACAGCGACGCCTGTCGCGCGATAGGATGCAAATTTCGAATTCCGGCGTCCGGCCTATCCGGTGTTCGTTCGAGGATTCTTTTTTGCATGGATTACAAGGATTATCAGGATTAAGAGGATTTTCAGGACCCGGTAATCCTCTTAATCCTGTAAATCCAGATAATCCATGTAAAGAATCCCGAATTCCGCAACTCCCTCTCCGCTTGCGGGGAGGGCCGGGGAGGGGTCGAATTCGCAGCGACTCAAGCAAATCCGGCCCGTCCGCGATGGAGCACGGATGGGCCGGATAGACGCTCCGGATTAGTAGCGATAGGTGTCCGGCTTGTAGGGTCCGTCGACAGGCACGCCGATGTAGTCGGCTTGCCGCTGCGTGAGCGTCGTGAGCTTCACGCCAATCTTTGTCAGGTGCAGCCGCGCGACTTCCTCGTCCAGGTACTTGGGAAGCGTGTAGACGCCGACCTCGTAGCGGTCCTTGTTGCGCCACAGGTCGATCTGCGCCAGCGTCTGGTTCGCGAAGCTGTTGGACATCACGAAGCTCGGATGGCCGGTCGCGCAGCCGAGGTTGACCAGGCGGCCTTCGGCGAGCAGGAAGATGCAGTGACCGTCGGGGAACGTGTACTGGTCCACCTGCGGCTTGATGTTGGTGCGCACGGCGCCGGACGCGTTCAACCGGTCCACCTGGATCTCGTTGTCGAAATGGCCGATGTTGCAGACAATCGCCTGGTCCTTCATGCGCTCCATATGCTCGAGCGAAATGATGTCCACATTGCCGGTACACGTGACGTAGATGTCGCCGGTTCCCAGCGTGTCCTCGACCGTGCCGACCTGATAGCCGGCCATCGCCGCCTGCAGGGCGTTGATCGGGTCGACCTCGGTGACGATGACGCGAGCACCCATGCCGCTGAGAGACTCGGCCGAGCCCTTGCCGACATCGCCGTACCCGCAGATCACGGCCACCTTGCCGGCCATCATGACGTCGGTAGCACGCTTGATGCCATCCGCCAGCGATTCCCGGCAGCCGTACAGGTTGTCAAACTTGGACTTGGTCACGGAATCGTTCACGTTGATCGCTGTCACCAGCAGCGTGCCTTCCTGCTGCATCTTGTAGAGGCGGTGTACGCCGGTCGTGGTCTCTTCGGACACGCCACGCCATTCGGCCACGATCTCGTGCCATCGGCGCGGGTTCTCCGCATACGTTTCCTTCAGCAGGTTCTTGATGACCTGCTCCTCATGGCTCTCCGACTCGGTGTCCACCCAGCGGCTGCCGTTCTCGAGCTCGTAGCCCTTGTGGATCAGCAGGGTGGCGTCACCGCCGTCGTCAACGATAAGTTGCGGCCCCTTACCGTCGGCATGGCTGAGCGCCTGATTCGTGCACCACCAGTACTCCTCGAGGCTTTCGCCCTTCCAGGCGAACACGGGTACCCCGGAATCGGCGATGGCCGCAGCCGCGTGGT
>JBKQWH010000412.1:0-24326 GCA_052139635.1 Capsulimonadaceae bacterium
GCAGCCTCAGGTGGAATAACTTTCTATTAACTTACTTCCGAACGATTGGAATGATCGGAGTAACCGATCAGTCGGCCTATTATTGTGCGATTGACGACGCCCTAAAGATTCTCGCTTCTGGCGACCATAACGAATTCGAGTCAGACCTGAAAAAGGACCCACCGCCAAAAGCTGATACTGTCCTATTTCGAACGAGATACGAGGCCGCTCGATTACTTGAGAGGCTTCATCCGACTGCTCCTCAGGTCTATTGCGAGCATATCACAAGATACCGCTGGGGAAAACCCGGGGGCGAGGAAGAGGAGAACATTGAGAAATACGTATTCGGATATGCCGTCCGCGGGTTCCACAAGCGACATCACGTCGCAGACGAATGGCCGCCTATAGCGTTTATGAAAGTGATCCGCGAGGTTGATTGCAAATTCCAAGCCTTGGCGAGTGATGTACGACAACAGTTGGTGAGAACAATTATAAGACTTGCGGAGTTCCAGGAACTTCACTCCTATGGTGAATTCTTGCAGGTCAACTGCTCATATGCCTTGATTCGCTGGCTTGGGAATGACTCGGAGGAACTCACAAAGCAAGTCTTTGAGTTGGCATCCTCAAACAAATCACTCCTCGCAAATCCCCCGAAGCCGCTGAAGGCGGATTCACCAAACCTTGACCAAGTGGTACGGTGCAATTTGTTCTTGGCGCTCAAAGTAAACGAACCTCAGGGTGTCAAATTGGGAAGAACCACGCCATATACCATTCAGATAGTGAAACCTAATGTGCGTGACTTTGACGGAGACGATAGGGAAGGAGCCGGTTGGACCGTGGAATGGAACTGGAAGGCCGAAATGAATTCACTGTGCGGTACACTCCGAAGTATCCGAACTAAATGACTGATAGCTATGAACCACACAGATTCGACACGACGGGTTCTAGTCGCGATTTGCGATGCTTTGCAAAACGTTGAAGCCTACTCGACTGAAACCGGGAAGGTTGAGGTTGAGCGGCTCTACTCGATCGCCACCGATTTCTCCGCCTTTGTCGGCGCCCTTCGGTCGGCTGGGGCATTTGCCGTCGGACCGGCATTACAGCAGCGGGATATATTCTTCGACTTGCGGCGTGACGGGCGGTGGATATTGGCGGCGACGGATCACTATGTCCGGTTGAGGGAGGAACGCGCTGACGATGGCACGTTTCTCCGTGGGGAAGTCAAGAAGGGATATCCGGGTCCGGACGGGAATCCCAATGCGAGGCCAGCCAAAGACTGCAAGCTGACGGAGAAGGAGGTTCCCACGTGGCGGGAAATTCTCCGGGCTCTCGGGCTCGAACCGGAACGAGAGTACGTCAAACGGCGAATCGGCTGCACGAGCAACGCGAAGTTCGACGGGATGACGATTGATCTCGAGATCGACCACTTCGCCAACGAATCGTGTAATGGACCTTTGCGCGGCCAGGCCTTCGTATCGACATCGATCGAGGCTCCCGGGACGGATCAACCGCGGGCAGAAACGGCGCTGGCTAGCCTCTTGCCTGTGCTGAGATCCATGGGCGTTCCCCTAGTCATCTGCACCGGCTGCTATGAGGATTATTTCTACGGCAAAATGCGGCTTCCAGAAATCGAGCGGTCTTCATCCGCTTACCCGTGCCCGCCCGGTTCGTCCCGCTGATAGGCGATGGCTGTGACGTCGTCGACCGTGACCGTCCCCTCATGGACCATCGATTCGACGATCGCCATCGCCTTGGCGATCTGTTCGGGCGTGTCGACGGCAAGTATGACGATCGGAAGACACGGATTCGGCACATTGAGCCGCGCCGTATGGATCGTGTGGTGGGTGCCGAACCCCTCGACGCCTCGGAGTGCGGTGACGCCGGCGATGCCGGCTTCCTTCAGGTGGTTGACCAGGGCCGCATAAAGCGGCCGGTTGCTCCACATGTCCTGCTCGCCGATAAAGACGGCGAGCCTCTGTGCCCGATATTCCCTGCGCAATGCACGTTCCTCCTGTCCAGCGATTACCCCAGACAGGATTATAGCCGGTAGAACCGGGAATTTGCACAGCAGGATCGCTTGGGGAACAAGACGGCGCACGCTCCCGTTACAGGGGAGTCGACGCGAAGATGCGAGAAGGTCCGGCGTCACAGGTCGATTTCGGGAGTGGGCTGACGAGTTGGGCGGTTGGTGAGCCGCTGAAGCCGGCGCTTGCGGTTGGCGAGACGGCGTGCGTTTCCGCGTGCCACAGCCTCAGCCTCGTCGACAAGGCCGCGGAGTTCGATCATTTCCGCAGTCGTCAGCGGCAGCAGACTGGCAGATTGATGACGAGCCATCAAGTAGTCCATCCGCTGCTGTTTGCCGGGGCTGAACTGCTCGATAATCGTGGGCTCTTCGAACGTGAGGATGTCGCCAATGCCAACATCGAGGGCGTGACAAACCGCGGCAATGACCCGCATGTCCACCTTCTCGAGTGTCTCCTCCGGATCGGCCAGCCGGTAAACGCTCTTCGGGTTGATCCGATCCCCCTGGTCCGCAATGCGTCGCACGAGATCGGCGGCAGTGAGTCCCTTGCTGTCGAGCACGGACTTCAATCTGGAAAATGCTTCCTGCATCCTGGTTAATAGTGTACCACCTCGCGGTGGAATATGTCGTTCCCTCGACGGCAAGAGTGACCACAGCGTACGCAGGTCGCCAATCGCACGGCCCGCACTCGAGAGCGCTGATGCGTCCAACGGGGGCTCTTGCCCGGATTCGATAGTAAGACAAGCGGCGACAAGGTCCGGCAATCGCGGTCAGGCCGCCTTGCGCCGCCCGTTAACTACACTGCGAGGAGCCTTATTCGCGCCCGCAGCGGCGTCACGGCCGAATATCCGTACACGTCGGCCGTTGCGGTCACGCAGGGTCCCCAGGGTCAGGTCGGCCAGCGGCAGGATCACGTTCAAGTTGCTGAGCATGTACTTGTGGTGCACGCGGTGGTGGTCGTCAATGAAGCGGAACCAGCCAAACCGGCTGAGCCAGCGCGACGCGTCCGGGACGTGCATCACCCAGTGCAGCGATTCGTAAAGCCCGTAGTAGACGATAATTGCGCCGACTCCACCCCACAGGCTCGGAATGCCGGTCACCTTCTGGATCAACCAGAAGAAGGGAAGGTGGAAGCCAACCATCGCAAGTACCGACCACCAGTCCATTGCGACCTTCTCCGGATGCTCGTCGTGTGTGTGGTAAGTGTCGTCGCCCTTGTACGTCTGATGGTGAACAAGCGTGTGTGCGTTAAAGGTCCGGTAGCACAGCTTTGGAGAATGAAGCATATATCGGTGGAAAACCCACTCGAAGTAACTGCCGTACAGAAAGTAGACGACGAAGGCCGCAACTTCCCACCCCAGCACATGCGCATTCATAATGTTCACGTCCTCTTAGTCACCAATACGGGAATTGGTCGATAGGTTCACTATACCATAATTACGCGTTTTTCCATATATATGGTAAAAACAAAGTTCGAGAATTGCATTTCGCCTGTCATCCGCGATTTGTTCATGACCGGAGGAAGGTGACCGTGTCCAGGGAAAAGTCCTCGGCACTCGCCGCTTACGACCGTCTGATACGGGGTATAATCGTGGAAAATCCCCGGAAAACGTGCACCAGGGTGCCAGAACCCCGTGCCGCACAGAAGTGCGTAAACTATGTTGAACCCCAAACAACTGAATACTAGAACGCTTGGGCGGACAGGCGCCTCCTGCATGTGCGCCGTCGCACTCCTGACGGCCTCCGGATGCGGATTACTCCACCGAACCGAAGCGAAGGCTGCGACAGTCAAGGCGGTGGCAGTTGTAAATGCTGTTCTGCCTGTCGACCTTACACGAGTGCAGCCCAACGAGCTGGGCATGGTGCCGATCATCATGTACCACGACATCAAAGGCAAGAAGCCGCACGGTCTGGCGTACCCGCCTGCCATGTTCCGTCAGGATCTCGACTGGCTGTACGCGCATAATTACCGTCCGATCAGCCTCACTCAGTTCGTACACGGCCGAATCGACAGCCCCGCGGGAATGAGCCCCGTCATCCTGACCTTCGACGACGGCCTGAGGTCGCAGTGCAACTATCTTGGGGACAATCAGCTTGACCCGGACTGCGCGGTCGGCATCATGCAGGCGTTCCATGACCAGCACCCGGACTGGCCCACTCGCGCGACTTTCTTCGTGCTGACCGATGAGGATCCCCGGCTTCCTCCTCCCTTCTATCAGAAGGAGTACGCCCAGGAGAAGATGCAGTTTCTGGTCCAGAACGGCTATGATATCGGCAATCACACGGTTCACCATCTCCATATGAACCGTCTTGGCGATACACAGGTGGTCTCGGAAATCGCGGGAGCAGTCGAAGGCATTCACAAATACCTTCCGGACTACAATGTGGAAACGATTGCCCTCCCTTACGGCGACTTCCCGAAGAACCGCACGCTGCTGGTCACCGGCACGGCAAACGGGATCACTTACCACAATCTTTGCGCCATGAACGCGGCCTGGATGCCAAGCGCATCGCCCTATCTCAAGGGCTTTGACCTCTACCACATCATGCGAATGACCGCCGGGGCGCGCGCGCATCAGTCACGCTGGTGGCTGGACTATCTGGAGACGAACAAAGCCGAGAAGTACATCAGCGACGGTGACCCGAACACGGTGACCGTTCCCGCATCGGCCGCCGGACAGGTTTGGAAGGCCAGACTGGGAAAATGGGGACTCCATTTGCGAACCTATCGCGGCACGGCCCTGGTCGCAACCACCACGTAACGAGTTGACACCCGGCACGTGGAGCAGGTATAGTCTCAATGTCCAGGGCGTATGACGCCCCCTGGAATGGCGCTCAGGGGTCTGTAGCTCAGTGGATTAGAGCAGATGTCTTCGGAACATCAGGTCGGGGGTTCGAGTCCCTCCAGGCCCGCCATTCCTCCCAACCCCCGTGCTTCTTCCTTGCCGCGACCACGCTACCGTTGCGGGTCGAGGCGGACGATGCTCGGAGTGCCGTTGGACGTAAGGATTTCGATCGCGGCGATCTGACCGCGGTTGTTGATGTCACCGGCGCCGACAATGCTTGCGCCCCATCGCTTGTTAGCAATGTCGTCTAACGTGTAGGGAACATCGTCGTGCCAGAGGACCGCGGGATCGTTCCCTAAGAAGCGAGCGTACCGGGACTGGGTGCCCCCGACCACATCGCCCCGGTCGTTGAGCCCCTCCGCCGGAAGCATCATTCGCAAATTGCCGTGCGTGCTCAGATCGACCAGCGAGCCTTTCCGGTAGCAGCATGGATGATCGTCGCCACCGCACGTTCCCGCCAGATCTCCCGCTTTGTTGCCCGCCATCGGGTGCATGTTTTCGCTGTCGCTCAATATGCCCCGATCGACGGCGCGCCCATTGACAAACCGGTAGACGTGCTGCGAGAGCGAATTTCCGGCCGGCGACGCGACTCCGGTAATGACCCCGTTATCGTCAATCGAGACGGCTCGGTTTTGTCCGGACGGAAACAGGTCGACATGTTTCCACGAACCCTTGTCCCAGAGGGCCGCATGGCCGTTCTCGTCGGAAGTGACGATCTGGCCCGCGTCGTTAATGCCGTACACGTCGCCCGCCTCGCCCTTGAGTACCTGACACAGGTTCCCCTGCCAGAGGACTGTGGTCTTGTGGCCCGACCCGTTGTCGGCGCTGCCGACGACCACGCCGGCATCGTTGATCGCAAGTGCGCTGGTGGACGTGGCGCCGCCGGGCATCGGAAGCACATGAACCGTCTTTCCGTCAAAGAAGCAGGCGGTGACACGTGTTCCGGAGTTAGTCGTCACCATGGCCGTGAACGCGATCTGGCCCAGTGCGTTAATCCGGGGCGGATCCTGGCCGGAGACGCCCTCTGAGGCAACGGTGGTGACCGTGTAGTGGTATGGCGGCCGGTGGAGAAGCGGCTGAACGGCCAGCCAGGCAACCGTGAGTGCCACGATAATTCCGACAATCCAGCGCAGATCCGGCGGGCCCTGCGGCACGATCCGCTCCATCCGCACCGAGTCCACCGGCGGTTCGACGAGCGGCGGTGCGGTATACGTCTTATTCTTCGGACGGTAACGCATGGCGGCCACCTGCCACAAGCAATGAAAACGCCGTGCCCGGCGCCTCGTCCGCCGATCACTCTGCCCGTCCTGCGGACTAGATGCCTGATCCCTCGGAGACGATCGTCTCGTCCGTGCCGGGCGGACTGGGCTGGCCGACGATCATCCCGGCTCCCACGGTCTCATTCGTGGCCTCGTCGATCAGGACCAGGCTGCCGGTGACCCGGTTTCGGGCGTACTTATCGAACATCAACGGGGCCGTCGTCCGAATGGAAATGCGCGCGATATCGTTCATATATACGTTGGTATCGTCGTACAGCCTCTCCATATTGTCGACGTTAAGCTTGTAATGAATGCTTTTCACGACGCAGCGGACGTCGCGGGTCGTATGCTTGACGGCGTACTTTCCGCGCACCTGGAGCCTCCGCTCGTGCAGCCAACAGACCATCAACTCGATGTCCTGCGAGATGTCCGGACCCTCCCCGTCCTTGACAATCATGTCGCCGCGACTGATGTCGATGTCATCCTCCAGCGTCATGGTTACGGAGAGGGGCGCAAATGCGCGGTCCACGGGACCGTCAAAGGTGTCGATCGACTTGATGGTCGACCGAAGTCCCGACGGCAGGATGGTGACTCGGTCGCCGGGCAGAAACACCCCGCCTGCAACCCGACCGGCATAGCCCCTGTAATCATGGAACTCGTTCGAATAGGGACGCACCACGTATTGCACGGGAAATCGCGAATCCACATGGTTGTGGTCGCTCGTGATGTGCGTTGTTTCGAGCAGCGTGAGCAGGGTCGGGCCGCCGTACCAGGGCATTTCCTTGGATCGATCCACCACGTTGTCTCCGTTAAGAGCGCTGATCGGGATAAAGTGAATGTCCACCGTGTCCAGGTGCGAGACAAGCGCCTCGACATCGACCCGAATCTTCTCGAACACCTCCCGGCGATAGTCGACCAGATCCATCTTGTTGATGCAGATCACGACATGCGGAATGCGCAGTAGCGATGCGATGATCGCGTGCCGGCAGGTCTGCTCCACGACGCCGTTCCTGGCATCGATCAGGATGATCGCCAGGTTTGCAGTCGACGCTCCGGTCACCATGTTGCGGGTGTACTGGATGTGGCCGGGCGTGTCGGCAATGATGAACTTTCGCTTCGGGGTTGCGAAGTAGCGGTACGCCACGTCGATCGTAATGCCCTGTTCACGCTCGGCCTTGAGCCCGTCGGTAAGAAGGGCAAGGTTCACATAATCCTCGCCGCGTCGCTCACTCGTAGCCTTGATGGCCTCATACTGGTCGTCGAAAATGGATTTACTGTCATAAAGAAGCCGGCCGATCAGGGTGCTTTTCCCGTCGTCAACGCTACCGGCGGTGGTAAAACGCAACAACTCCATATCGAGATAACCGGACTTGGGTGCTTCGCTCATCGTGGTCCCTTACAATCACCAGGCTATTCTTGCTAAACAGCCTCAAACTCTGAAAATTGACGTAATGCTTGAGCCTGTCGGGAGGCTTAGAAATATCCCTCTTTTTTGCGATCTTCCATTGCCGCTTCGGACCGTTTGTCGTCGGCCCGCGTGCCGCGCTCGGTCACGCGGCTTGCGGCCACCTCCCGAATAATCTCCTCGACCGACGAGGCCGGGGAGACGACGGCTCCGGTACAGGTCATGTCGCCGATCGTTCGAAATCGAATCTGCATCGCGACCGGCGACTCATCCGGCTTGAGCGTGAGGTGCGGCGAGTACGCCAGCAGAACGCCGTCGCGGTCGATCATCTCGCGAGTGTGCGTGAAATAGAGGCTGGGCATCTCGATATGCTCCAGATAGAGGTACTGCCACACGTCCATCTCCGTCCAGTTGCTGATCGGAAAAATGCGAAAGTGCTCGCCATGGTTCTTCTTGCCATTGAACAAATTCCACAGTTCAGGCCGCTGGTAATTCGGGTCCCACTGTCCGAACTCGTCCCGATGCGAGAAGAAGCGCTCCTTCGCCCGGGCCTTCTCCTCATCGCGGCGTCCCCCGCCCAGTGCGCCGTCGATCTTCATCTCATCGAGCGCATCGAGAAGCGTCACAGTCTGCAGAATGTTTCGACTGGCATTCGGGCCCTTTTCCTCGACGGCTCGACCGGCGTCGATCGAGTCCTGAACGTACTTGACGATCAGTCTGGCGCCGATGGCTTCGACCCACCGGTCACGGTAGGCGATGGTCTCCTCGAAGTTATGGCCGGTGTCGATATGCAGCAGCGGGAAGGGAATGCGCGCCGGCCAGAATGCCTTGCGGGCAAGGTGGCTCATCACGATAGAGTCCTTGCCGCCCGAAAAAAGCAGGGCAGGACGCTCGAATTGCGCGGCGACTTCGCGTATGACGTAGATCGACTCCGATTCCAACTCGCGGAGGTGCGTAATTCTCAGAGATTTCATCGTATTTCAGATCGGCCTGCTCGATGGATTTACAAACAGCGGCTCGGTCTGTGGTCTTCCTTCGATTGAATATGAGTTATCCCGGCCATAACGTTGACTGGCTTGAGACCCGCATACGAATAATGGCGATCCGGTCCGGCCGTACCACCGGGCGACCGGGTTTGCCGACCGACTTTTATTCCCGTTTCAAGGGATGCACCCGATAGTATACCTTGTGAGCCATGCTTCTGCTTCGCCCGATTGGCGGCAGCCGGCGTCGAACTTCCGCGTCCAACTGCACGGTAGCACGCTACGCGCGGAATTAATGCTAGTTCCGGCGAAAGGGATGGTACAATCACCGGGATGTACTGCATAAAATGTGGAATCGAAATACCGACAGAGGCCGCGTTTTGCCCCGCATGCGGCCAGGCGCGCTACTCCGGCGCCCAGGTTGACGATCCTGGCGAGGTGATGTCGATCACGCCCGGCATGCTACAGCGAATTACGGAGAAACCGCCCGCGCCGTCGAGCAGCGCAATCGCCGAGATTCCGGGCGTCCTTGCGCATCCCGGACCGGCCGCGGCCACACCGTCGGCCGTCCGCAAGGCTCTCGTCGAGGCCATCGATCCCGACGAACCCGATCCGTTCGCTGGCCGCACCCTGACTCGCCCGGTGGCGGGCCGCGTTCTGGGCGGCGTCTGCGCCGGCATGGCCGCCTACTTCGGCGGCACGCCGGCGGCCTTTCGGATAGGGTGGACCCTTCTCACCATCGCCACGGTCGGTCTGTTAGCGATCGCCTATCTCGTGCTCTGGAAGGTGATCCCGCCGGAAGCGTAAGATTCGAACCGGCCCGCCGCCAGAATCGCTTGAAAAAACATGCCGGACTCTTGCATATTTCCTACCCCGTCTTCATCGGGTAACCCCAACGAAGGAAGGATAGGATTCTTTTTATTGCATGAATTAACGGGATTAAGAGGATTGAGCGGATTAAGCATTCGGAGAAGTCCCCTTAATCCGGATAATCCATGTAATAAGAACCCGGCGCGGTACTCACGCTACTACCGCGAGGGCTAGCTCGAGGACGCGGTCGGCGTTCGAGACGGGCTCGAAGCACATTTCCTTGCGGATATTGTCCGGGATCTCCTCCAGGTCCTTTTCGTTTTCTTTCGGGATGATCACGGTGCGGATGCCGGCGCGGTGGGCCGCAAGGACTTTCTCCTTGAGGCCGCCGATGGGAAGGACTTTGCCGCGCAGGGTGATCTCACCGGTCATCGCGACATCGTTCCGGACCGGGCGGTGGGTCAGGGCCGACGCCATCGCGGTCGCCATCGTAATCCCGGCCGACGGGCCGTCCTTCGGGATTGCCCCTGCCGGCACGTGAATGTGGATCTCCGTGTGCTCGTAAAAGTCCTCCTCAATCGAAAGCGCCGCAGCACGTGACCGAAGATACGAGAGCGCGGCCTGTGCCGATTCTTTCATCACGTCGCCGAGCTGTCCGGTGAGAGTAAGGCGGCCGTCCTTGCCGCGCATCAGAGTGACCTCGATCGAGATGACGTCGCCGCCGACTTCGGTATAGACGAGACCTGTGGCGGAGCCGATTTCGTTCTGCTCCTCCATCAGCCCGTGCTGGAACTTGCGGGGCCCCAGATATGTCCGCACGAGGTCCGAGGTGACTTCCACAATGTCGACATTGCCTTGCACGAATGCCCGCGCCACCTTGCGGCAAATGGTGGACAACTCCCGGTCGAAGTTCCGCACCCCGGCCTCACGGGTATGTTCTCGGATAATCCGTCGCATAATGGCCTCCGGGATGGTCAGGTGACCCTCCGGAAGGCCGTTGTCGCGCATCTGCTTGGGAATCAGGAACTTGCGGGCTATCTCGACCTTCTCGTCCTCCGTGTACCCGCTGAACGAGATGACCTCCATGCGGTCGCGCAGGGCGGGTGGAATGGGATCGAGGAGATTGGCGGTCGTGATGAACATCACGTTCCGTAAGTTGAAGCTCACCTCGAGATAGTGATCCGAGAACTCCCCGTTCTGCTCGGGGTCGAGAGCCTCGAGCAGTGCCGACGACGGGTCGCCGCGAAAGTCCGAACCCATCTTATCGATCTCATCGAGCATGAAAACGGGGTTGTTCACACCGGTGTGCTTGAGTCCCTGCAAGATCCGCCCGGGCATCGCGCCGATGTAGGTGCGGCGGTGACCGCGTATCTCCGCCTCATCGCGTACGCCTCCGAGACTGATGCGGTGGAATTTGCGCCCCAGCGCGCGAGCGATGGATTTCCCGAGGCTGGTCTTGCCGACACCGGGGGGGCCAACAAAGCACAGAATCGGCCCCTTGAGTGTGCCGGTCAGCTTGCGGACAGCCAGAAACTCGAGAATGCGCTCCTTGACGCGCGGAAGGCCGTAGTGGTCCTCGTCGAGGATGTTCTCGGCGGCGATGATATCGAGCGTCTCGTCGGTGGCTTTCGACCACGGCAGCCCGGTCATTGTCTCGAGATAGTTGCGGATTACGACGCCCTCCGGAGCGGCGTACGGCATCCGCTCGAGGCGGTCGATCTCCTTGTAGGCGCGCTCGGACACGACTTCAGGCATGGCTGCCTCGAGCACCTTCGTCCGGTACTCCTCGATCTCGGTCTGGCGGTCGTCGCGCTCGCCCAGTTCCTGCTGAATGGCCTTCAACTGTTCCCGGAGGATAAACTCGCGCTGCGTGTCGCCCATCTCCTTCTCAACCCTGGTCCGGATGTTCTTCTGAATTTCGAGGATCTCGAGTTCCTTTTTCAGGATCAGGTTGAGTTTATCGAGTCGCTCGTGCGCGACGAGTGTCTCCAGCAGGTCCTGCTTGATCTCGACGCGGACGGCTGGAAGGTGCCAGGCAACGTGATCGGCAAGCCGCCCCGGCTCATCGATGTTGAGCAGCGAAACAATGGCCTCCGGCGGGATGTTCCTCCCGACATTGACGATGTGCTCGAACTGAGTGACAAGCGAGCGCATCAGCGCCTCAGCCTCAATATCGCGTCGCTCCTGTACCGGCAGCCGTTCGACCCGCACCATGAAAAAGGGCTCTGTTTGGATGTAGTCTGTGATCTCAACGCGTTCGATGCCCTCGAGCATCACACGCACGGTCCCGTCCGGCACCTTGAGGACCTGCATGACCTCGGCGACAATCCCCACCGTATAGAGATCGTCCGGATCGGGATCTTCCGTGTCCATCTCCCGCTGTGTGACCAGAACAATGTGCTCATGGTCTAACATCGAGTCGTCGATCGCCCGAATGGATTTCTCGCGCCCAACGAAGAGGGGAAAAATCATGCGAGGGAAATGGACGTTGTCCCGAATCGGAAGGAGGGGAAGGACGGCGGGATACGCCGCTCGTGCATTCTTTCGGCGCTGCCCGGCGCGTCGCGGCCGGTCGCTGGATGTCCGTGCCATATGAGGTTCAGTGTTCCTTTTATTGATCCGGAGTCCGCGCCGGAGCGAAGCGACGAGGGCGGACATTACGCCCTCCGCAAGGAGTCCGCGCCGGAGCGAAGCGACGAGGGCGGACATTACGCCCTCCGCAAGGAGTCCGCACGGGAGCGAAGCGACGGGGGCGGACATGACGCCCTCCGCAAGGAGTGCGTCCCGATCGCCTGATGCGGGCGGGCGACGGATTGTGTATACTAATATGCATGTCCGTGTGGCAAATACTGTTGCTGCTGTTCGCGATGGTCCTGGTCCTGCCCATTCCGGTCCAAACCGATCAGGTAATCCGGCGCCGCCCGTGGGTCACGTATGGCTTGATCGCTATCAATGCCCTTGTTTATCTCCTTACGATTCCGTACCTGGCACCGGGCAGCCCGTCGGTTTATGACCGATGGGGCGTCGTTCCGGACGATGTTCACGCCACGACCCTGTTGACGTCGATGTTCGTCCACGTGTGGATCGGACATCTGCTGCTCAACATGCTGTTTCTGTGGGTCTTCGGCCCCCCGGTCGAAAACGCCATCGGCTCGGCGACATTCGCGGTCCTGTATCTTGGCGGCGGAGTGTCGGCGGCGGTCCTGCACTGCGCGATCGTGGATGTCTGCGCATCTCATTCCAGCGCTTTCGTACCGCAACTGGCCAATCCGCTCGTGGGCGCATCCGGGGCAATTTCCGCGATACTGGCGCCGTTCGTGGTGAGATACCACCGGAGCAAGCTGCGCCTTGTCTGGATTCCGGGGTACGTGGTGGGCAGTTCGTGGGGTTACCTGGAGCTTCCGGCGATCACGGGCCTTGCCCTCTGGCTGTTGATCAACGTCTCATACGGGATACGTGGTATTATTTGGCCGGACAGCGGCGACGTCGCCTACTGGGCGCATCTCGGCGGATTCGCATTTGGGTTTGTCGTTTCCGTGCTGACGGGAATGTTCCGTGAGGGATGGACGGAATACCTCCTGCAAGACGCGCGCGCGTCGGTCGGCCGGGGATCATCGGGACTTCGCGATGCCATTCGGCAATACCGGGGCTACTTGCAGTTCGAACCGGATGACATCGCCGTGCGTCTGGAATTTGTGGACGTGATGGCGGACATGGCCCGTATCGACCATGATAAGACGCTCGCAGACAGGGCGGAACAGGAGATGGCCGGAGCGATCCGAAGGCTGCTCGAGTCGCGTAACGCCTCCGGCGCGGTTGCTATCGGCGCTCACGGTCTGGCGCGGGGGATTCCCCTGCGGCTCAATCCCCGCGAGCGGCTCAGGCTCGCCGGGGTCGCGCAGGATATCGGTGACACGACAACCGCTGTCGCTCTGCTCGAAGCCCTGGTGCATGATACGCCGGAAGCGGCAGAGGATGAGATCGCGCGATTGAAGCTCGGACAATTGCTTGCTCCGATCGACCCGAGGCGCTCGGCACGATTCCTGGGCACGTTGATTGCGAGATACCCGCGCGGCCATTGGGTTGCCATGGCGAGTGAGCTGCTGGCCAGGGCCGAAACGGTCGGCCGGCGCACGGATGACAAACGGCCAGATGAGAGTCCGCGCCGGGAGCGTTAGCGATCTTGCACGCAGCGATCTCCGCGGCCGGTTAACCGAACGTGCGACAATTGCCGTATAATCTAGAAACAGTTTGCCCGACCCGATAGGTCGTTTGAAGGCAGCAGGGTGAGTTTGTGTCTAACGCCTCTGAACAACCGGATACAGGGAAGCCCATGATTGGCGTCATGGTTGGCCCGCACGGGGAAGAGTTTATCGATAACTCCCTCCTTTGCGCCATGCCAACTCCAACGAACGAGACCGTCTCGGCGCGCGGAAGCGCCGGAGCGCGGGAGGCAGAGTTGCACTCCCGAACCGACGATGTTGACGGCATGCTGGCGCGCCGCTGCCAGACCGGCGACGTTGGCGCATTTGGCCTCCTCGTGCAGCGGCATGAGAAGAAGGTCTATGCGCTTGTCGCGCGCATTCTCGGCCAGGGCGCGGTTATCGACGATATTGAGGACACCGTGCAGGACGTTTTCCTGCAGGCCTGGCGTGCCTTTCCGCGGTTTCGCGGTGACGCCAAGTTCTCGACCTGGCTTTACCGGATTGCCACCAACATGGCAATCAAGCAGTGGCACCGCCGCAAGCGCCACAAGCACGTTGTGAATGACGAGGACCTGCCTGAGGCAGTCCGGATATCCGTGGCCGATCCGAATCCCGGCCCCGAGGAGTTTGCCCAGGGACGGGCTCGCGACACCGCGTTGCGCAGCGCCATTGATGCGCTCCCGGAGAAGCAGCGCACTGTCCTGTTGCTGCACTACTTCGAGGACTACTCCTGCGAGGAGGTCGCCGCCCTCACCGGGTGCTCTGTGGGAACCGTATGGTCGCGGCTGCACTATGCTTGCAAGAAATTGCGCGGTACCCTGGAGTGGATGCAGCAGTAGCCCGGTGGGCGTAAGCGTTCTTTGTCGTGATCGAACGAGTTAGCAGCAGAAATGTTTAACCAAGAGTATCACAACTGGCTTGTCCCGTATGCCGAGGGCGAACTCGACCCGCGACGCCGGTCCCTTCTCGAGGCCCGTTTGGCTATCGATGCCGCCCTTGCGGATGAGCTGGCCCGGATCAAACGGATTGTCGGCCACCTGAAAACGACTGTCAACGTGCCAGCGGGGGAAGGGGTCCGGCGGTCGGTCTGGCCGAGGGTTGAGGCGCGGATTTCCGAGCAGCGCCCGGCCCCTGTCCTCTGGCGGCGGCCTGCATTCGCGGTCGGTCTGGCATCGGCAGCCGCGGCCGGGCTGATCGTTGTTTCGCTGGCTTCACCCCACCATCCGGTCATTCAAATCGCCGCGGGAAAGTCGACCTCGACAAATGCAGGACCCAACGTGGGGCCGGCGATGACGCCGCCGGTTCTGGCCATGAGTCCGCTGCCGATGCGATCCACGCACGGCTTCTACGTGGCGACGCCGATCAAGCAGACCCTCCGCCTGGCTGCGGATAACAGCGTGCCGGACGCGGTCGTGGCGGACGTGAATGGTGTGGAACCGGCGACCGAACTCGCGGAGACGCTGCGCGCGGGCATCCGGGCTCCAAGTGCACCGCCGTCGCCTCCGATCGGTGTCGCCGCCATTGTGCGTCCCATAACCTTGATGCCGGAATCGAGCCGGGTGAATCCCGTTCGTCCGGCCGCGCCATCCGACTCGGGCGACGGTTCCATGCCGTTCATCCAGTGGTCGAGCAGCCATGTGGCCCCCGTACTGGCCGGGTCGACCATCGCACCCCTGCAGTCTAACGATCTGGACAATCTGCGTAACGCCGCTCAAACCGCCATTGCGGCCGGCGAAGCGACGGCATTGGAAAAGTGGCGCGACGCACTGGAGTTTTCGGCAACCCAACCTGTGCAGGACGCCGAGACCAGCCGGCAGATCGATGACACCCTCGTCATGGTGCGAAACGCGGGTGAGCTGCCCGGGCTGTTGCAGAAGATGGACCATGAGACACAGGTCAATCCCGACACAGTGGCCTGGCGCATCCTGGCCCATATTTACCTGGTGAGCGGTAATTCCGTGGACGCGGTCCGCGCCTGGAGCCATGTCGCGGAATCGGCGGACGCATCTATCGAGGACTGGTACCAGCTTGGTCAGGCGGAGGAAGCCAACGATCGGTCCGACGAGGCCGTCGAGGCGTACCGCCATATCGTGAACGATGCCGAGTTGCATAACACGCAGCCGGATCGAGCGACAGATGCAGAGGCGAGTCTGGCGAGGCTCGGTCAATAGTCACCTTTCAGCCCCCCTGGTCATCATTGCAGCCCACGAATGAATTCGTGGGCTGCCGGGGGTGAACGTCCTACGTACGACCGTTATCGACGGCGTCACCCGGCTAACGCAGGCGGTTGCGGCCCGCGGACAACTTCGTGGGCGCTCGGCGTTACCCACGAATGAATTCGTGGGCTGCCGGGGTGAAGACCAGAGTTCAAGGAATCCAGGTCAATCGAGTGGATCGAACAAGGGACGTGGACGAATAAGACGGAGCCGGAAGGCTGGCGTGGGGACGCGGGAGAGGAGAAGCATCAATGCTTGGAGTCGGTCGGAAGCGGGCTGTCCAGGAGAGAGCGGGCGCGGTCGGCGGCGTCGCCTTCCGGATCGACAAGAATTGTCTGCTGCCAGTATTTCCTGGCCTCGAGGGTGTCGCCGGCCCGGAGAGCTTGTTGCGCCAGGACCAGGTCGGCATTCGCGGAATAATGTCTGGCATCCACTCCATACTGTCCGTTCGGGTCCAGTTTAATGGCCGCCTGCCATTCGCTCAGGGCGGCGGCCGTATCTCCGTTATCGGCCTTTAAGCTTCCCAGGAAACAGTACGCCATTGCGTTTTTAGGGTAGTAACGAATCGCGTTGTTGTAATGTTCTTCCGCGGCGTGCGGGTCGTTGTGGCTCGCTCTATCGAGCCCTCGGGCGACCTCGACCGCCGAGAGCCCCGCCGTTGCCTGCCGCGCGACGTCGCTCTGCGGCAGGCCGGTGTACGCGGCCAGGTAGTCGGTGGCAGCCTGATCATACTGCGCCTGACTGAACTCCATCTGCCCACGCTGATAGTGCTGCAAGGCCTCGTCGCGCTGGTACTGCATGCTGAACTTCTTGAAGAACTGCGCCAGTACAAAAACCACAATCAATACCAGAAGAACAACGACAATGCCTATCAGCACGTAGTTCATGATCTTGCGCGAATCCCACGCGGGCTTTCCCTGTGGCTTGTTTGGCGTGTAGGGCCGCTGCTGCTGACCATACTGGGGCTGGCCATACGGCTGCTGGCCATAGGGCTGCTGGCCATACTGCGGTTGACCGTACGGCTGCTGGCCATACTGCGGCTGGCCATACTGCTGCCCCCCCTGTCCTGGCGGATATTGCGGCTGTCCGTACGGCTGCTGTGGGTTATAGGGTGGCTGCTGCTGAGGCCGGCCGTACTGCGGCTGCGGGGCAGGCGCATAGTGCGGCTGCGGATGCGAAAACGCGGGAATCCCCGAGATCTCCGGCGGCACGTTTCCGGTGTTGAGTGTCTGTCCGGATATCGGCTGCGGAACCTGCTGCATCTGGGTCGTCCGGTTGCCGGACTCGAGCATGAACTTCTCGTTGCGCAAATCCGCGGCCATCTGAGCCGTGTTCTGGTAGCGTGCGTTAACATCCTTCGCCAGCGTCTTCTGCAGGATGGCGTGCAGCCCCGGAGGCACGCCCACCGGCATCGGCGGCTGAATGTTCATGATGTTGTATGTGATTGTGATGACGCTGTCGCCCTGGAACGGCTTTCGTCCGGTCAGCATCTCATACAACGTGATACCGAGCGAGAAAATGTCGGTCCGGTGGTCTACCGTGTGTGACGCCACCTGTTCCGGCGACATATAAGACGGTGTGCCGAAGACCTGACCGTGGGCGGTAATGCTCGGCTCGGCGGTAATACGTGCAATTCCGAAGTCGGTGAGCTTGATGATTCCGCCCGGCAGGATATGTACGTTGTCCGGCTTGACGTCGCGATGCACGACACCGCGGGAGTGAGCGTATCCGAGCGCATCGCAGAGTTGAAGGGCAATTTCGAGGCTTTCCTTGAGCGGCAGCGCCCCCTGCATCTGCTGGATCTCGCGCAGGCTGTGGCCCTCAAGGTACTCCATGACAATGTAGTGTCGCTCGTTCTCCTCGCCAACGTCGTAAATTGTCACGATGTTCGGGTGCGTGAGCGTGCCGGCTGCCTTGGCCTCCCGGTAGAAGCGCTCGATTCGTTCGCGCTTCTGGCTTCCGGCGAGGTGCTGAGGCAGCGCCAGTTCCTTGATCGCGACGCGCCGGCCCATGGCCGGGTCAACGCCTTCGTAAACGATATCGTTGGAGCGCGCAATTTCTCGGATAATGCGGTATTTTCCAAGGACGCTTGTTGGGGTGACAGCCACTCGATTTTACTCCCGTAATGATCAGCACCCGCCCTGCTAAGGCGGTCAGCAACTCTGGTACGGGCCGATTCGCCTTGATCCGCGCTTCGGCCCGCGATGGTTTACTTTTTCCGTCCCCAAGGACGCTTTTCTTGCCTGACACTGCCGGCTTCTGCCACTTCAACAACGGCCGCATGTGGAACGTCGTCTTCACCAAAGGGAGTGAGCCCCCGGATCGACAGGATCATAACTGTGATATTGTCACGCCCGCCGCGCTCATTTGCCTCCTCAACCAGCCGCATAGCGGCAATGGATGGACTGTGTTCCGCCGCAATTGCGGCGATCTCCATCGGATCCACATGGCCATGCAGTCCATCCGAGCAAAGAATGACCGTATCCCCAACGTGCAGCTCGTGAGTGACGATGTCCGGCTCGACCGTGCTGGCTGTGCCGATCGACCGCGTAATGATGTTGCGAAACGGGGAGGCCTGGGCCTCCTCCAGGCTCATCGCGCCGATCCGAACCTGTTCCGCGACCCACGAGTGGTCCTCTGTTAACTGTGTAATATGACCACCACGAATCATGTAGGCCCGGCTGTCACCAACCTGCGCGATCGTGAGCATATCTTCGCGGACTACGGCAGTGGTCAGGGTCGTGCCCATCCCGCTGCGCTCCGTCATCATCTGGGCTGTGTCATAGATGAGCGAGTTCGCCTCTTCGACGGCGCGACGCAGGCTGGCGTGCGTATCCGGCGACGGGTTCGCGTAATACGCACGGACGATGACTTTCAGCGCCAGCTCGCAGGCGATCTGGCCCGCGGAATGGCCGCCCATCCCGTCGGCAAGCCCGTAGAAGCATCCCTTGGTTGCCAGCACCGCCGGATCCTCCGGCTCGTAGAAGTCGAACTTGTCCTCGTTGTTCTCTCGAATGCGGCCAAGGTCGGTTTTCGCGCCGAGCTTGACGGTGGCCACAACCCGCGGAGTCCGGCCTAATTCAGCCCAACCCTCATTGATCTCATCGCGGTTGAACTGAACCGTCTTCTCTTGCGCCATAAAATCTTGCATGTGAGTGCTCATCTTTCGTCGAGAACATGCTACCGGGATGCGGTGGGCGCAACGCGCATCTATTCTTATGCGTGTGCCGATCACCCGCACAATCGGGCTCTGTCCTCATCAACCACATATATGCTTGCAGCCGGGCGTTCGCACCCTTCTGCCGCACTAAATCAAATCGAGCTTCCTTCCTCGCAGCGCGGTGTTTCGCACCGGCTGTTGGGCCTGGTTGTCAGCGCAGACTCCCATCCCGAACCGAGTCGTTCGGCTCGAATCGGAAGATCGTGCCTCCGATGACGACCTCGTCGCCGCGCGACAGTGTGACCGGATGGTTGGGCACGAGCCGCTCGCCGTTGAGCAGCGTCCCGTTTGTGCTGCCGACATCGATCAGGTGGAAGGCTTCTCCCTCCCCGACTATCTGGGCATGCGTTCCGGAGACATATGGATCGTTGCGCAGCACGATCGTGCAGTCGGCGCGCCGTCCGAACGACGTGACTCCCTCGATCAAGGGATGTTCGGAGATCATGTCGCCCCGGGTCGCGATCAATCGCGCCCGCGCATTGACGGCCGTGCCGAGCGGCGCGCGGAACAACCGCTCCAGCGGGTTCATGGCCTGCGGCTGTGCGATCGGCTGATCCAGGAACGAACCGAAACTGGGCTCGCTCGCGAGGACCGGCTCCTGTGGAGCGACGAGAGGGACAACCGGCATGTCGATGGGCTCAGGATCGGGCAGGTCTACCTCTGTTCCCTCGGTGAGTGCATCGAGGGCTCGATAGCGCAGCCGGATACTGCCAAATCGGACCGTGTCGCCGTCAACGAGTGTGCGCGGCGTATGCGGCGTCATGCGCTCACCGTTCACCTGAGTGCCGTTCGTGCTTCCGAGGTCCTCGAGAATCACGACCTTGTCTTCGCCGGACTGCAGGCGCGCATGCAGTCGTGAGACGGTCTTATCGGGCAACGTAATGTCCGCGGCCTCGCGACCCACTGTGCTTTCGCCAGTGTGCAGACGATGTTTTCGGCCAGTCTCTTCTTCCAAGCGGCCAAACCAATTCTGCTCCATGTTCTCCTCTCGGCCGCTCATCAGTTGCGGCACGGACGCCAATTCGAGCCCGCATTCCGGGCAATGCGTCATTCCCGCGGAAAACCGCACCGCCAGTACGGGACACTGCGACGCCGCTCCCATCGGACACCGCCGGCCAGCTTCGGCCGCCGGCGCCTCCATACGCACCTCGCCGCCGGTAACTGTAGTTATACCTTCTGCGACTGCTGCGCGATCATATTCTTCACGCCGCGCGGGCGTGGTCAACGCGTCGTAAGCTTCCTTGAGCTCGGCCGATGCTTCCCTGTTCCACAGATGTCGCTGTACGAGACGCCGGTAGGACTCACGTATTTCAGCGGCGCTGCTGTGCTGGTTCACTTCCAGAATTGCGTAGTAGTTTTTCAATTCGCCTTGCCCTGGTCCAGATTAAACATGAGGGCCATCAGCGCTTTGGCCACGTGGCCGCCGCTTTGAATGTCCGCCAGTGTGTCGGCGACCATCTCGACGGAGCGCTCACGAGAGTGCGAGGTCAGGATGTCACGGACCCCCTCCAACTCGTGAATCACGGAATTCACATCCAGGTTCTGCCGACGCACCGCGTGGAGCGTCTTGCCGATGGTCCGCACGGCTTCCGCCGCCTCAACCTGAGCGGTAAAGCCTTCCGGCTCCGGATCATCGACGGGATCCTGCTCTTCCGCGCAAAACTCGAAGACAAGATCGGTCGTCAATCGCTCTGGTCGGCCTGTATTGAGATCATCATACCGCAGATCGGCCTCGGCGATGCGGTACCATCCGGCGCCGCGAGTAACGATCTCAAATTCCCACAGCGACCGCATGTCGCTCTCGCCCTCGAGGTCGCTTAAAACCACCTCCACCTCACGCGAAAGGATGGATGGCTGGTGCCCGTACACCTGACGAACGTAGACGCCGCGGTTCACATGCACACGCAGTCGAATATTATCGGCTACGACGCGCGTCATGCATTGGAACTCCCGGCGAAATATGTCCGCCAGCCGGTCTGTTTCCGGGACGTGGTAGAAGTTTCCCCCGGACCGCAAAGCGATCTCCGCCAGCAGCTCTTCCCCATACTCGGAGCCCAGACCGATTGTGGTTACGGATACTCCTCGCATTTTCTGCTCGACAACGTTGCCAACAATCGCATTGAAGTCTTTTGTTCCTGCGGTGGGCTCGCCGTCCGTCACCAGGATGATCCGATCCAGCGTCTTTGCGCTCCGGACTGCTGCGATCTGCTGGTATCCCACCATCAATCCCTGGTGCAGATTGGTTGTATTGCCGGCCGAAATTCGGTTGATGGCGTCCTTTGCCTCGGACTTGCTGCGAATCCGGCGGGCGGGTAGGACCATGTCCGCCGTTTCGGCGAACGAGATCACCGAAACGAAGTCCCGTGGATCGATCAAATCCAACAGAACCCCGCAGGCCCGCTTGACAAACTCCAGTGACTGTCCTTCCATCGACCCGGACCGGTCCACCACCAGAGCGATATTGAGCTGGTGACGTCGCGGCAGCCCGACCTCCGCGTCGATGCCCCGCGACCCGACACGAAACAGCACCGGCTGAAGGACGGTTTCGGTCGCAAAACAACGCGTCCGCTGCTGCTCGGCAGCGAACGTCAAACTTTTCTCGATTTCGGGAGGAGCGACGAACGGGTCAGCTCCTCCGGATGCTATCGTGCCAGCGCTCACACTGTTCTCGCGATCTACGCCCTCTATCGATGGCACTGCGTGCGCTTGCTTGCCGCCTCCCGGAACAGAGCCCGGTCGATAACGCGCCGTGATACTTATACGCGGTTATTACGCTCACTTCCTCGCGATATCCTCATTATATCAACAAGATAATGAATTGTCCAGAGAAGTTCCGCCTGTCGTATGAATTGGTGAGATGGGACAGCCGCCCGAACACGAGCCGGACAGGCGTGCGACCTATGTTGTGAGACTGATACCGTCAGCCCGGAAGCCAGTCCCCGGGCGGCAACTTGACCGGCGGTCGAAAGACCGCGTTGCATTTCGGGAACCGACCTTGCGATGTCACGCCTCCGCCCGCCTCGTCGATCGATCACGAAGACGGAAACCCACTTATGTGAAGAGATTTGGCCGCATCAACACTGTGCAGTCGGGGGTTCCCGATGCGGCGCCCATGTCCGATATGATACCTCATAACAGAAAACATACGTTTCTTACCGCGGCCCCGATGTGTCGCGATCGTTGGTCGACGTGAGTGCGTCGAGCCGGTGCGCCAGCGACGGGTGGCTGCTGATGGCCTCATCCATCGGTTTGAGACGGGTCGGCACGGCATTTTGCTCGTGCAGCCTCCGGATCGCGCCCGCGACCCGCTCACTGTCTCCCACCAGTTTCGCGGCAAGGTCGTCCGCTTCCATCTCGCGCTTGCGCCGGCCCGCCCCCACGACCGTAAACAGGAGGAGATACATCGGCACGATGAACAACACCGGGTTTCGCAGGATCACGGCTCCGTCGTAACGGACATGCGGGGCAATCCAGCCGGTTACGCCGTAGAATGCGCCAAAAAGTGCGGTGATCGCGGCCAGCGAGATCACAAGGGTCCGGCGGAGATGCCCGAGTTTCAGGTGCGCGATCTCGTGGGCAATCACCGCCTGCACGTCGGCCGGGTCCATTTCCTCGACAAGTGCGGTTGTCAGGCCGACCGTATTGATGGCTGAGGCGAAGGCGTTGGCGCGCGACGATGTTATCAGCGTGACGGCCCGCACGCGGACCCCGGCCTTCTCGGCGAGTTGCACGACCGCGTCGTATGCCGGGCCGCCGGTCAGCTTGCGCCGCAACTTACGACTCTGTCGCACAGCGAGGAAGGCGCTCGAGAGAAGCGCGATCGCCATCGCCGCGAAGTATGCGTCGCGCCGGACGATCGCTTGAACAGGGTTGTGGATCGGAGTGAGGAGAGTGACCGGCCCGAGGATCATCAGGACCAAAAGGGGGATCAGAAAGGTCATGTTCGGGCGGTCCACGGCCACGCGCTTGCGAATTTCCGGCGGCGTCAACGCCATGCGCCGCTTCACGCTCCATGCTGCGACTCCCATGGCGAGACACAGGGCGGCGAACACCCCGATGAGTAGATACTGGATGGGGACTGGACATAGAGACACAGCGGCCGCCATTTGCGCGTCCGCCGGCACGCGCTGGCTCAACGCGAAGAGCACCAGCGGCATCAGCATCACCGGGAGCATCATAATGACGACGGGAGGCAGTTTGTCGTACGCCCTTTGCGCCGCGGCCGAGTCCGCCGGCGGACCCTCGATCGGCTTATTCATCGACCGAAGCGGGGCGATGATCATGACGCCGACCCCAAAAATCATGAAAGCCAGGAGAACGAGCGGGAGCGCCATTGTTGCCAGCGACGCCTCATTGTGGAACGTTACCGACGATCTCGTGCCGAGTGACGACAGGGGGCCGATCCAGTACCGATCGATTTTGACCCGCTTCCCATCCACCATGAGGACCGTCCGCAACGTTTCCCGCGCCTCGATGCCGCAAGCGAGGGGCGGCGTAAGCTGCGATGAAGAGATCACCGACGCGATTTTCGCCAGATCGAGCCGCATGTCGGATGTCTTCTTCGTTCGGGACATGTACTTGTTAAGCTCGATGTCGACGCCCACGGTCAGGTTACCGTCGTAGGTGTGATAGTCCGCATTGGGATAACCCAGTGCGGGTGCGATCCGGCGGCACTTGGCTAACAGCCGCGCCAACCCGTAGCCGTGGTTCGTGACGCACGTGATGTCGCAGTCCCCCATGTCGTTCGAGATCTGGATACGCGTGCCCCACGGAGTCCCGTCGACCCCCGGCCAGTCGACGCCGGCCTCCTGCGCGGCCGTCGAATAGTGCTGGAGCATCAGGCCGTACCCGTTCAAGTCCTCGACGAACACTCGCTGCGCCCGGCACGGCCGCGTCGACGCCAGCAGACACGCCATCGCGGCGATTAGAAACGCGAGATATCTTGCGAAGAGCATTGGTATCCTCCTTGTTTGCTTGTCGCTCGCGTGCCCCTGGCGCCGTGCCTGCTCCGAGGAGCCGTTCACTTTCGGCTCGAGCGCTTTTGAACGGCTATGCCGGTTTGAACGTGGCGATACGCATGGGGCACGATCACTCGCACGTCGTACATACGGCCGAGATGCCTGGCGAGGTAGTCGGCGTTATAGAAGGAGTAAGCGAAGACGGAGCGCCCGATCGTGCAGTACCGCGCGTTTGTCGACTCGAACTCTCTCATAGCCGCAGAGTTCATCCACATGCGCATCATCGGATCCCAGTCGGACTCCGGAATCGCACGGATCGCCGCGACGCTGTGCGAGTCGAGGAATGTCGCATACAGAATGCCGCCGGGTCGAAGAACACGGCGAATCTCCAGAAACCAGGCGTCGGCAAGGTCATCCATGTG
>JBKQWH010000413.1:0-2809 GCA_052139635.1 Capsulimonadaceae bacterium
TCGATCAACGCCTGCTGCATGGGATGCAGTTCCCCATTGCCGGCCAGCCCCTCAATCGTCGTCACCTGTCGGCCCGCAGCGCGAAATGCCGGCACCAGGCAACTGTGGACAGGAACGCCATCGAGCCATACTGTGCACGCTCCGCAATCGCCGGCATCGCATCCCTTCTTGACTCCGAGCCACCCTAAGTCGCGGAGGAAGGTGCGCAGGCACTGCCCGGGCCTTGGCTCGATGGAGAAAGTCTTGCCGTTGACGTGATAGTTCATAAGCCACCCCCGACCGAGAGCTCACTGCGGATCTCTTCGGCGAAATAGAAGGTCATATGTTTGCGGTACGCAGGGGTCCCGTGAACATCATCAAAGTACAAAGCATCCGGAATCGCTTCGCGCAGCAGGACTTGAAGTTGATCGGCAGCGGGGACCCGGGGAAATTCGATCCGAATGGGTTGCACTGTCGCGGCGGTCACGGTTAGCGCAAAACTCCCTTCACGCGGGCATAAGGTGCCGATCAACAGCACCGACGACCGGCCCATGTGCGTCAGCGACATTCGGCGAAAGCTGGTTCGTTTGTGAAGGGCAGATGCCGGTAAGTCAATGCTGCGAAGCAGATCGCCTGGTCCGAGGACGTTTTGATTATCGCCGGTGACGAAATCGAGTACCGGCACGTTACGCTCGCCTCCGTCTTGCTACCAGATCGTGCAGACGCCTTCGAGGGCGGAAGTCAGGGAGATCAGCGCACCGGCCGGTAGAGACATGCAGATGTTTCCGCCTACGGTAGCGGTGTTCCAGATCTTGAACGATGCCAGCAGAGACTGGCAGCACTGGCGGATCAGGGGCGCCGCCCTCCACTCCTCGGGCGCAACGAGGCCATAGAGTTGGCTGATCTTGCACGTCCCAGCAATTGTGAGACCTGTCTCGTTGACTTGCAGCGGTTCCCAGCGAAGCTCCTCCAGATCGATGAGCCGGCGCAAAGCAGGCTGCGGTTCGGAGAAAAGCCACGTTCCGCCCCCGAGCCATGCATCTCCGTCGCACCAGTTCGGGATCTCTTCCCTTGTCGAGGGACGAGCTACTTCTGAAACCGTGTTAAGATCCATGTTCGGATACCTCCGTCAATGCAAACCGTTCACATCGGGATCACCGGGAGGTTGCCTCGCAGACCGCGTTCACACCTTCATCGATGCTGATCTGGGGCTCCCATCCGAGGTCTCATTGGATGGCCAACGGGGACATCTTCCGCGCGTCCATCGCAATATTTATTGAGTTCGCCCGCTTCCGAGATGGTCAATCGCTGTTCCCGCCGGCGCCGATAGCCAGCGCATCATGATAGATGCGTCACTCATGGCTCGTCTAGCCCGTCACCTGACGGAACAGTAGAGCCATGACCACCAAGAGGCCAAGGATCAGAAAAAGTCCACCGACCGATAAGGCCCTTTGTTTATCCGAATTGGCCTTGAGCCAGGGAGCGAGCGGTATATTCAGCACAGGCATCACAGCCCACTGGAGAATCGACACGCTTAGGGCGTTCCCGATCAGCATGGCCAAGGCTAGTCCCAGGGGCTCCGTGTACGGCCCCGGAAAGAGCGTGAGCACCATAACAGTGGGATAGAGGCCGAGAAGCACCGTCAGTGCCATCTTCCAGGAGGGCGAAGGCGTCTCCTCCGAACCGTGAGCGAGGCCCGAGAACCAGGGGCCGAAGCCGCCCGGCAGCGCCTTCAGCTCGAAGTCCCCGACCTGCGCCCGCAGTTTCTCCACCCACTGCGCCCGAACCGACGAGCCCAGCCACTCCTGCAATGACTTCTCATCGTCGAAATGGATCACCACCACCCACTCGTCCCGTTGGCCGTCAGCCGGGGGGTAGACGTCGGTGCCGCGATAGCCGGCAAAGCCCTCGGCGGCCGCAGTGACGCCGCGTTGCCATTCCATGAACCAGTCCGCGAGGGCAGCGGGAACCCGTTGCACCACAACCGCGGAAGCCCGAGAGACACGCACTTCCAAGCTTGAACTCCTTACGTTAAGTTGCCCGAACGATGGGCCGTCCAACAAAGAGGACAGGGCGCGTGAGTCCGGTCGCGACTTAAGCGTGCGCTGTCTCAGCAGCTTTCTTGTAGGCGCGCTTTCCGAGGACCCACGTCTCGTCGATGTTGCGGTCGTCGCCGACCGTCATGACGCCGAACAGCAACTGGGCCGCTTGGTCGACGGTCTCCGGGCTGGCGCCTTCCACGATGAGCGACTGGTGCCAGCGCATCGCAAGCTGACCCGCGTTCCAGTCGACGGCTACAAAATCGGCCTCCTTGCCCT
Source organism: Capsulimonadaceae bacterium (assembly GCA_052139635.1). Classification (GTDB taxonomy): domain Bacteria; phylum Armatimonadota; class Armatimonadia; order Armatimonadales; family Capsulimonadaceae; genus JBKQWH01. The sequence goes on from JBKQWH010000413.1 coordinate 2,298, forward strand.
TGTCGAAGTTGCCTAGCATGTCGTCGAGGTACAGAGCATGGGCGCCGCCTAACGTGGCGAGGTAAAATGCCCGGTAGGGCGACAGCTTGTTGCGGTCAGCCTCCGCGAGGTCCTGCTCTCGCGGATTAACGGAACCGTCGAGCATGGTGTTGTTGCACATGCCGACCTTGTATGCCTCCTCAAGCACGCGAACGAGGGTGAACGCGTTGCCGCCGCCAATATCGCTGCCCACGGTGATACGGACGGGGTGCTCGGGGTCTGTCGCCCGGCCCAGGCGGAAGAGGCCGCTGCCGAGGAACAGGTTCGACAGGGGACAAAACGCAATGGCCGCGCCCGCCTCTGAGAAGCGGCGTAATTCGTCATTGGAGAGCCAGATCCCGTGGCCCGCTGTGAATTTATGCCGGTGCTGGCACTGTCGCCCGTCCCCGCCGCGTCCGAGGGCAGCATCGGGCACGCCTCGCCGGGAAGCGGCGGGCAGACCGGGCTCACCTGGTAGGGCCAAGCCGTCGTGG
>JBKQWH010000414.1:0-7614 GCA_052139635.1 Capsulimonadaceae bacterium
CACCTCAGTTGCCCGGTTCTTTACAACCGGGCGGCCGGACGCCTCGAGTGCCCCTGCCACAACGGAGCCTTTGATGTGTCGACGGGGCGCGTGCTGGGCGGCCCTCCGGCTCGCCCCCTACCCCGGATCGCCCTGCGTGTCGAAGGGGACTCGATCGTGGCAGCCGGCGTTGAGTCGAGTCCCAGGTGGCGTCCCAGCGGATGATCGTCCCTGGTGTCCATCGCGTCCATTTCGTCCATGGTCATCATGAATCTTCGATCCACCCGTTTATGGATGAAAATCGTGGGTTGTCCGAAGGACATTCTCCCTGGCAGCCCACGAATTCATTCGTGGGTCGACGTGGAATCGATGTGAACCGTCCTGTTCTCTGAGCTGTGTCCATGATCAAAAATGAACTCGACAAACGGGGATTGCGGGCCGGCTTGACTGCGGCCCTCATGAGTGTCGCGGCCATCTACCTCGGATCGGACCGGCTGGCGTATTTCGACCGCTTGCTGGCAGCCTATGCAGCCGCGTGCGTGCTGGCGACCTTCGGGATCGTCTACCGGTACGCCGTTTGGCTGCAGCGGCCGCCGACCGGCCTCTACTGGCGCCGCGGCTGGCAGTTGTTCCTGCGCCCCACCCGGCTGGCAGCCAACGTGGCGAATGCGGTCCGGATGGCGCTTCAGACCGGCATTGAGCAGCGTTTCATCGCGCGGCGCAACCGCCTGCGCTGGGGCGCCCACGTCCTGATCTCCTGGGGCTGCCTCGCTGCCGCCGCGGTAACCCTTCCGCTGGTGTTCGGGTGGGTCCGTTTCGAGGCCAATCCATCCAGTCCGATGGTCTACCGCACCGTGGTGCTGGGACTGAGAGTGGGGTCTTTCGTTCCGCACTCGACTCTCGGCTGGTGCATCTTCCATCTGCTGGACTTCTGCGCGCTGGCGGTGATCGCGGGCATGGTGCTCACGCTGCGCCGCCGGTGCTGCGACCCGGGAGCAAAATCCGTTCAGCACTTCAGTGATGACCTTGTGCCGCTGATCCTTCTCCTGTGCATCTCCTCCACCGGGCTCGCCCTCACGGGGAGCGCCCTCTCGGGGCATGGCAAGGGGTACCCGGTCCTGGCGGCCCTGCACGCGGTGAGTGTCATCGGCACGCTGCTGTACCTCCCCTTCGGGAAGTTCTTCCACATCTTCCAGCGTCCGGCGAATATCGGAATCTGGTTTTACAAGCGGGAGGGCGACGCCGGCGCTCAGGCGGCATGCACCCGCTGCGGCGTGTCCTTCGCATCGCGAATGCACATCGACGATCTCGTTCGCCTGCTCGACGAACTCGGCGTCGACCAGCGCTTCGCCGACGGGACCCACTACCAGCAGGTCTGCCCATCCTGCCGTCGACAACTCATCGCAACCCGGCACCTCGACGCCTTCCAGAAGCCCGGCCTGATCTAACACGCCGGGCTTGCAAGGTCAATCCGGCATCGTCGACTGAGCTCGCTGCGGGAAACCGGCCGTTGGGACGTCACCAGGTTTCGCCAATGGTGTACTGTGCCGGAGGTAGATGATGATTCTTACGGTCGAAGCGACTATCGATGGACGTGGACGTGTTAGTCTTCTCGAACCGGTCGCGTTGCCTGCCGTAAGGCGAGCATTCGTAACGATTCTTGAGGAGTCGCCAACGTCACAATATGACTGCGCGATAATCAGTGAAGCTGCGCTGGCGGTGGACTGGAATCGAATGGAAGAGGATGAGGCTTGGTTACACTTGCAGCCGGCAGCGTAGTGCTCGTCCAGTTCCCTTTCTCCGACCTCTCACAATCCAAGTTGCGCCCCGCTGTGATCCTGATCCCTCCAGGCTCCGCCCTCCTTCATCGTCAAGGCAGGTGCCCCCGTTCGTTTCTGGCTTGCAAACACACTACGGCATATGCGCCCCAGGGGTCGCCGCCACCGAGGGCGCTGTCGAGGCCGGGGCCGACGGCGAAGCGGGCGGCGTGAGCGCCGCCTGCAGTGTTGCGATGGCCTGCTCGATGGCGGGGTTGTTCGCGTGGATCTTGTTGGCGTCCTGGGCGTCGAGGAGGGCGGCCCGGGTTATGCCCGGATTGGAATTGGCCAGCCCGAGGGCGTAGGTGGCGCTGGCCTTGTCCGCCACGTTCTCAACCGCGTAGACCAGGGCCAGATGGAAGAGCACGTCGGCATCGGTCGCGTCGAGGCTGATCGCGTCGGTGTCGGCCTTGATTGCGTCCTTGAAGTGCCCGAGCCGGTACTCGCTCCACCCGTAGAGAGCGCTGGCGCCGGGGTAATCCGGGTGCAGCCGCAGGACTCCGCTCAGGTCGCGGGCGGCGTCGAGAAAGTCGTCCTGGCCGCTGAACGCAACCGCGCGCTGGTAATAGGCGTCGATATCGTTCGGCTTGAGGAGGATCGCCCGGCCCAGGTCCATCATGGCCCGGTTATAATCCGCCCGCGCGATATTGGCCACGCCGCGGTTGTAGTACGCCGCCTCATCGTTGGTGTCGATCTCCAGCGCGTGGCTGTAATCCGAAATTGCCTCCGTGAGCTTGTGCTGATGGTAGTAGTCGATTCCGCGGTTGTTAAACGCGTTGACGTCCTTCGGGTCGAGCTCCAGGTCCTTCGTGAGGTCGGCAATCGCGTGGTCATAATCCCCCTGCCGCCAGTAGGCGTTGCTGCGGTTGTAGTACGGGTTAGAGACGTCCGGAGCGAGGTCGATCGACTTTGTAAAATCGGCGATCGCAAGGTCGAACTTGCCGGCGTGCAGATACCCGATGCCGCGGGCGTTGTACGCAGCCGCGTCCCCCGGGTCGGCCTCGAGCGCAGCCGTGCAGCTACTGATCGCGTCGTCGTAGTCGCCGTTCCCGGGCGCATCGTAACACTGCTGAGCGACGGGGGTCTGGCTCAAATGGAAGGTGGTCGGAGCCGCCGGGGCGGCCGTCGGCGCCGCGGTCAGCACGGTGGACACCGGGGCGGGATCGGCCCGCGCAGCCGAAAGGAAGGCGAAGCCGGCAACGGCAACGATGCAGGCAAACTGTGAGGATCGGTGCATTGACACTCTCCGGACAACGGAATCGTATCCGGATTATACCTGTCGATGGCCGGCGGATCGCGACGGACGCGGAGATATTCTTTCCGGCGCAGCAGTTATCCCGCGCCATTCCAGGCTATGCCGATCGAACAAGTGGCTCACCTCGACTACTTCGACCAGAGTCCACTCCCGAGGAGGGTGCACACGCCCCCCGGCCTTTGGTTCGGCAACGACGAGCCGCGCAAGATCGCGTACCTGACCGGCTACAATCAGCCGCCGCTTGATTTTCTTGAAAACGCGCGTTTTTCAAGCCGCGGAGGATTAATTGGGATAAATTGGGATAAATTGGCCGGAACGATGATTTTCGCGATCTCGCAGTACGGAGTCCGCGCCGGAGCGAAGCGACGGGGGCGGACATTATGCCCTCCGCTAGGAGTCGGGCGAATTGCACCGTTCAGGTGAGGTTGGCGGCCAGAAGCGAGCGACGCGCCTGGCCGGTAATGCTTGCGTAATGATTGCTGTATTCAGTTGACAATGTACAATTTGCTCGGCGGTCGGCCGCCGGGCGGACGGGTACGATGCCCGGGTCCGCAATGGTATTATACCCGATTATGGGAACAAGTGTTCCTGTGCAGGTGCTTTGCCTCGTTTATGGCGCTGGCAGTGTCCAATGCCTGCGCTCAAATGACTTGCAAACAAGTAAGGCGACAGGCAGCCCACTGTCCGGCGGGTTCATTTCCCTTCACTGTAACGGTATTGCAATTCCGAACTATGGTACTATTAGCGGCGAGTCTGCACGCATCGACGTTCCCCGCGGTTGAGATTGTCCTTTAGCAAAACCCGCCTCCGCGTCGATATGTCCCTCATTGTCACCATTCGAAAGGATTACATTCGTGCCAAAGCCAATGAAACACCCCGCCCCTCCATGGAGCGAGGATGAGCCATCCCGTTCCGAAACCTGGACTTTGTCCCTGACGACCATCACGCCGATGTTCGGCGGCAGCGCCGTCGCCCGCGAGGTCGGCGACCCTCCCATCCGAGCCGCGTCGATCCGCGGCCACCTTCGCTTCTGGTGGCGTGCCACCGCCGGCGCCGGTTACACGGACCCACAGGAGCTGTACAAGGCCGAGAGCAGGCTTTGGGGCGATACTGAGAAACCCGGAGAGGTCGTCGTACGGGTTGCAGTCACGAGCGCCGGCAGACCGGCGCTGTTACGGGATTACTTGCCCTCAAGACCGTCACCAAAATTCGGGCCCGAGGCTGGATATTTCGTGTTCCCGTTTAACGAGGACAATGACAATTCGATCGCGGACGGACGCAAGGACGTAAAGTTTACGTTACTCATCTCAACGTCGGCGGGTCCGATGCAGGACGAGGTGCGGCGTGCTGTTCACGCCTGGCTGACGTTCGGCGGAGTGGGCGCGAGAACACGACGCGGTTGCGGATCGCTGATGTGTGAAGATAAAGCGTGGCTTCCAAAATCCAAAAGTGACGCCGAATACTTTCGCCGGCTGATTGTCGGCAAACTGCACTCTACGGACATCCCGACTCTTGCCGGGAGTTGGATCATGTTCGGGAATGAAGGACAGCCGGACCGGTGTTGGCGCGGCCTTGGACGATTCTGGGCACATTTTCACAAGGGGCACTACACCACCAAACGGCCGGAATATCAACCGATGAGCGGCGGTGAATGGCTCGACCACGCGAGCTTGAAGTCCGTCCACGGCCCATCGATTGGGCTCGCGAAGCCGTACCTCGGGCTTCCGATTATCTACCAAGATTTCTCAAGGAGCGATCCGAAGTTTCGTGGAAAGTTTCACGGCACGCTGGAGCCGGAGACAAGCGGCCGCATGGCGTCGCCCGTCATCTTGAAGCCCGTTGCGTTTTCCGATGGCGTACGCCCAATGGTCGCTTGCTTGTCCGCTCCCCCACCCATGGCAATTAAGATCGGAACACAAACGCTGCGACTGCACCCGCCGTCCGACGACCCTGTGTTAAGGGCGTTGCGGGCGTCGGCTCCTCTTGAGGCCGTTCGGGCCGCCGCACGACGATACGACTTCCAGGAGGTTCCACTATGACGTACCTTCTTGCACTATCGATCGGCCCGGTTCAGGACTTCATCGCCGCCGCGCGCCGGACCAGCGACCTGGCGGCAGGATCAAGGTTGATGGTCGAACTTGTAGGGGCCGCGGCGACAGAGGCCGCCAGGCACGGACGACTCATCTTCCCGGCTGACCCGAGCAAAGCGGCTGCGAATAAGATCCTGGTTGAACTTGACGCGGGAGTGATTCCGCATGAGGCATCCGATGCCATAAAGACGGCGGCGCGGAACCACCTGTCCACATTGTGGAAAGAATCCAAAAAGATCGTGCGCCCGCTATATCGCCTCGACGAGGACCTTGCGGATGCCCAGATCGACTGCTTCCTGGAGATATACGCCGCCTGGGTTCCCTTCGACGGCGTCGATTACCAGCGGAAGCGCAGGGAAGTGGACAGCCTGCTAGCCGCTCGCAAGGCCCTGCGCAATTTTGATCCGGCGCCCTGTCACGATCCCGCTCCAGGCATTCATGCCAAGAGCCCACTCGACCCGGCGTACGAGTGTATTTTGCGGCAAATGCCGGAGATTCCGGTAGGAGAAAACGGCGAGCCGGGGTACCTTCGCCTGCGGAAGACCGAGTTCCTCGACGCTGTCTCGGTCCTTAAGCGCACGATGGGGCGGGCCATGGAGCATGTCCCGTCCACACGGTATTTCGCCCGCCTGCAACTCGACAAGGACGCTGATCTGTTGACTGACTGGCTTGATGATGACGACTCCGACGAGAAATACGCCTATATTGCCGTTCTGGCGGCGGATGGCGATAAGATGGGCGAGAAATTGAGTGTTCTTACCGAGCCTGCCCTGCACCGCGATTTCTCGGCTAAACTGAGCGACTTCGAACAGTCGGTGAGATCCATCATCGACGATGCGGAAGGACACAGGTATAAGCAAGGGCATACGATCTACTCCGGCGGTGACGACGTCCTTGCGCTGTTGCCGGTCCGGAGAGCAGTCGCTTGCGCCACGCGGCTTGCCGATGCGTTCAAATCGGCGACAGGCGGCACCCTGTCCGCCGGAATCGCCGTGGTCCACTATCGACAGCCTCTCTCAATTTCGCTGGAACAGGCCCGCGGCGCGGAGCGGGCGGCAAAGGATTCTGGCCGCGATTCCTTATGCCTTGCGATTCATACTCGAGGCGGTCAGCCGCTGCCGGTTACCCGGAAGTGGGATGACTGGGACTGCTTTGACCGGTGCGTGTCGGCCTTTGAGGCAGGTGAGGTGCCGCGGGGCGTCGCGTATGAGTTGCGGAAGCTGGCCCGTGAGTTCAAGCGGGTCGGCACTGCTGTCGTGGGACAGGCCTCCGCGCCTGTCGGTAATCCGGTTTCGCCGCAGTTGCTTTGGAAAGAAACGGAGCGCATCTGGGGGCGCAAGAAGAATGAGAGCGGCAAGGAAGTTACGCCGCTCAAGAAACTGATCGGCATGGGAGCGGAAGAGGACAGGAGCCTGGCTCGCGCCGTGGCGGAGCTGACAGACTTTGCGGACCTGCTGGTCGCCGCTCGCTTTCTCACGAACGAAGGAGGCCACTAGATGGCGCAAACCTTTATTACAATCCGCGGGATCGACCCGCTCCTGTTTCGCGACGGGAAGCCGTTCACAGCCGACGCCGGCGGGTTAAACGCCCGATCGCTGCCCCTGCCGCTGCCGTCGACCGTGGCCGGGTTTATCCGCAGCCAGATCGGTAAGACGGACGTAACCAGGAATGGCCGGCCGTGGACCGAGGACCAATGCCGGGAGGCACATGCCATCCCCGTGCACGGCCCGCTCCTTGCGCGCAACGGGGAGATTCTTCTGCCTTCACCGAAAGACGCCTTGCTCGCGGAGATCACGGGAGACGCATCCTGTGCGTGTCCACGCCACTTGACGCCGACGGAGTTCAACCACGGCGCGGGGTGCGATCTGCCCCCCGGTATGTGGCCCCTAATGCCCAGCGTGGACGAACGGCCGGAGGGTAAGCCACCGAAGGGCTACGAGTACTGGACCGCGGCCGACATGCTGACATGGCTTGCGGAGACGGGTCCGACAACCGTCTCGAAGATCGGCGGACTGCCGGAGGAGGAGCGGGTCGGTATCGCCATCGACGCCCATACCGGAACGGTTAAAGAGAGTAAGTTATACACCGCGGGTTTTCGATCCTTTGCCAACAAGGAGACTGCCGGCAAGCGGGTTGAGTACTCGCTCGTGGCGAAGACCAGCCTTCCGAACGGCTCCGCCATCGCCGCCGCCGGGACGCTCGGAGGCGAGCGCCGGCTAACTGTCCTGGAGACAGCGCCGGACACAGACAAAATCTGGCCGCGGTGCCCACAGACGCTCAAGGACAAGCTTGGCGCGGCCACGCAGGTTCGCATGGTCCTGGCGACGCCGGCGCACTTCAAGCATGGGTGGCTGCCGGACTGGATCGAGCACTCCGGCAGCGGCAACTGCCAACTGCCCGCAGGGATCGGGAAGGTGAAGCTGGAACTGGTCGGCGCGGCGGGCGCCCGCCGCAAGCCGGTGCGCGGCTGGGG
>JBKQWH010000415.1:0-13391 GCA_052139635.1 Capsulimonadaceae bacterium
CCCGATAAAGTCCTCGTCGATCCACAGGCAGCCGCTGTCGCCCCAGACAGTGCCCCAGGAGTTGACGATCCGGAAGGCATGCCGTCCCTCGTCGTATCCGATCAGTGTGACCGCATGGTTGCCGGCGACGGGCGCGGTGAGGGGATCGAGTGTAAGCTTGTAAACGAAACTGGGTTCGACCGCCGCTCGCGGGAAGTCCGCGTAAATGGGAATGGCGACAACCATGGGCTGGCGGGTTTCCGCCAGGAACGTCTTGAGCGCCTCGATCCCCGCCGACGGATCACCGACCTCGCAGCCCTCAAAGACGGAGGCGATCTGGCGCGCCTTGTAGCGCTCCGCCTTTGCAGCCTGCGCGTCCGTGGGCGGGTTTACATGGTCGCCCGCGTCATAGGGCATGTCGCTCAGCGACGCGCAGCCATGATCTTTGAGCACCTCGAAGGCTCCGGCTATCGACATACCGCCGTCCTGGCCGTTGTCGCACTGGTTGTAGATAAACGCCGGGCTGAAGGTGAACCTGGGGTTACCGACATCGCCGGCGGCGAGCTTTCTGTTCTGCGATACCACGTACGTGTAGTAGTAGTATGCCGCGGCCCAGGCAACACACGAGTTTTGCGCACCCTGGTCCTGTACCGGTGGAAGATACCGGGTCAGCATGACTTGCGCCGGCAGGAGTCCCCGGGCGGCCGGAGCAATTTGCAATCGGGGATTACGGCGGAACTGCTCCGCGGTAGACGGAATCAATCCCATTGCGTGGCCTGTGCCCGGCGCGGCCGTTCCGACCGCCTCCGTCGACGGTGTGGCCAGCGCGATATCGACGGTCCACTTCCCCGGGTCGCGAGAGACAGGACCGACCGGAGGGATAACGGCCCAGCCTTCCTCTGCATGTTCCTTGAGGAATCGCTCAGAGATCCACATGTAGCCGTTGTGACCCCATTTCGGGCCCCAACTGTTGACGATCAGGAACGCGTGCTTATCATCGTCGTAGCCGACAACCGCCACCGCGTGTGAGCCGCAGCTTGTGGCCGCGGGGTCAGTGTGATCGTAGACATAGTCCTCCGGCACCCCAAAGCGCAGGAAGTCCGAATAGAGATCAAACCCGATACAGAACGGCTGCTGCGTCTCGACAAGCTGCGTCTTGAGTTTGTCCGGGTCGGCGCCATAATCGGAGAACATCCAACCGGCGCGGCGCGCGCGGAACCGCTCGGCCGCCATAATCGGAGAACATCCAACCGGCGCGGCGCGCGCGGAACCGCTCGGCCCGCCGGCGTGCGATGCTGCCCGGTGTACTGGAGTAGTCTTCGGCGTTGTAGGGCATGTCCGCCCAGGTGGCGCAGCCGCTGCTCTTGAGGGCGGTGACGGCGTCGTAGAAGGAGACACCGCCGTCCCGGCCGTTGTTGCAAACGTGATACAGAAAGGCCGGACTGAATCGATAATGATCGGACTGTTCGGGCGGCCAGTGGAGGCGCCTCGACACCGTGCACGTATAGCCGTAGTATGCGAGCGCCCACGGGACGCAGGAGTGCTGCGGGCCCTGGTCTTCGACGGGCGGAAGCCACTTGACGAGGGTCATCCGGCGGGGTCTCGCCAGCGCCCGGCCCGTAATATTGATGCGAACGCTTTGAGCAAGCTGATCTCGGGTGGACGGAATCCACCCGGTGGACGGGACCACGCCGATCGACGCTGCCTGTGCCGGCATGGCTAAGATGGTGACCGCCAGGCAAACGGCAACAGAGACAATGGATCGAAGGTGCAAGGGATAGCTGTTGATTTTCATGGCAATCAGATTCAGACGGAGGCCGTCTCAGAGAATTGCGCATCGGTTTACCAACGAATAGATGGGCCGCGCGCAAGGGTGGAGGCCATCGTTATTGTCGATCGATCGCCGAGCGGAGGGCCGCGCGGGCCTCTCGGGCGCGATCGACTTCTCCGATCGCGGCATAGTCTTCCGCGATCCGCGCTAGAATGGTCAGGCTGTTGGGAAGGCGCTGTCGAGCGTTCTCCAGTACCTTGAGCTCCCCCGAGATTCCGTGCTCACTCCGCGCCTTTTCCGCCTGCTTGATCACATCGACGGCCGGGTCGACCACGGGTTGGGAGGTCGGGGCGGAAGCGCCGTAGATGGGACGCGGAGGCTGAATGGGCTGTGGAGTCGCCGGGTGATTGGTCGCCACGATTCCGGAATTCGGCATGACACCCGGATTCCCGGTGTTAGGATGGGGCGCGATCACGGCCATGATCAGCGCAGCCGCGGCCGCGGCGGCAAAGCCGGCCAGGAAGATCGAGATACGGAGCAGCGGGGTCGGAGGCGGCGCTGAGAGCTGACGGCGCTCTGCCGCATTTCGAATACGGTCGAGGGTCTGTCGATCGGCCAGTTGAGCCGGAATGGACGGAAGCTCGGCGGCGGCTGTCGCCGCGGAAAGCTTGGCGGCGGTCAATTCGCGCAGACGTCCCGTGCACATGAGGCACCGGTAGATGTGCGATTCCCGCTCCTCCCGCTGCTGACGCGTGCCGATGCCGTCGATAAGGGCCAGTATCTCCTCATCGCGCAAACAGGCAGAGCCGCCAGCCTCCCGCCGCGCCTGAGGGAAGGCCGCCAGCGAGGCGAACATATTGACGGAAGCGACATGCATCGAACATCGGTCGCAATGCGGTAAATGGGCGGCGACCTCCGTCGCCTCTTCCGCGCCGGAAACCTGCTGTGCAAACCGGTCCAATGCTTCCGGTTCCGGGCAGATGGCCGCACCGTTGCCGCCGCTTTCCGCACCCTTTTCGTGAGCCATGAGATGCCTACTTCCTCTCCCTAAAACTGGCGTCACTCATATCGGACGGCTTTCCGTCGGTGAAATTGCGGTCGCATTGGTATTTCTTCAATATGGCTTCGGCGAGATCGGGCCGGCCGGCCCCGCAGATGTCGAGCGCGTCCGCCATCAGGCTGTCCTTCAGGTCGGTTTTGGCGATGTCCGGGCGGATATCCGCTAGAATTCGGCGCCGGAGGGTGCGAAGGCGGACATTGACCCTCGACGGCGTCGCCAGCGACTCTATTCGGTAGAATTGGTATATGTCGGAGATTTCCGGAGCCGAGAGTGGGGACCGCAATCGAGTCCTTTCGACCTCCAGGTCCCTGGCTCTGGCTTCGTCCGAGGCCGGACCCGTCCGCTTTTCCGGCGTGATCGGCGGATAACATGCGGCGTCATACGCGAGCGCGAGCACTGTCTGGTCGAGACCTTCTTCCTGCCGGACCCGCGCGTGGATCGCGGCGGACAGCAGGAGGACTCGGGCTCGATCCTCGACGGAGAGACCGGGATCGGCGATATTCTCGAGCGGCGACTGGCCTTCGTCTTCCTCCGGAGTCGATTCCGAACTCAAGCTGACGATTTTGAGGTTCCAGCCACCGCCGAGGTACCGCCAGCGGAACTCGGGGTCCTGTTGCCCGAGCGTCTCGGAGAGTTCTTCCCAGAGACACCGGCACTTCTCGGGGTCGATCTTGAGCCGTTCTGCCACCTGCTCGACCGTTTGCCCGCGCGCGAACCACTCGATAGCGCGGTGATGCAGGGGAGGATGCTTTCTCTTGACGCATTCCGGCACCGTAAAGCGGCGGTTGGCCCGGCGCAGGTACTCGGCATAGAGATGCTTGTAGCCGAAGTTTCCGGGCCTGGCCATGCCGGGGAAGAGGGTGGGGGTGATCCATGACGCGAGCGAGCACTCGCCTCGATACGACTTGAGGCGATCCAGGACGACCTCGACAATGATCATGTAGATGTCGTATGCCGTCTCGCACGAAACAGATTCGACGGACTTGAAGAAGGGGCCGCCCGAGCGATGTGGGCACTGCCGCACGTGACAGAGGCCGCACCATTTCACCGCGATCGCCCAGATCCGCTTTCCGAATTGCGCGGTGAACGTCCGGTAGGCATCTTCGTTCCAGTCGCGAAGTTTCCGTGCCAGCTCGATATCGTTGATGGTGTCGGCCAACTTCGGATTACGCAGAGAGTTCTGTCAAGTAGTCTGCTGTATTCTAGCAGAAATGCTTGCCGATTCCAACCTGCCGCTAGCCTGGATTATTCACGAACATCTCAGATGACAGGCAAGGACGCCTGTCCCACGATAGATCGCTTGAATCTCGGAACTTGTTGTGCGTGAGTCAAGTTTTGCGACACGTGGATAGTTCCTATCGTGGGACAGGCCTCCGTGCCTGTCTTCCTCCGTGTCCATCGCGTCCATCGCGTCCATGTGTCCATACATCTTGTCGGTCTGAGGCGGAGCCTCGCTGCTTCCGCCGACCTCAGCTTAACGACCACGACGTCAAGGCTGCCCTCCCGGATGTTTTCGAATGGTGGAAAGTTGCTGAAGCAACTGGTCCGCGGCGGCCGCGGCGGCATCCTCGAGCGCCTCTGTGGCGGCCTTTAACTCCGTGCCACCCGCCACGGGGTCGCTCGACACGTTCGTGCTGAGCAGAACGGCGCCGGTCTCGTCCACCAGCTTGAAGCTGATGGTCGCCGTCACCGTAACGAACGGCGGGACGATGTCATTGGCGGACGTCTCCGCCGTTCCCAGGACGACGTATCTCGCATTCTTTCGACGCGCTCGCAACGCGGCTTCCTGGGGATCGTCTTGTGAGTGCAGGAAGTCGATGGCTTCCTTATCAATGACCGGATATCCCTTCACAACGAGCGCGCTTTTTAATGCGGTTTCGGCGATCTCGCTCGAGAAACGCTGGTCATGATAGACGCGCGTTTCATTCAGCGCCACGGCGACCGGCGGGCCCAGTGGCACCTGTTCCACGAGATCTTGCGGAAGGGTCGCAGGCGCGACCGAGGACGGAGTGGCGAGGGGAAGATCCTTCGCCCACGAAGTTTCGACCTGCCGCGGCACGCTCTGCGGCGTCTGGTGCGCCATCGGCTCGCGGTTCCGGACCTCCGCGCTTACCTTTGGGACAATGTAGCGCACAAGGTCGGAGGCAGTCACGACTGCGTGATGTGAGCAGGCTTCGCCGCGGAGCCCGCGGACCAGGTAGTAGGTGAATACCCCACCGACATCGGGAAACTCCCACGACGACTCGTCGACATCGCTGGACGCAATGGTGACGACGTGGGGCGCTTCGAAGACGGCTTCACGAGTCACAACCAGGTCCCTGGTTGAGCCTGAGTGGCACGCGTCGAGAATCACAATCCGGTCGGCTTTGGGAGCGCACTCCTGTATCAGGAGATCGCGCAGGTCTTGAACACGGATCATTGTGTCGAGGTCGCTGACCTGCGCATCCGAAGGGCACAGGTAGCTCTTCTGGTCGAAATCGAACCCGTGGCCGCTGAAGAAGAACCATATCTGGTCACCATTGTGGGTGAGGCGCGCCACGGAATGCAACTCGCGCAGGATGTTGGCCCGGGTCGGCCACATGCTGGGATCGTCGTTTTCCGACACCAGAGTGAAGACGTTCCGCGGATCGAAGCCGCCGACCGAGGGATCGGTTAGCGCTCCGGCGACCGACTGTGCGTCGGAGCCGGCGTACTGGAGGTTATTGATCTCCAGTGCGTACTTGTCGACGCCCACGATCACAGCGTACTTCGTGTGCGATCCCCCGGCCGCCGACACTGGCCACGGACTGCCCCAGAAGGAGAGTGTAAGGCACGTCAACAGAAAGCAGTATCTCATCCGGCGCATGGCGGTTCCTCTGTTATTGAGACATTCGCAGCAAGTCGTCGGCAAGTGTCTTCGACGCGGCGACAAGCTGGTCCTCCGAATCGCATGAAACAGGCGCCGGCTCTGTGAGGCGGCCCGTCTCGACATCCTCCAGCCGGAGAGTCAGGCTGTATTTGTGACCCACCATGGAAACCGACCCGGCGATAAGCTTATGTGCGCTCAGCAGCTTTCCAAGCTGGACCTTGCCGACCTTGCTCACGAGGCCGCTCTCGGACAGCGCGAGCTCTCCGACGAGTTCCTTCGGGAGAGCCTCCTGCATGTTGCCGCGTGTGACCAGAACGAACATCCCGGAGGACGAAACCTCCGCGCGGACGATGTCGGCGAGCGCTTTGCAGAGTTGCTGGTCGGAGCCGTCGAGGTCCAGTACCGCGAGGGTGTCGACCGGCAGCGTCGCCGATGTCAGGCTGATCGGGAACACCTGGATCTGCTTTCCGGCTGCTACGGCGAGCTTCAACCCGGAGCTTCCTCGGCCGAACGCGATTGTGTTCACTCCGGTCGTAAACGGCGGCTCGGCGAGGATATCGGCGCGGCGAACGTCCCAGAAGCGAACCTTCTTGCGGTCCTCGCCGATCGAAGCGGCGAGCGAGCCGTCATCACTGAGGGATAACAGGTCGGCCACATCGGTGAGGTTTTCGCCGAGAGTTCGCTGCACCGTGCCGGTCGTAACGTCAACAATCTTGATGATTTCGCGGGTAACCGTGCCCGCGCCGAGGCCATACCCGGTGATCCATTCGTTCCGGAAGCCGATTGCCATCACCTGGCCGTATCCGGCCGCCGTAGCCGAGACAATCTTCGACCAGTCGGGCTTGGCCTTGTCGTAGCCTTTGACAGTGAGCGTCGGCTCGCTCTGGCCGGAGTTGAGATCGAAGCGGTTCAGGGTTCCGTCGTCGCTGAGCGCCGCCAGCGTGTCGCCGGCGCGGTTGATCGACACCACTCTGATCTTCTGCTTTCCCGTGTCAAACTGCCAGACTGCCTGACTATCCGAGAGTCGCCAGTCCACCACCTTGCCGTTGTCGTATCCCACGGCGACCGACGCGCCGTCGGGGGCGAAGTCCACGCAGTCTGGCTTCGATGAAAACGAGGCAGCGAGTCTCTTGTCGACCGACCATGGGCTCACCGTTGCAATTTGAACCGCTCCATCGTCGCCGGCAATCGCGAGCATACTGCCGTCGGCACTGAACCGAAGTGCCCGGACCCCGGTCGAACCAACTGGATTGACCGTATCCGACGAGTTGCTGTGCTCGATGTCTATCAGCGCGTACCCGCCCCGTTTGAACCCCACCGCAAGGGATGTCCCGAAGGGGCTGAGCGCGAGAGTGGTTACGTCGCCGGGCGCGGAGAATGTTTTTGCGGACGCGGGGCTGAGCGAGACGTCCTCGTCCTGGCTATACGCGGCTGAGGCGCCGGCGAGCAGGCATACGGACCAGGCAACAACCCAAAGGACACTACGAGTGCAATTCATTGTCCAAAACTCCTGTCCATGGTATAGGAAGCGCCGCACGGACCGCCCGACGGCCCGTGCGGCTCTACGGCTACTGGTTGTTCGTATTGAACAGGAGCTTCAGACCGAACGTAGTCTCGAAGTTCGTGTATTGAACCCCATCCTCTTTGGGCTCGAACCATGACACCTCGATGTTGATCGCCTCGTTTGGTCGAAAATAGTCGTCAAGTCCGGCGAGCACTCCAACGGTCGTATCACTGTTCGTGGTCGTCGACGAGCCGGATTCGCCTTCCGACACAATGTAAGTCACAGCGCCCAGTCCGGCGAACGGGATGACTTTAGAATCGCCACCGAGAAAGAAGTGGTAGATGACGTCGTAATCCAGATCGGTAAACGCTAACGTTTCGGAAGTGCTGCTGCTGCTGGCCTTATCAGTAAGTAAGGCTGCTGTAATATCAAACGAGGCATTACGGTTGAAATAGTATCCAAGGCTTGGAACTAATTCAAGCTCCGACTCCGTGATGTTGTTCCCGCTGACGGACGCGGTGGAGGACGAGAGAGCACCGCTCAACAGGAACGAGGCGCTTCCTTTCTGCGGTCCGTAAACGACGTTCTCGTCGGCGAGCGCGATCTGCGCGCAAGTGAGCGTTGCGGCCACGATCGCCGTGGCCGTAATCAAGTTTCGCATGATGATCTCCTATTCACATACATAAAGGATTTGCTCCGGCGGTGCCGGCGTGTCGCGAGGATCGTCCCCGCGCAACACCACAACAATGCGGTATACGCAAGACCGGGTCTGCGTACAGTGCAGGATCGGGAATCAGTAATGCAGGTATCCGAACGAGGAAGGCCTACGGTGGATATGCCAGCGCACAGTCATCCAGACAGCGTGAGTATACCTCAGAATGATTGCTCCTTAATGCGACAATTTGCTATCCATTTTCGCACTGAGACTGTGAGCATGGCCCGCTCGCCTGGACAATGGACTGAAGTCCACGGCTAATCGGGAGAAGAAGCAGGTTTATGAGGCCTCGCAACGCCGGAGAAATCCCAAAAGGCCGCAAGATCGCAGGCATCCTGCCGTCTATTTATCATTGAGAGCGACGAAAGATGGAGGAATCGGCCACAGGGAAGGCTAACCGTGGAGTAGAAGGAGTGAATCATTATGTTTCGATTGTGCGTGTTATCCAGGCGTGACGCACCGCAACTGCGGGTGCTGTTGGCGCTCTGTATCCTCTGTGCCTGTTTTGCGCCGCGTGCTGTGGCGGACGGCGGCGGCGGCATTCCCTCCGCGGTGATGGCCGGGCTGGCTCCGGAGGATCGTAAGAACGTGATCCTGTTGACGGGCGGTCACGTGGTGACGTCCGGACGGGCGAAGTCGCGCGGCTTGTCGGTCGTATCGATTCCCGATGACACCAGCGGCCTGTTGATCGATCGTTCCGGCCACGAGTTCGCGATTCCCGACGTGTCGGAAGGGCCCGAGCCCGGCACGCGCGGCCTCGGAGATCGCTCGGCGCACATCTATAAGGACAAAAAGACGGGACCGTACCACGGCGTGTATGCCCAGACGGGGTATTCCTACCTGCAGGCGACCGTGCACCTGCCGAGCAACGCCGGGTTCCCGCCGGCCGTCTTCACCGATAAGGACTCGGCCGATACCGCCTATGTTTATATGGGGGGCGAGACAGTGGGCGATGGAGCGGTCGACGCCGGGCTCCAACATAGCGCGACTTACGACAACTGGTCGCTCTTCCTGGTTTGCGAGGGCTTCGGCTTTACCTACGACGGCGGATTGAGGTTCGCGTCCGACCAGGATGTCGTGCTCAAGTTCTATGTCCCGGCGAACAACTTCCTCGCTCTTTCGGCGTCCGGAAAGGACATTCTGGGGAACGATGTGACACGGACCATCGTGCTCGACGTCACCCATTATCCCGACCAGTCGCCGCCCGCGCCGGCCGGAATGGCCGGACTGTCCACCCGATTTCACTGGCGAGCCGATGGGACCGGGAATGTCCTGAAGCGGCTGACGTCGATCGCACAGCGGAGCCAGAGCTTCGATACGCGGTCGTACGTAAAGGGAATAAGCTGGACCGGCGTTCGTGTCGGCACCAGCCCGACCAGGAACCATCCGTGGACGGCGTTGGATACGAGCGACGTCATGAACTGGCCCGATCCCCTGCGTGTCCGCGTGCGCAAGCTCAACTCGAGCGACGAAGTCGTAAACATCGACCTTAACACGCACTATCGCTGATAACGAATCGATGACCGTCAACGATTTCGCCCCGCCAGTGTCGACACCGGCGGGGCGAAATCGATTAAGACCGTAAATGGACTGTGGACAGATGAGGTTTCTGAGTCGCGTTTAGCCAGTTCGCGCCCTCCTCGATCCCCTGCGGTTAACGCACGGTTACCTGAACTCGGCTCCCCATAGCCTCCGCTTTCGCTTTATGGATATGCCGCCACTGCCGATGCCGTCCATCCGCCGAACGGGCCGACTCCGTACTGCGTGAACATGCCGGTCGTGTTGTCGAGGTCCCAGATCGACGACGCGCCGGCAGTGCTGTCCCAGAGAACCTGCGCATTGCCGTCCTCACCATCGGCGATCGACACGGCTTTCCAGCCGGCGAACGGCCCGTACCCGGTCTGCGTGAACGCCCAGGTCGATGTGCTCAGATTCCAGATCGCCGCGCCGCCGCCGGCATCCGTCCAGAGCACATGGGTCGTATTGGCTCCGTTGACTGAGACGCTCACCGGCGCCCAGCCGCTGAACGGCCCGAACAGGTTCTGCGAGTAGCTGCCGGTCGCGCTATCGAGGCTCCAGATCGACGCAGTGCCGCCGGAGTTGACCCAGACCAGCCGTGTCATCCCGTCGGGACCATCGGCTACGGCCTGTGCGGACCAGCCGGGGAACGGGCCGAAGGAGTTCTGCGAGTAGGACGTCGTTCCCGCGTAATTCCATACGGACGCCACGCCGCTGCTGTTTGTCCAGAGGATGTGCGTCGTATCGTCCGCGCCGACGGATACGGCCGCGGGTGTCCATCCGTTGTACGGTCCGAACGAATTCTGCGTAAACGCGCCGGTCGTGTCATTGACGCTCCAGATGGCCATCGCGCCGCTCGAGTTGCCCCACAGGACTCGGGTTAGTCCGTCGGGACCGTCGGCAATGGCAATTGCCGAAAACCCGGGATACGGTCCGTAGGAGTATTCCGTGTAGGTTCCAGTGGCCACGTCATAGTTCCACAGGGAAATCGCGCCGTTCGAGTTTGTCCAGAGGACCTGCACGACGCTGGAATAGGGCATTGCCGATGCCTCGCTTGACTGGGCCGATGTACCCCCGGCGTTGACTGCGGCGACCGTAAAGTAGTACGTGACGCCGTTGATCAGGCCGGTATTCGTGTAGGTGTTGGTCGAGATACCGGTTGCGATCGGCGTTGAGCCTTCCGCGCCGCTCACGGTGGCGCGGTAGAGGTTGTAACTGGCTGCGCCGGCCTGCGAGGTCCACGACAGTTCAACCTGTGCGTTCCCGGCGGACGCGGTCAGTCCACTCGGCCCGGCGGGCGGCAAAACCAGAGCGAACACGGTGCCATTGTTGGAAGAGCCGCCGGAGTTTGTTGTCCCATAAAACGTTCCGTTGGTCTGCACCATGGTGGCGCGCGGGTAATATCCGTTGGTCCCGTCGAACGAGTACAGGGTGACGAGTGGTTGGCCGGGCGAGATCTGGAAGAGTGTGCCGCCGTTGTCGGCCCCTCCATTGGTCGCGGTCCCGAAGAAGGTGCCATCGGTTACCTGGACCAGGCCTGTCGCGATATTGTCGCCATCTACGCCGCTGAAGGAGTGCAGCGTGATCAGTGCGCCGGCCGGCGTGATCTCGAACACGGTTCCGTCGCCGTATGTACCGCCCTGAGTTGTCGTCCCGTAGAAGTTGCCGTCGCTGCCCTGGACCAGTGCGGCGCTTGGGCCGGACCCATCCGGGCCGCTAAACGAGTACAGGCTGGTAAACACACCCCCTGGCGCAACCTCGAAAACCGTGCCGAGGTTGTTGGCGCCGCCGTAGTACGTCGTGCCGTAGAAACTGCCGTCGCTGCCCTGCACCAGGCTCGCAATAGGCCAGCTTCCGTCCGGACCGCTGAACGAGTAGAGCGTGGTGAGAACTCCGCCCGGTGTGAGTTGGAAGACGGTGCCCGCATCGGCGCTCCCGCCGCCCTTTGCGGTCCCGTATAGGTTTCCGTCCGTGCCCAGAATCAGGCCGGCCTGCGGATACTCGCCGTCGAGGCCGTTGAACGAACATAATGTGGTTAGCGTGCCGTCCGGAGTGATCTGGAACGCGGTGCCCTCATTCGAGGCGCCGCCTTCGTTGGTGGTCCCGTAGAAGTTTCCGTCGCTCCCGAGCGCCAGCCCGGCTTGCGGGTAAAGGCCATCCGTGCCGCCGAATGAATATACGGTGGTCTCGTTGCCGCCGGGAGTAATCTGGAAGATCGCGCCATGGTCGCTCGAGCCGCCGCCCGACGTGACCCCGTAGAAATCTCCGTTGCTGTCCAGCACCAGATTTCCGATCGGTCCGGACCCGTCCGGACCGCCGAACGAATGCAGGGTGGTCAGTCCCTGTGCGCGCGCCGCGCTTCCCATGGCAAAGCAAAGGCCCAATACCGCAAAAACGCTGAGTGATCTCTGATGGATGTGGAATCCGTGCATAATTTCCTCTTGTGTCGATGTCGCAGCCCCTCGGCAATGGTCCGCCGGCGCAATCTTTGCGCACGCTGTCATCGCGGTCCCGTCGATACTGGCGATTCCTGGAATGACCATCCGGTGGAAACCGGCGATTCTGCAAGAGGCTTCGACGTGTGGAAAGTATACCCCCCCATCCGGCGGAACGGCGCACTGTCACGAAGTGACGCAATATCCGATCCGGTCCGCCCTGGTCGACGCGGCCGCCCACTTGACCGGCAGGAACGCTGCGGAGGGCTCCGCCCTGCGACACAATGGCACCGAAATTGCTTTGTCGTCTCTCGACAGCCCCGTGGACTGCAGTTCACGGCTACCGGGTCGCTCCATGGACTGAAGTCCACGGCTATGGAAGACCAAAGTCCCTTCGGGACTCAGGTCATAGAGCTTTATCGTGTGTTCCTTAAACGCGCTGCGCGATGGAAAGCGACGCCGGAAGTCGCGATGATTTAAGATGGTAAACAATCGGCGAAATTTAACTCGAAAACAGCCCGCAGAAGGTTGACATTCGTCGTTTCGCTCGGGTATAACGGTCGACAATTCTCCTCACGGTCGAGGTTAGGCCGCCACGGTTGCACGGTGGCTGCCGTGAGCTTGACTGATAGTCGCGCGTTAGCTGGATTTGACGCTGCGAGTAGCGTATCCCCCGTCTCCAAGGACGCTTTATGCGGTGAACGTTCCGCCGCATAGGCCAGAATATCGGTCTTGTTAACCGTGAGGACAATTTCATGCCATTTCTCTCGCGGCGCCCACTCGCGGCGCCCGTCGGTGCGTGTCGACGAATAATAATTGGGCTGATTGCAATTATAGCTTCAGTGACTATCGCCCCGAGTGCGTACGGTCAGGCGCCCGGAACGCCCACGGGGTTGGCGGCGACCGGGGGTGTGGCGCAGGTCGCGTTGACCTGGACAGCGACGTCGGGGGCGACATCATACAACGTCTACCGCGCGACGGCCTCCGGGGGAGAAGGGACGACCGCCGTAAAGACCGGCGTCTCCACCGCATCGTACACAGACACCGGTCTGTCCGGCGGCACGACCTATTATTACAAGGTTGCGGCTCTCAACGCCTCGGGCACCTCGGCCCAGTCGAGCGAGGTGCATGCCCTGACCGTTCCATCGACGCCGGCTGGCCTCACCGCAACCGGCGGCTCGACACAGGTGGCTCTGTCCTGGACCGCATCGACCGGCGCCGCGTCGTACAGCGTGTATCGCGGAACGGCGAGCGGTGGCGAGAGCGCCACGGCCATCGCGACGGGCGTCACGACGGCGTCCTACACCAACACGGGACTGACGGCCGGCTCGACCTATTACTACAAGGTGGCAGCGGTCGACGCAACCGGGACATCGGCGCAGTCGACGGAGGCGTCGGCGATCACAGTCGCCGGCGTGCCGGCAGGCGTGACCGCCACCGCCGGAGTCAACCAGGTTGCCCTGACCTGGACTCAGGCAACGGGCTCCGCATCGTACGCGGTATATCGCGGAACAGCCACCGGCGGAGAGAGCGCCACCCCGATCGTCACCGGGGTCACAAC
>JBKQWH010000416.1:0-11497 GCA_052139635.1 Capsulimonadaceae bacterium
GACACGGTTGACGATCTCTACCACGACCGTGCAAGTCACGAGGCGATCGTACTCAATGATCGTCGTTTCCGATACGGGCCGTCTCGACTACCTCAACTGTTTGTAGTGCCGCTGGCGGATAGTGGCAAGTCGTGCCGTGGGCGGTACCGGAAACGACGATCATTGAGTACGATCGCCTCGTGACTTGCACGGTCGTGGTAGAGATCGTCAACCGTGTCGTGGAGATAGGCATCCCTGGCCTTCAGGAATTCTTCAGTCTCCCAGAAGTTGAGGCTCAATAGCTCTCCGACCTGAGACCGGGAAAGGGTCTCCTGCCGGTACCCTTCCACATCGATGGTTCCCAGGACACCGTGCGGCAATCGAACGCCATCAGCGTGTGGAACTTGTCCGGCGGGGCGTACAGATGCACGAACTTGCACAGGGTTTCTGTTTACGGCAACGGCACTTCGATATTGCGAAGTGCCCGAAACGCGGATTTCGCCCCTGGACGTGGTAAACTCTGAATACAAGGACCGTCAGGGTCGAAATTACCGACTGTATCCGGACGGAGGCCCGAAGGATGGCTGGCCTTCGCCCGAACACTGGTCAATGAGAGACAAAGACGTACCCAAACAATGCATGACATATCGACACTGGAAGGCTTTACTGTAGTCGCCGCGGACGGACAATTCCTCGGCGTCATTTCCTCGAAATCGGCCGACCGCGATTCCATGGCCAACATCGCCGGTCCGTACGGCAACGCCGCCAGTCCGACGGCGATTTTCAATACCACGGGGGCTTACGGCAGCAAATCCTCGCCGCTGTCACCGTTTAACCCCGCCTCCAGCAATCCGCCAAAGATATTCTCTCAGTCGGGCAATGTCGCCGCATATCTTACAAAAAACACCGTTTACGTGCATCGAGTTGATCCGGACATCCTCCGGTGGGCCTCGACCAGCGCATCTGCCAAAGACGCCAGGTAATCGGGTCACGATAGCACTCAAACGGAGCCGCAGGATTTTGCGACGGCGGCCGATTGATTGTACCGGCGAAGCGGGGTACAATTTCGGAGTGACAGATTTCCCCCGGCCAAGCTTGACTCTGGTGACTGACCGCAACCTGTATCGACAGGACTCCCTTCCGCTCGACGAAGGGGGTGCGGCAGGCCAGCCCTCCGCCGGTACGGCAGTTGTCCTGTCTCTCGTGGAAGCGGCCGTCGCCGGCGGAGTCGATATCGTTCAACTTCGCGTGCCCGCTGCTGAACCCGACGATATCGGTCTCTACGCGGTCGCGTTGCGGCTCCGTGAATTGACTGCGGGAAAAGCCTCGTACGTCGTAACCGGCGAGATCGAGCTTGCCGAGAAGTGCCACGCCGATGGGATTCTCCTGGCGGAGATCCTTTACAAACCCGCCGATGTACGGGCGTACCTTCGCGGCGGAGCACGCCTCGTTGGCGTCTTTGCGCAGAGTGTGCCGGAAGCCGCGCGGGCGGAGCGCGGAGGGGCCGATTATGTGCAGGTGGGTCCGGCCTTCGATGCCGGCCCGAGCGGTCTGGGCATTTTGCGCAAGATTAAGGATGCGATCCAAATCCCCGTGGTTGCTTTCGGCGGTATTCTGACACCCGAGCATGTTGTTGAGTGCGTGCGCGCGGGCGCTGACGGGGTTGCAGTGACCGAGGCGATAACGCAGGCGCCCGATCCTCAGGCCGCCGCCGCAGCACTGCGCACGGCTATGGATGCTGCCTGGCGTGCCGAGCGCCGGTTGGGGTAAGTGCATCACAAATTCGCCGAATTTGATGTTGGGCTCTTGCGGTTGTCGGGACGTAAGGCGAACGCATAGCGGTTGTCTTCTGGTATACGTTTGTTGACTATTTTGTTCATTCGTGATACATTGAAATAAAGAAAGAGTGAGGGGGTGGCCGTAGTGAAGACGGGGCGCAACGGGGCGAATCGCCATTTTCTTCGGCTGGTGATTGTGGTATGCACGGTGATCTTTGTGCTTGGCAGCGTCGCGGCCGGCGTCGCCTCGACCAGCAAGCACCACCACCGAGCGCGGGCGATCAGCGAGGCGGCTCGCCTGCACCGGTTGGCCGCCCGCGAGAAGGCGGCCTGGCGGCGACACCTGGCGAAAGTGCGAGCCATGCCGCCCGCCGAGCGCCTGGCGCTGAAGCGCCACGAGCGGCGTTTGAAGGCCCTTGCCAAACAAGCGGCGGTGCTCAAATCACGCGTGGCGGCGTGCGCCGACGGTGGGAATGCATTCGATCCGATGCGCGGGCGCGCCGCGGCTGAAAAAGCGGCGTGGCGACGGCATCTGGCGAAAGTGCGCGCGATGTCGCCGGCCAGGCGCGTGGCGCTGAAGCGCCATGAGCGGCGCTTGAAGATGCTTGCGAAACAACGGGCCATGGAGGAGTCGCGGGGGGCAGATCCTGACCAGACTCGCCAGGTCGCCGCGGATCAGGGACCGGCCGGGCGTCTTCGACGTCTCGCTGCGGCTGAAAAAGCAGCCTGGCGGCGGCATCTGGCGAAAGTGCGGGCCATGCCGCAGTCCGCGCGGATGGCGCTCAAGCGGCATGAGGGCCGTCTTCGATCACGGCGTTTGCATGAAGCGCGGTTGACCGCGGGCGAATCCGACCGTCGCGGGCATCCGGCCTCGAGAGAGGCAAGGCGTCGACTCGCGAGGCAGCGCGCGGCGCACGAGGCGCTTTATCGGGCTCATCTGGCCCGCCTGGCCCGTATCGAGGCCGCAAATGAAGCCCACTTGCGGGCTCGCGCGCAACAGATTGCCGAGCGAGCGCTGCAGCATGGCGCCCATGCCGCGAAACTGCTGGCCGAGCACAACGCCCGTCTGGCCGCCCGGCAGGCCCATTACGCGGCGCTTCACGGAGACGACACCGGCGGGCGCGCGATCCAGTACTGGGAGACCGAGTCCGTGAACGTTCCGGTGAAAGTCATCACCGTCGACCTGAACGATCACAACGTTAAGGTCTCGGCCGTGATGTCCCAGAATGGCGACGGTACTTCCGAACCGTTTCGACAGATGATTGATCGCGCGAACCCGAACGTGGCGGTTACCGGCACCTTCTTCTCCCTCGATAATTTGAAGCCGATCGGCGACATAGTCATTGATGGGAGTCTGGTCCACTTCGGCGGCATGGGCACCGCCCTGTGCGTTACGCCCGGCAACCGCGCGGATATGGTGACCTGCCAGTGGGGACGCCATCACAACTGGAGCGCCTACGACTTTGTCTGTGCCTGCGGACCGCGCCTGCTTCAAAACGGCAGAATAGTCCTCGATCCGCACGCGGAACGCTTCAAGGATCGGCACATGCTTTCGCCGAACTCTCGAATCGGCGTCGGCATCACTCCGGGGAACAAGCTGGTATTCGCCATGACACGCGAGGCTATCTACCTCGGGCGTCTGGCCAAGGTCATGAAGTCGCTCGGCTGTGCCGAGGCCATGAACCTCGATGCCGGCACAAGCACCGGCTTCTACTTTAATGGCGCGACCCTGGCGAAACCGGGCCGAAAGCTCACGAATATGATCGTGGTCTACGGGCGCCGTGAGCGATACATGCGTGCCCTTGACCAGTTAATCCCGCGTCCGTTTCACCAGCACGCCGAGCGCACGACAACCAGCCCGTACGTCACAAATTGAATCATCGAGCCCGCCTATTCACAGATCAGGCGGGCTTACTTTTTGATCATAGCCCGTCCGAGAGGGACAACTGATGACCTCCGACCGTCCCCTGAGGGCCTGGGCCGAGATCGATCTCGCGGCACTGGCCCATAATATTGCCGTCCTGAAAGCGCTGTCCAAACCGGCAGGTGTCATGGCGATCGCCAAAGCGGACGCTTATGGGCACGGAATCGACATCGTGGCGCCCCATGCCTTCGTGCACGGAATTCACCACTTCGGCGCCGCTACGATCGAGGAAGCCGTTCTCCTGCGGCGGCTCCTGGGGCGCGGCGGCGCCGAAGTGTACCTCCTGAGCCCGGTGCTTCCGACCGACGCGCCGGTGATCGTGCAGCGCGAGATTATCCCGATCGTCAGCAGCCTCGATATGGTGGAAGCTCTGTCCAGGGCAGCCGTCGACGCACACGTGACGGCGGACGTTCACGTCGATATCGACACCGGGATTGGCCGGTCG
Source organism: Capsulimonadaceae bacterium (assembly GCA_052139635.1). Taxonomy (GTDB): domain Bacteria; phylum Armatimonadota; class Armatimonadia; order Armatimonadales; family Capsulimonadaceae; genus JBKQWH01. The sequence continues at coordinate 4,127 of JBKQWH010000416.1, forward strand.
GGCTTTCAGACAACGGAAATGCTGGACGTGCTCGCACACCTCGATGCTCTCCCCGGCCTGCGCCTGACCGGTGTTTTTACCCATTTCGCGTCGGCCGATGAGGACGAGGCCGCGGCCCACCGGCAGCACGCTCGGTTCTTGAAATGTATCGACTCACTCGGCTCCCGCGCAGATGGTCTGACCGTACACGCGTCGAACTCTCCGGCCAGTCTGATCCTCGGCCGCTCCGGCTACCACACCCTGATCCGGCCAGGGCTGCTTCTTTACGGGATCGAGCCGGCCGACGGGATGTTCGCGTGGACGGGGATCGGCGTGCACCCGGTCCTCTCCATGCGCGCCAGTGTCAGCCTTTGCCGTGATCTTCCGGAAGGAGCCACCATCTCTTATGGCGGCACGTATGTTGTGCCGTCGGGCGGCCGGCGTTACGCGACAGTGATGATCGGCTATGGCGACGGCTACCCTCGGCGTCTGGGCGGCGGTGTTGGCCACGTCCTCCTGCACGGCCGCCGCGCGCCGATCTGCGGGCGCATCTGCATGGACCAGTGCGTGGTCGATGTCAGCGAGATCCCCGACGTATCCGCCGGCGACATCGCCACGCTGATCGGCCGCGACGGCCCCGAAGAGATCACCGCCGCCGCCCTCGCCGCCCTAATCGGGACCACCCCGCACGAGATCACCACCTGCCTCACCGCCCGGGTGCCGCGAGTTCCGAAAAACATGTAACGCAAGCAGGTTCTGGTCCTGACCCTTCCCCCTTCCGCATTTGGGAGGGCCGCGAAGAATGACAGGGAGGTATAATTGCCGCACAGCAATCGTATGCACGAACGGCCCGTGTCGACGCGGGCCGTCATCGAGGGAGATTCATTCAATGCATAAGCGGATGTTTTCGACATCGGGCCGCGCGGTCGGCGAGGTTGGCCTGGGATGCTGGCAGTTGGGCGGTGGGGACTGGGGCGACTTGCCGGAGGACCGGGCGTTTGACATCCTCCAGGCCGCCGTCGACGCCGGTACCGACTTCTTCGATACGGCGGATGTCTACGGCGGCGGGCGTAGCGAGGAGTTGATTGGACGCTTTCTGAAGCAGCGCGGCCATCCGGTGTTCGTGGCGACCAAGCTGGGGCGCTACTGGGAACCGGGCTGGCCCGCGAACTTTACCGAGGCGACGATGCGGGCCCACACCGAGGCCTCACTGCGCCGGCTGCAGGTCGATACAATCGACCTGACCCAGCTTCACTGCGTTCCGGTCGAGCAGCTTCGTGGCGGCGACGTGTTTGCGCATCTGCGCGCGCTCCAGGCGGAAGGCAAGATCCGGCACTTCGGAGCGAGTGTCGAGACAGTCGAGGAAGGCATGATCTGCCTCGAGCACGACGGAATCTCGTCACTGCAGGTGATCTTCAACATCTTCCGTCAGAAGCCCCTCGACATGCTCCTCGCTCGAGCTCAGGAGCAAAAGGTGTCGTTGATCATTCGACTGCCGCTTGCCAGCGGATTGCTGTCCGGGAAGATGACCCATGGCATGGAGTTCCCCCAGAACGACCACCGGCGCTACAACAGCGACGGGCAGGCGTTCAGTGTTGGCGAGACGTTCGCCGGCTTGCCCTTCGACAAGGGAGTTGAGCTCGCCGACGAGCTGCGGGACCTTATGCCTGGCGGACAGTCGATGGCGCAAACGGCCCTGCGCTGGATACTCGACTATCCGGCGGTGACGGTGATCATTCCCGGCGCGAGCCGCCCCGAACAGGCTGTCGCAAACGCCGCGTCAAGCGACCTCCCGCCTCTCGGCGACGCGCTCCACGCACGTCTCGCCAATTTCTACCGCGATAAAGTCGTCGACAACATCCGGGGGTTATATTAATTCGGCCTTCGCTGGTTAACGCACAACCATACGGTTACGCGGCTGCTGTTCTTATCGGACCGCGCACGCTTCACACCCGGATAGTATGAATATAAATTATCCTGGTTGCTAAAGTGCATTGCTAATCGCGGCAGATGTGAGGTAACATCGTCGAGAAAGGAATAATATCTCGATGTATGCCGCAGATCTTGTAGCATACCTGCAGGAGTTGAAGAAGAACAACAACAAGCTCTGGTTCGATGCGCACCGTGACCGGTACGATAACCTCCGGTCCCAGTTTGCCGGTCTGGTGACACGTGTGATTACGACGACCGCCCGAACCGACGCGTCCGTGTCCGAGTTGACGGCTGCTCAGTGTCTGTTCCAGATCAATCGGGATATCCGGTTCTCTAAGGACAAGAGCCCGTATAAGACGACATTCAGTGCCACGCTTGCTGTGGGTCCGCATGGCGTTGCGCGTCCCGGCTACTACTTCCATATCGACGCGGAAGGCGATCTGGTAGTAGGCGCCGGACTGCACGATCCGGACACACAAACTCTGCAGAGGATACGCTACGCCATCGATCGAGAAGGCAGCCGCCTGGCCTCGATCGCCGAGGTGCCGGCCTTTCAGGATGCCTTTGGTGACCTGGGCGGCGAGCAGCTCAAATCAGTGCCGCGCGAATTCGCACCCGACCATCCGTACGGGCGGTTCTTACGCTACAAGAGCTTCACCGTCGATCGCCGCGATCTCGCCTTGTCCCTGACCGACGACGCGCTTCCGAACCGCATCGCCGGTCTCTTCGCTGTTGCCTCCCCGCTGGTTGCCTACTTGCGGGAAGTCATTGCGGGATGATCTCCGCGGGACGAAGTTCTTTGCGGCGGAGCCGCCTCACGCCGGCTTGGCATTCGCCAGGAACCACGTCAGCCCGGTTTGTCCCCGGGGAGATGTGCCGCATGCCCGGCTGCTATCCGGAAGGATGCCTTATGAAATCCCCAGGCGCGAACGGCGCCGTCGAACCCGCCGAGATCCCAGACGCGCCGGGGGGCAGTCGCTCGCCCTGGCGCATGTTTATTGTTATCGCCGGAGTCAACGGATTCCTCGCCGTCGCGCTCGGCGCGTTCGGGGCACATGCCCTGAAGAACGTCCTGTCGCCGCCGAACAAGGCAATCTGGGAGACGGCCGTACAGTACCACCTCGCGCACGCCCTGGCGCTGCTGGCTGTTGGTGTCCTCGGCGGGTCTTCAATCGCCTGCTCGAAGGCGTTGCGCGCCGCGGGGTGGCTGTTCACTATCGGGATCGTTTGCTTCTCGGGCAGTCTTTACGCACTTGCGCTCAGTGGTGTCACTGTCTTGGGTGCGGTGACCCCGCTCGGCGGGGTCTGCTTCCTCGCCGGCTGGGCCTGTCTGACTGCCGCGGGCCGCTCCGCCGCCTGAAAGCCGCCCCGCTGGCGTGTGTCGTCCGCTGGGAAGAGGGTATAATCGGCGCATGAAAGTGCATGTGGCAATGCAAGTGATGGACCATCGGATCGATGAGGTCGTCGAGGGAACCGACCCGGAAGATATCCTGGCGCAGGCAAAGGCTCGGGTCGAGCGGGAACTCGGCTGGAAGGGCCTCTTCCTGAAGATCATGTCGCCGCTCGGCTTTGGACAGGAAGTGGTCCGTCGATACAACAACGCGACCGCAAGCGAGTATGAGATTCCGCAAACTCCCGAGGATTTTCTACAACTCGCGGAAGACCTGGGCTACATTACGCCCCTTGCCGAGTAGGCCGGCCACAGCATGATCAATTACGACAATCTTCCGCTTTTCCCGCTGCACACCGTGCTCTTTCCGGCGATGCCGCTCCCGCTGCACATCTTCGAGCCGCGCTATGTGGAGATGATCGAGCACTGTCTGGCCGCCGACACGTCCTTTGGCGTTGTACTTATCCGAGCCGGCGCTGAAACTGCCCCGGGCAGGTGCGCCGGCTCGACCGACGGGGTCGGCTGCGGCGCGCGGTCCTTTTCCGTGGGAACGACCGCACGTGTCACTCATTCGGAAATCCTTTCGAACGGCCGCCGCAACATCGTCGCCACCGGGGAGACCCGAATTCGCATCCGCGAAACATTCGAGCGCCGCAGCTATATGACGGCCTGCGTCGAGCCGCTCCTGGATGTCGAATCGGAACCGGTCTCGCTTTCGGTGACCCATGCGGACGCCACCGAACTCTTCAAGACCTATCTGAGAGTCCTGTACTCCCTGGCCAATCGCCATGTCAGTTGCCTGCAGGTTCCCACCGATGCGTCCGCGCTTTCATACGCGGTCGCCGCTGCGCTCCATATCCCGGTGGCGGAGAAGCAGCGACTCCTCGAGATCCCGTCGGCCGACGCGCGCTTGCGCCGCGAGATCGAGATCCTGCGCCGCGAAATCGACTCCCACCAGTGCCTGCGCCCCCTTCATTTCCATCGCCCCGGCGAGCGTGCCCCCGAGATCTGCCCGATTAACGGCGACGTCCTGCGCCGTCAATTGTCCCGGAATTAGGCCCTAACGGGCAGGGATAGTAAAAGTTTTTGCTATACTGGTGCACACCGCCGACAGGAATCGTAGGGAAGAGACAGAGGGCACGGAGCGCAGCCACCTGCCACAAGTAATGAAACCGCCGTGCCCGGCGCCTCGTCCGCCGATCGCCCGAATCGTCCGTGGGTTGCGGCCCGCGGCCATCAAATCGAAGCGAACTCTTCGATATGACGTAGTATCCGACGGGTTGACTCGTGCGCAAATAGCTTACGAGTCATCTGGTTCTTTCGTCCGGGACGGACGGTTGGCCAAAGGCCGCTCAGCCGCGGCGAGGTCGCCAATTCTTTTGGTTCCGGCTACGCCGGGTTAGGATATAGTCCTATGAACGATTTCCTACTATCGACTCCGCTTCATCGAGCACCGGCTGCGGATCGGCCAGGTACATCGCTGCGACGTGGAGCGCCGCCAGCTCGCTTTCGATCGGGCGACCCAACTCGACCAGCAGGCGAAGCACGTCGAGGCGAACGCGGCATTCCAGCGCGGGCTGTCCCTTGCCTTCCAAGCTGCGCGCTTGACCCGCGCGCACGAGGAGCGCGCGGCGAGGGGAGTTGGCAGCCGTGTAATACGCGGTCAACGCGTCGAAGCATCCGGGGAGCGGCATCGCCGACTGGCGCCGCATGGCGCGGCGAGCCTCGCGGATAACCACGGCCGCCGACGCGGGATCGCCGAGGTTCTGCAGGCTCACTCCCTTCCAGAGGCGCAACTCGACAATGTACTGTTCATCGGCGCCGCGGTCCTCGAACAACAGCCCCGCGTCCGACCAGTGCAGGAGCCGCTCGTAATCGCCGGCTTGCGACGCAACTTCGCACAGGTGACGGTACGCGATCACGGCGTGGTGATAATCCGACGCTGTTGCGGCCACCCGCAGTGCCTGCAGGGCGGATTCCTCGGCCTCGGCGAAACGGCCCGACGCCATCAGGAAGTCGGTTTGCATCTCGCGCAGGCACTGGAAGCACGGCGAGTCCGGGTTCACCTCGTACTCCATATCCTCGAGCGCGGAGCGAACGTCCTCCTGGTAGCCGGCGGGGTCGGTGCTCAGGTAAAAGGAAATGAGGTCTTCGCGCAGGCAGGTCCGCTGTGGGAAGTTGTCGTATTTCGGCTTCGACGCCTCCAGCACCGACTGGCGGGCCAGCGGCAGAATCCCGGTCAGGTCGCGCTTTCGAAAGAGCAGGATCTGCATGCGCCAGTGGTCGCAAAAGAGAACCCAGCGGCCTTCCCCGAGCCGAACGGCCGCCTGCCGGGCCAGTTCGAGTTCCTCCAGCGCGCCGTCCGGGTTGCTGCGGATCATCTGCAAGCCGCCAACAGCCATGTGCACCAGGTTGTGGCGCTCTGTGTCCTGCGCCGCGTAGGCCTCGGCGGCGAACTCATCGATCCAGGCGTGAATGTTCGTGGTTGGCATTGTCTACGCGTTAAGTTTACCCCGGACGACGCGAAATCGAAGGGTGGGGCGCCTACTAGGGCATGCGCTCGATATTGCAACCGCGGCAAAACTTCGTCTGCCCGCCCTGCAATTCCTGGCGGCAGTATATGCAAAGATCGTCGGAGTAGGGCGGCACACTTTCGAGCGCTTGCTGCAGGGCGATTGGCTGCTTGTAGGCGGCCGCGCGAAAGATCAGGAACGCCGCAAGGGCGGGCATCCCTATCCGGCAGGCCCATGTCGTGCTCGTGTCCGGCGGGACGGCCGGCATCACCCAGAACATGACGGCCGTCAGGGATGTCACGATTCCGCCGAGAACGTACGTCCAGCGCCCTGTGTCGAGCCGGGCATGCGGGTCCTTCCCGCATCTCGAGCAGTACCATCGCTTGCGAAAGCCGAGCGGCAGCAAGGGAATCCAGAACAGATGCCCCACGTCGAACATACGATACTGCTCGGACACGACATACGTCCGGCAGCCCAGACACGCGTCATTTCGATAGGCCGTCTTACGACGTCCCCAGTGGTACGTTCCATAAACAATCACAAGGGTGGTTCTCCCGTCATTCCAGGGTCCTCGCCAGGTGCGTGAGCGGAAGGGGACGGCGGTCGCTGCGGCTGCAGTCCCGATCATTATACCCACCCGCCGCCGCATGTCCTATTGTGGGAGAGGGCCCGTGTCCTCTTTGTTCGTGCATCCCGCATCCGAGCTCTGAGCCGACGTGGCCGTAACCAAAATCATCGCGAAGCGATACCTGGAATCTCACATGCCTTCGTGCCGGTCTGTTGTGACGATGATTACGCGAAATCGATATGATATCCTGAGAGAACATCTTTAACCAGAATCTCGAATTGCGCTTGACAGCCAGGATATTTGTATGCTATTCTATAAACGTCCAAGGACGACGCCCTCCGTCGATAGCCGCTCGACACCTATTCGTCGTTCTCCGATTACTAAATCATTGTCTCATCTCGCCATCGAGAAGGGCATCGTGTCGCATGAGCGACGCGTCACCGTGTGCTACTACCGAATGTCGCCTGCGAAACTATCGTTTCCATTGGCGCCCTCTCGCACGCGTAGTCAGGCCAGTCATGAACACCGCCGTTTGCCGCACCAGTGCCCTTACAGTCTTCGCACAGGTCATCGCTATTATCGCTCTTCGCCTCCTCACTGCCTCGCCGGCTCTAGCGCTCTCGGCGCCCACCGGGCTGACCGCTACGCCCGGCATCGCCCAGGTTGCGCTGTCCTGGACCGGGTCCACCGGTGCAACGGCGTACGTCGTGTACAGGGGAACGGCAAGCGGCGGCGAGAGCGCGTTCGCAACCGTCGGCCCGCCGCCGGCAACGTCGTACACGAACACCGGCCTGGCAAGCGGCGCGATATTCTATTATAAAGTCGCCGCCGTCAATGGCGGCGGGACGTCGCCTGAGTCGACCGAGGCGCGTGCCATGACCGCGCCGGCCGCCACCGGCGGAATCGGGCAGATCACCCTCATCTGGACGGAGTCATCGTCGGCCACCTCCTACAGCGTCTTCCGTGGCACGTCGAGTGGGGGCGAGAGC
>JBKQWH010000417.1:0-2912 GCA_052139635.1 Capsulimonadaceae bacterium
TGAACCGCGTGCCGGCCAACTTGTTCAGTAACCGGGGCGAGAACTGGAAGGCGCGCGGCGAAAACAGATGTTCGCGGAGGAGTTCCAGTGCTTCCTTTTGCTTTGCGGCGGCTACCGGATTAAAAGGAGCCGTTTGGGGAATGGCGCTGGCATCAGGCACCGGCCGTTCCCATTCTGCAGCGACAAGAACTCAGCCGTGGCGGTTACCGGAAAGACTTGTTTTTCGTCGAGTCACCCATAAAGTATTAACCGATCTTTACCCTGAAAGAGTTTCCGGGGCGTTGGGCAAAAAACCCCGGGAAGCATAATAACGTAGCCCTGCTGATAACCCCCTCTGTCTTGACACCGGCCGTGTCGTTCTCGAATATAGTGTCTTGAGATTTTCTCCCTGCTGCAACGAAAGCCTCCCGGCGTGAGACCGGACTCACGGAAAAAGACCCGTCTTGAATATCCACCGGGGCTCTTGCTCGCGGCGGTGTTCCTCTACGTTTTGCTTCCCGGTGGCTCTGTATCCGCCTCATCGGTATCGCGCAGCGACGGCTTTGATCCTGAGGCACATTCTCATCACTGCAAGTGCGGTTCGAAATGTCGCGGGTCGTCTTGCTGCTGCGGTCCCACCGAGACGACGGCTCGGCCGTCCGCTCCCGAGCCAATTCCGCAGGGAAGCGAAGCGGACACGGGGCCCTGTTTGAACTCCGCCCCCTGCGGGGATTCAGGGCTTCCGAGTTCTCCGTCGGTCGGTCGCCTCGGTAAGGTCGCGACGCTCTCGATGATTGGGCGCGTACGGCCCGTACGCCTGGGCGGCTCTTCCCTTCCTCCTCTCGGTGCATCCTTCCGGCTCGGCGAGCCTCTCGCATCGATGAGCCGCCAGAGGGTCTGGTCGTCGCCTGATTCCAGGCCATCGCCATCGACGCATCTAAACCCCGTCCGCACGTTGTCCGTGTGTCCGGGGGCCAGGTAACGTCCGTCCATGAATGGCGGTTCCGCCACCTTCCGCGGCCCTCGGGTCGTTGGCATTACGTCGTTCCACGTCCTCAAGGTCCGGCCCTGGGGATTTCCGATATCTTGCCGCCCTGGCTTCACGCTCGTCGAACTCGTGGAGCGGTCTGGGCGACCGGTGCGGTGGTGCAAATACGTCCGCCGATAACTACCGACTGTTGCACACATTTTAAGGAGTGCTTCTCGTGAATCGCCGAGCCTTTACCTTGATCGAATTGCTGGTCGTCATCGCGATCATCGCCGTGCTGATCGCGTTATTGCTCCCCGCCGTTCAAGCTGCCCGGGAGGCGGCGAGGCGGATTCAGTGCACCAATAACCTCAAACAGATCGGCATCGCCGTCCACAATTACGAGGTGGCGTGGAACGTCCTGCCGTCAGGCCGGTACGGCTATCCGTACCTGTGGTCGTCGCTGGCTTCGCTGCTCAACTACATCGAGGCAGCGAACATGTACAACGCGATCAACTTTGCATTCGCGTCGGAAACCAATCAGTTGCCTTATCCCGCCAACACGACCGTGGAGTCGGCGGTGATCCAGACATTCCTCTGCCCGAGTGACGGGCAGCAAAGAGTGGACCCGACAAACTGGGGCGGGACAAACTATGTGTCGAACTCCGGCACCGGGACTATCAATAACGGCAACTTCAATGTCATGGCCGGTGCGGCGCTCCCGGATGGGCCGTTCTACAACACGAGCGCGATTCGCTTCGCCGCGATCACCGACGGGCTCAGCAACACCGCGGGTTACAGCGAGACGATCATGGGCAACAACATCAATACCTCGCCGGGGAGTTCCCCGCCCTCGGACTCGAGGAGGCAATTTGCCCTGTTCAATACGTCAGAAATCCTCTTGACCTTCCCGTCGTCCGATTTCCTGCCGCCGAGCACGTCGGTTCCCCCCTGCGCCACCCCTGACCAGTGGTCGGGAGACCGAGGCCGCGAATGGTCGCGCGGCAGTTTCATCATGACGTCTTATAACCATTTCTACACGCCGAACAGCACCTATCCGGACTGCACCGACGCCGGGCGCAACGCCGCCGTAACCGGGCCGCGGAGCTTTCATGCGGGAGGTGTCAACATGCTGATGCTCGACGGGCACGTCCAGTTCATGAAGGACAGCGTGAGCCTGCAGACGTTCCGCGCCATCTCGACGATCGCGGGCGGCGAAGTGATCTCGGCGGATGCATTCTGACGGGCCGGGTTTTCTCATCCCTGGTTCTCGGGCGCGCGGTCGGACCCGACCGCGTGTCCGAGTAACTGCCTACAATAGACGTGACTCTGGAGGTTTCCCATGATCGAGACGGAGCAACCGAGTGGTCGCAAACCCTGGCCCGACTATCGGGCTGTCTGGCGATGGCATTTTTACGCGGGCCTGTTCTGCATCCCGTTCATCATCGTTCTCGCAAGCAGCGGGTCGATCTACCTTTTCAAACCGCAGATCGAATCGTGGATCGACCGCCATTACGACAATCTTGCGATCAAGGATCGTCCCGCGAGCGCTGCCGACCAGATTCGCGCCGCCCTCGCGGCCATTCCCGGTTCGACATTGAACGCCTACGAGGTGCCGGAGGATGTCGGTAGTGCCGCCCGGGTGATCGTGAGTAAGGATGGACAGGCGACCCGTGTGTATGTGCATCCGGAAAGCCTGCAAGTTCTCAAGACGGTCGATGAGAACGCTCGATTCATGAAAGTCCTCTTCCGCTTACACGGTGAGCTTCTCATGGGTAATCGCGGTTCCGCAGTCGTGGAACTGGCGGCGTCGTGGGCGATCATCATGATCATCACCGGCCTTTACCTGTGGTGGCCGCGGAAGGCAAAGACGCTGGGCGGAATTGTCTATCCGCGCCTTGGCGCTGGCTCTCGCATGTTTTGGCGCGATCTCCACGGCGTTACCGGCTTCTGGATCTCCGGCCTG
>JBKQWH010000418.1:0-8600 GCA_052139635.1 Capsulimonadaceae bacterium
CCTCCCCACAAATCGATTGGAGCGGCCCAATGGACGCCTTTGTCGCGGTTTACGAGCATGAGCAGAAGGTCACCAAGTCGATCCATGACCTTTATGCGTTGTGCGTCGCCGAACAGGATTACGCGGCACAGGTCCTTCTGCACTGGTTCATCACCGAGCAGGTCGAGGAGGAAAAGAGTGCCTCCGACCTGATCGAGTCCATGAAGCGGATTGACGCGCATACGGCGGCCGTACTCATGCTGGACCATCGGCTAGCCAAGCGCGGCAAGGATTAAGCCCGGGGCATCGGGCCGGGAACGCTCACCGGCGTGTCGTTCGCGGAGGGGGCCGAGATGCAACCGCAATTTGAACAGGACCCCGACGCATTACCGAACGGCCCGGCCCGAGTTGTGATCGACAATAAGAAGGACCGGTTCAAGCTGGAATACGGCCCGGACGCCATCTTCCAGGGAGTGGTTCGCCTGATTCGCGAAGGTGTCGAGATGAGCCTTCGAGACGCGTCGACCCGTCTCATTGTCGTGTCGAAGTTCGAGGGCTGGAAGACAGTGACCCAGACCGTTCGCGTCGCCGTGATCGGTGCTCAGCCGGACGATGTGGTCCTCCTGCGAGGCACGGGAACGGCGGCCGGCCTGACCGCACTCGACGGGGAATGCGCGGCGGATCAGGGTGGGCTGCCCATCGGCATCACGTTTCACCACCCAGCCGTGTATAGTATTGGCGGTGACTGGCTTCTCACCAGCGCCCCGCCGCCCATGATCGGTCCGGTCGAAGCGGTGCCGGCACGACCCGCGGAGTCCCGGGGGGAGGGGGAGCCAGCGATCGTACATCGGGCCAATCTCACCGCCGAAGGCTCTGAGATCGTAATCCATTTCCTCCCATACTATCGAGCACACCATCTGAAATAACCTCCGCTTACTCCGCCGGCGACGTATTGTCCGACGTCGATGCTCGGGCACACACGTCCATCTGCTCGACGTGGAGGTGGCGGACAGTCAGGTCGTCGACGACCAGGGACCGGATTCGAGACCGTCCAATAAACAGGCGGCCGACGGCGATCGCGCCGATGGCGGCGGCGCCGACTACCAGCGCACCAACTGCCACCGTACCGATGGCGAGAGCGCCCGATGCGACGGCGCCTATGGCCGCTGCGCGCACGGTCAGGGCGGGAGCGCTTGCTTGCGTCTGCTCCGACACCGGAACGGAGCCCAGCCCTTGACAAGGGGCCAGAAGTGTAGCATAATATTGGTAGTTAGACGTATCTACCTACGTAGTTTATTCTTCGGGATAGTTCTAAATCAGGACTATATCTATTGATATTTCGACAGAATAACAACATTTAACCGCTGTTTTATCACTTTCACCCCAGAATAGATCCAGTTCCGCCAATGGCCATTATGCTACACAACCAGGAACAGACACCGAATAATGACCGGATCGTGGCAATCGCCCGGACAAATGGTTTCGTTCGTCCATCGGACCTTACCCGGTTGGGAATCCCGCGAGTCTATCTTCATCGTCTCTACGAACGAGGGATACTCGTACGGTCAGGGCGCGGGATGTACATCCTGAGCGAGACGGCTTCGGTGGAAACGGCTGCCCTCGCCGAGGCCTGTCAGCGGATACCCCGGGGTGTTATTTGCCTTCTTTCCGCGCTTCGATTTCATGGCATCGGCACGCAGAACCCGTTTGAGGTATGGATGGCAATCCACTTCAAGACACGGCGGCCGAACGTCGACTACCCACCCATCCGATTCGCGAGCTTTTCCGGACTCAACCTCACCGAAGGAGTCGAGGAGCATCGCACGGATCTCGGCACTATTCGCGTGTACTCCGCCGCCAAGACTGTGGTAGACTGCTTTCGCTATCGCAACAAGATCGGCCTGGACGTCGCACTGGAGGCCCTCCGAGAAGCCAAACGAGACAAGAAAGCGACCGTCGACGAAATTTGGAGTTACGCCGAGCGCCTCCGAGCTTCAACCGTCATTCGGCCATATCTGGAGTCTCTCAGTTGACAAGAACTAAAGTTGCAAACCGATCAGCTTCTGTGCGGGCGCGTCTTCTAACGGTCTCCAGATTGCAAAACGAGGAGTTCCAATCGACTCTCACCCGTTTCGGCATTGAACGGATCCTATACAGGCTCAGCAAGTCGGCACATGCGCACGAGTTCGTACTAAAAGGTGCATCGCTATTTGTGCTCTGGACGGGAAAGATCCACCGGCCAACCCAGGATCTCGACCTTCTGGGACACGGTAGTGTTGACCCCGCCGTGCGCCAACGTCAATCGATATCCCATGCCGGCACCTCCGCTTACTCCGCCGTCGGCGTATTGTCCGACGTCGATGCTCGGGCACACACGTCCATCTGCTCGACGTGGAGGTGGCGGACAGTCAGGTCGTCGACGACCAGGGACCGGATGCGAGACCGTCCAATAAACAGGCGGCCGACGGCGATGGCGCCGATGGCGGCGGCGCCGACTACCAGCGCACCAACTGCCACCGCACCGATGGCGAGAGCGCCCGATGCGACGGCGCCTATGGCCGCTGCGCGCACGGTCAGGGCGGGAGCGCATGCTTGCGTCTGCTCCGTTTTGTTATCTGCCTGCACTTCGGCTGAGGACACGCTGTTTCCCCTCTCGGCGTAGATAACGTCCGGTTAATCGCGGAAGCGGAACCGGATCAGGGCTGCGACGGCCTCGAAGGCGTCGTTCCAGCCGATCTTCTTGCCTTCGGCGGCGGAACGCGGCCGATATCGGATCGGAACCTCGTAAATGTGATAGCCGCGACGCGCGATTTTGGCGGTAACTTCCGGACAGAAGTCAAAGCGCTCGCAGCGAAGCGGAATAGAGATCAGGACGTCGCGCCGAAACATCTTGTAGCAGGTCGCCTCGTCGGTCAGTTTCGTTCGAAACAACAGATTGGTCAAGAATGGCAGCACCCGGCGGGCATAGTAAAACTTGTCGTGGCGTCCCTCATTGTTGAGCCGCGACGCCTCTGCCGACAGCCGCGTGCCATATACAACGGCGGCGCCCTCGTCGATTCGCGCAAGCATGGGAATAAAGTCCATCGGATCGTATTCGCGGTCCGCGTCCTGGATCACCACCACGCTGCCGGTAGAATGGGACAACCCGACCCGGATAGCCGCGCCCTTGCCGACATTGTACGGCGCATAGATCACCTTCAGGCGATGGTGGCTCTCCTCCTCGAGCGCGCGCAGCGCAGCCCGTGTCCGGTCCGTCGAGCCGTCGTCGACAACGATCAGCTCGAGGTCGAGGGGAACCGCAAGCACGTCGCGGACGATCAGGGCAACCGTATCCTCCTCATTGTAGACCGGCATAAGTACGGAGAGCCTGGGTATATGAATGGGGGGGACCGCAACATGACCTTCTCCCGTGAGAGGACAGGAGGAGGATGCAGTCTCCTTCACTGGAGCAGCAGAATTGGGCATAGAGTTCTCGCTGCGCCCACTGGTCGGTGGGGCGTATTATGAAAAGCGCGAAGCGCCCTCCAGGACATTCGCGTCCGATTTGAAACATCCCGCGTTCAAGCGGTCAAGATCATCAACACGCAGTCTCAGGTTACGTCGGGTATTATACCAGAAGAGTAACGGCCGTTCGGTGAGGAACGGCGGCGGTCGGCAGGAGGATTGGACGTACTTTGCTTGACAAAGTACCCGTGCGGAACTATAATCAAAGAATTAACTCAATGGCATCCACACGATTACCCAGAAATCCGGCCCCGACCGGGACCAGCCGCCCGGTTCCGCCACCGCCCGAACGCCGCCGCAGTCCGCAGCGCCGGCGAACCGTCTGGGATACGATCGGCTCATTCATTCAGCTCGTTATCCTGTTTGGCCTCATCCTGATCATCGCCGGCCTCACCTATGTCTTCCTCATGATTCGGCAGCTTCCCAAGACGGTGGATCTGTCGTTTAACCCGCCCGGGGTAACGATGATCTACTCGTCCGACGGCGTTCCTCTGGCGAAGTACTTCGTCGAGAATCGGCAACAGGTCAGCATCGACCAGATCCCGGTTGACCTGCAGCATGCCACGGTCGCCTTCGAGGACCGCCGGTTCTACCAGCACCACGGTATCGACTTTACGGGGATCGGTCGGGCGATTGTCTCCAATTTCCGGCATGGGGATATGCACGGCGAAGGCGCCAGCACCATCACGCAGCAGCTCGCGCGCAACCTGGGTGTCGACGGCCTGACGCGGGAGAAGTCGATTCAGCGCAAGATCAAGGAATGGCTGGTCGCCAACCAGATCGAGCATGACAAGAGCAAGCAGGAAATCCTCGAGATGTACCTGAATGAGATCAACTACGGCAGCGGCGCCTACGGCGTCCAGGCCGCGGCCAAGACGTACTTCGGGAAGGACGTCTGGGATCTCGATCTGGCTCAGTGTGCTCTCCTCGCCGGTCTGCCGAACCGCCCTTCGTATTACAATCCCTACCGCGACATCGACGCAGCGGAGCGACAGCGGAACCTGGTCCTCGACTGGATGCTCGAGGAACACTACATTTCTCCGGAGCAATGCGAGCAGGCCAAAGGCGAAACAATCAAGCTGGCCTCGCGCCATGAGCCAAAACTCGGCAGCCAGATCTACCATGCCCCGTACTTCGTGGAGTACGTCTTCCAACAGCTCAAGTCCGACTTCGGATCGGCGAATCTGCGAGCCGGAAACCTGCGCGTTTACACGACCCTGAACATGGACCTCCAGAGGGCTGCGGAGGATGCCGTCCGCGAACAACTGGCTGCGGCGCCGGCGGGAGGTCCCACCGACGCATGCCTGGTAGCCCTCGATCCCAAGACCGGCGCCATCAAGGCCATGGTCGGCGGGGCGGACTACACCAAGAGCCAGTTCAACATTGTCACCCAGGCCCGTCGCCAGCCCGGCTCGCTCTTCAAGGCTATCCTGTACTCGTCGGCAATCGATTCGGGGCTGGTGACCGAGTACACGACCGTGCCCGACGTCCCCATCACGTTCCATATGGACGACGGCAAGTCGTGGACGCCCAAGGACGACACCTTCTACTCTTACCGCCGCGTGACGTTGCGCGAGGCCCTCGCCCAATCAATCAACGTGCCGGCCGTCCGGACAATGAACCTGATCAAGCCGCATACGGTCATTCAATACGCGCGCCTGATGGGCATCGATTCGCCGCTCGATCCGGTCCTCTCGCTCGCCCTGGGCTCAAGCGCGGTTACGCCGCTTGAGATCACCAGCGCCTACTCGACTTTCGACAACGGGGGCAACCACGCCGATCCGATGGCGTACACGGAGATCGACGGTGTCGACGGCACCCCGGTCAGCAAAGTGCAGCCCACCATTACCGAGCATGTGATCGGGGGCGATTCGGACCAGCAGATCGACGATATGCTGCAGGCGGTTGTCCATGAGGGCACAGGCGCCGGAGCCAATATTGTCCCGAATGCGCGCGGTAAGACGGGCACGACCCAGGAGCACAAGGATGTCTGGTTTGTCGGGTACACACCGGACCTGGTCTGCGGTGTTTGGGGCGGCCATCCGATCCACGACCCGAAGACCGGGCGGGATCTGTACGGGGATTCGATGACCGGTACCACCTGGGGGGCGACATTCTGCGTCCCGATGTGGTCGAAATTCATGCTGAAAGCAGAGGCGATCCTGGCCGCCGAGGAGGCCAAGGCCAAACCGAAGACCACGGTGACCAGCGGATCGACGTCCGGCCAGGATGACGATTCCGACGACAACAATTCCGAGGTTTCCCCGCCGGTGACGCATGCCGCCAGGCCGGTCACGGAGAAGGCGCCGGCCCAGCCCGCCCAGCCGAGCTACATCACGCACAACGGCGACGGCACTGTCACGGTGAATATCGATAACGCGACCGGCCTTGCCGCGCCCCCCGGAGCACCGAACTCGCAGCCGGTTACCTTCGCCGAGGGCACGGAGCCGACGCAACTGGCGCCGCAGTACCAGAACGGCGGCAAGGGCAGCGGATCGCAGTCGACGCCCTCGAACAACGGCGATACGCAGTCCGGATCAAGTTCGGGCGACTCCGGACAGGGTTCCGGCAACGCGGCCGGCGGCGATTCGGACCCGGACTATCAGGCCACATCGATCGGGCAGGGCGGAATCTCCCCTCCGGCGAACAGCGCCTGGTCCGGCAACTCCGGTGGCGCCAACGCCGGCGGTGGAAACTCGTCCGCGGGAGGCGCCGCGACCGCCGCGACCGCTGCTCCGGCCGCCCCACCGACCCACCGGCGCCCCGCGCCAGGCGCCCCGCGCCATGTCGACACGGTCACAGTCCTCATCAACCCCGACGACGGCCTTCTCGCCACCAAGTGGACGCCGGAGAAGGTGGAGAAGACATTCGTGAAGGGGACGGAGCCGCACGAATACTCCACCATGTACCCGCCACCTCCCGGCGAGCACTAACCCGGACTCACTCGACTCGATCCCTGGACTCCCCACTTGTCCTGAATTGTAACAAGCCCGGGAACCGTGCGTCCTATCATGCGAAAATGTATTATTTTTCGATATTGACATGTGAGCGATCGATTGACACAATATAGGCTGCGCTAACAGCGATTGTGCCCTCATCCCGGACACCATTCGGAAAGGAACAGAGTATCATGGCAAACATAAATGTCGATGTCCTCGTAGTCGGCGGAAGCCTTGGCGGAGTGGCGGCGGCGCTGGCCGCGGCACGAGCAGGACGAACGGTGGCGCTGGTCTCCACATCGAACTGGATCGGTGGACAGATGACCAGCCAGGGCGTCTGCACGCCGGACGAGAATCAGTATGTCGAGACGACCGGGTCCACAAGATCGTACCGCGATTTTCGTCGACGCACCCGGCAGTATTATGAGACGAAATTCCAACTCTCGGCCGCGGGCAATGCCAGCGTGCAAGACCGCGGGCACCTGGATCTGGGCGAAAGCTGGGTCAGCTACGGCTACTCCGTGGAGGCGAAGGTCGCGAAAGCGACGCTGTTAGACATTCTGAGCGAAGTCGGCGTCGTTCCAATCCTCGGCGCAACCATCGGGAACGTCTCGCTGTCCGACGACGCGGCTACAGTCACCGGGGTCACCATCACGACTCCCGACGGTGCAAGCACTACCTTTGCCGCAGCCTACGTTCTCGACGCAACCGACCTTGGCGACCTGCTGCCGTTGGCCAATGTCGAGCATTTCGTGGGCGCAGAGAGCCAGGCGCAGACAGGCGAGCCGGATGCGGCGCCCGGCGAACCGGAACGAACGTGGATACAGCCGTTCACATTTCCGATTGCCCTCGAGCGCGGCCCGAGCGATGCGAACTTCACCATCCCGCAGCCGGCGAACTATGCGGCGGTCAAGGCCGCGCAGAACTTTACGTTAGTAGATGGAAACATCAGCGGCCTGTTTGTCGCCAGGCCGCTTCCGCCGAAACAGGGGCAGGGGCTCATCTTTTGGACCTACCGCCGTGTCGTGGAAGCAGCGCTCTTCACGGCCGGCCCGACATCGGGCGACGTCGCGAACATCAATGTCGGCAGCAACGATTACCTCAGCGCGGTCATCCCATCGGGCGACCCGGACAGCGACGCGGCGGCACTGGCCGCCGCGCGGGAGGTGTCGCTCTGCTACCTTTACTGGCTGCAGACGGAATGCCCGCGGGATCCCGGGGACGGATCCGGGACGGGATATCCGAATCTCCGGCCGGTTACGGAGTTCTGGGACACTCCCGACGCCATCTCGCCGGATCCCTACATCCGCGAAGGGCGGCGCATTCAGGCGTTGACCACTGTCAAGGAGCAGGACATCGCCGTCGAAGACGCAAACAACCATGACCTTCAAACGGGGCCGCGCGCACGGCTTTTCCCGGATTCGTGCGGAATCGGTTCCTACCCGATGGACATCCACGCAAATAATCTGGGTCAGGTGGAGTTGGACCTTGCCACAAAGCCTTTCCAGATTCCGCTTGGCGCCCTCGTCCCGGTTCGAGTCGCAAACGTCCTTCCCGCCTGCAAGAACCTGGGCGTGACTCACTTGACGAACGGGGCGTATCGACTGCACCCGATCGAGTGGAATGTCGGTGAAGCGGCCGGTTCGCTTGCTGCCTTCTGTCTCCAGAACAACGTCACCCCGGCGGCCGTGGCGGGGACCCCGTCTCTTGTCACGTCGTTCCAGAACGGATTGCTCGCAAATGGAGTGCCGATTTTCTGGTGGTCTGACGTCGCCGACGGCGATCCGGCGTTTGCAGCAACGCAAATCCTGGGTGTGCAGGGGATCTTCACGGGCACGACAGGGCTCGAGTTCGGCCCGAACGAGACGCTAACACCCTCTGACCGGAATGCGCTCTCCGAGCGGATCGCGCCCAACACCGTGACCTGGCCGGACGGTCCGATTTCCCGAAGCCAGGCGGCAATTCTCCTTGCGGCAGCCTTGGCTGCCCCACCGAGCGCTTAGGCCGGAGGAAGGTCCCCGTCACGCACCTCACGGTCGACCACGCGAAGCACAACTGGTTTTTCTATGACAGTCATCATGAATCTTCGATCCACCCGCGTATGTACGAAAATCGCGGGTTGTCCGAAGGACAACTTCCTGGCAGCCCACGAATTCATTCGTGGGTCGACGTTGAATC
>JBKQWH010000419.1:0-3165 GCA_052139635.1 Capsulimonadaceae bacterium
GCCGCCACGCGCGCAACGACGCGATCGCATTCTGCGCCACCTTGCGCCGGCTGCGGCCGGACATTGTTGAGGAATCGCTTCTTGTACCCAGTTTGGTTGCGGCTATGCCGCGCTGTGATTATTCCCCGCTTGACGGATCGATGGACTGGGCGATGGGGGCCGTGGATGGCGAACTTGAGTTCACTGGTCTGGCAGCGGGCCGCGCGGAATTCGACCCCTCCCCGGCCCTCCCCGCAAGCGGAGAGGGAGTTGCGGAATTCGAGGAGTCGACGCGGGACACAAGATCGTCTTCCCCGAACTGGTCGTTAATGGCCCTGATCTGGGGATACGGGGAGACGACCGGTTCGAAGCCGCGCTGAATGGTCGTGTCGAGAGCCTGATTGAATAGTCCCGTGGTTCCGATCAGCCAGATTCCGAATATAGACCCTTCCCCGACCCGGTTTGTGGTCTTATTGTCTCGATGGTAGCCGTTGAACAAATACTCGCCGGACGAAACATCCACAACCCGGATTCGCACTTTCGCCTCGGCGCGACGCTGGTGGGGCCCGAGCAACAACCAGGCGGAAGTGAAATCATTGTGGACGGCGGCCTCGCGGACATCGATCACATCGACGTCGACCACCCACGTTGCCCCGAGGGCGCGTCCCATGGACGCAAGGGCCTGCCTGGTCCGAGCGTCGACATCCGTGAGATCGATTCCTTCCTTCTGCGCTTCATTGGCGGCGTCGGTCGGTCCGATCACCGTGAAGCCCCGCGTCAGAAACTCATATTCGGCGCGATGATTTGCCACTGCGACGTGCGCGGACGCCATCGCCGGGCTCAGATCGCCCGATTCATCCAGTGCGGGCAGGATAAGTACCTTCGTAGCCGCCGGGGTTATTGTCGAGGTGGGAACAGGGGCGGCTGCTCGAGCAGGTGCGTGTGCAGCGAGAATAAACCCGGCCGCGAGCACAGCAGGCAGCCAGATGGTACGGAACGGTGACATCGTTGTATCTCCTTGTCGCTTTTCGAAATCGTCTCGCTAATCCGCCAGCTCCCGTCCTTTCGTCTCGATGATCAACGGGGTCAGCAGCAGGCCAACCAGTGGGACGAAGCCGAGGGCGAAGAGGGCGGATTTCGCGCTGACCAGGGTGTCCGGGCCGCGCTGGGCGACCGACGCGACCAGGAACGGCCCGACGGCCGTGATCAGGCGGCCGCCATTGTAGCAGAAGCCGGCGCCCGTGGCACGCAGGCGGGTGGGGAACAGCTCCGGCAAGTAGAACGTGAAGCTGCCGAAGACGCCGAATACGGTGAGGCCGATCGGGAAGTACGTCAGAAGCTGCTGATACGGCGTCCAGGCGTGCCCGTAGGCAGCCATCACGGCGACGGCCGAGAGCGCGAAGTAGATCCGGAACATCGTGCGCCGGCCGAGGGACTTTGCGATCGGGATGGTCAGCAGGGTGCCGATGACGCCGCCGATCGTGAAGGAGTTGGTCGAAATCTCGATCCAGTGCTGGCCCAGCAGGAGGGTGTGCGACTTGTCGTAGCCGTGCGCCGCGGCGAACGCACGGGCCAGGCTGGTCGCCAGAACCTGGATGAACGAGTTGCAACTCCACCACGTGATCAGGCTGACCACGGCCGGGACGAAGCCGCTCAGTGTCAGGCGCCGGTTCTCGGGAAGGAAGAGATCCCGGATTCTTCCGCGGGTCAACCCCTCGATGTTTTTCCAGCGCGGTGGCTCCTTGACCATTCGCAGCACGGCGAAGGCGAAGGCGGCGGGGATCAGCCCGCAGGCAAGCACGTAGCGCCAGGAAACCTGCGGTTCATTGAGCATCAGGGTGCCGGCGACGAGCTTGTTGACCTGGACGGCCAGGAAGACCCCCGCACAGGCGGACGTATACAGGAGCGCTCCGGCCTCGACGCGGCGTTTCTCCGGGACGGCTTCCGCCACGAGCGAGGACCCCGCGGCCCACTCGCCACCGATCCCGAGCGCCGCGATAAACCGGAACATCAGCAGCACTCCCATGTTCGGCGCCAGTGCGCAGGCGGCCGTGCCGGCGCCATACATCAAGATGGTCAGCATAAGCGTGTGCGAGCGGCCGATCCGGTCCGCGATGCGCCCGAAGATGATCCCTCCGATGCCCCAGCCGACCAGCAGGACGGACGTGGCGATTCCCGTCCACAGGATGGTGATGCGGCCGATGACCTTCGGGCCGCCATGCAGGTGGAGCAGCGTGGGAACGCAGTTGGGCGCGACGTAGTTGAAGAGGAGCCCGTCGAACACATCGAACCCCCAGCCGAGCCACGCCGCGAAAAGCACCAGCCACTGATAGCCGGTCAGGCCCATCGGGCCCGTCCGAGCCCTGTCGCTCGGGCCGGCCGGCGCATTGTCCGTGATATTTGCCAAAGGCCTGCCCTCTCTCGTCGCCGAATTCGTTGACTGCGGCTTGGTTATGGCAGTTCGCCATCATGAGCCTGAATTCCTTGATTCGCCAGGAAGAATATCTGTGAACGGCAAATGCAAGGAGGGAACTTGGCACGCGATCGAGAACGTTATTAAGAGTGGATACGAAGGTGGAGTGAACTCGAATGTCGAGGGCGCAGTATGTCCGTTTCGTGCAACTGCGCCGGGAGGATATTGGTGATATGAACAACTACCCGTACTATTCCGCGCCAGTGAGTGTCGCGCGGGAATCGACGCTGATTCAGCGTGTCTGTTATTTGTTGTGTACGACCCTGTTGGTGACGGCCGTTGCTGCATGGTGGAGCGCGGCGAACCTCAGTCCGGCGTTGGCAATGCCGCTCGGGATCGGCACGATTGTCTGCGTGTTCGCGATGCGATTTACCAGGGCGCAGCCGGGCGTCAGCCTGTTCCTGCTGTACTTGCTCAGCGTTCTGGAAGGCCTGATGATCGGGCCGATCCTCGGGCTCATTATTTCCGGTTATGCTCTGGGCGGCACGATTGTCGCCGAATCTGCGGTTATCACGATGGTCATCGTCGGCGGGGTCGGCACCTATGCGTGGATGTCGTCGAAGGACTACGGTTACCTTGGCAGGGGGCTGTTCTGGGCGCTGATCGGCCTGCTGGTAATCGGCCTGATCGGCATGTTCGTCAGCCTCGGCTCCGGTGGCACGCTGCTCTACTCGCTCGCCGGCACGGCAATCTTCGTGGGCTTCGTGCTGTAC
>JBKQWH010000420.1:0-16332 GCA_052139635.1 Capsulimonadaceae bacterium
CCCGGTTCCCGGTCCAGAAACATCCCGATCCCGCCGCTGCGCTTGCCGTCATGGCCGAGCAGGAAAACCGGCCGCGGCCGCCGAAATCTAAGCCGAAACGTCGATTTTGACACGGAGAGCACCCAACACAAGCCACTATGGACATAACCGAGAGATACACGACAAAGGCCGGAAGGCAGTACGACATACGCCTGACTTATAACGAGCGGATCGCCGAAACCGACCCGGCTACCGCCTTCGTCACGAATGTCGAGGTGCTCGACCGCGCGACTCGCCAGACGGTCGACCTGCCGACCGTCTCGACGCGGTTCTCGACCTATGAGCAGTATGCCAGTTTTGGCGGCTACACGGCCATTAACTATTTCGGCGTCCGCGAGTCGGCTATCGAGTCGCTGCGCCAGAAGGTCCTGACCCGGATCGAGGACCATCTCGAGCGATTGGGATAGACGGGGCCCGGTTCCCCCGCCGACTCCCACTGGCCCGGCACGTCCGTGTCGGGGTATTACGAGGCGCAAGACCAGGGTCGACCATCGATTCCGGCCGTCCGCAGGATTACGGCCGGACCGACTTGTCGGGAACGGAACGAGGGTCGGCATGCTCATCCAGGGCTATGAGCATGGCACCCGGACGGGAAAACGGGGATTCCGAAATTGTCGAACACAGAGATCGACATGGCCGAGTTGCGGGACGCCACGCGCGAACTTGGCGACGTGCTGTACGCATTCATGACCGAGGACCCCGCCGGTATGCCGTCGGAGGCGACCGCGGCCGTCTTCGCGCGCTGGCTGGCCGAGGCCGGCCCGGTGAGCGGCCAGCCGGAGCGGTTCGCCGATGTCGCGGCGAACTACGTAGTCCCGTCGAACTCAAACAAAGACCTTCTCAACCTGTTCAGCTTCCTGCAGTCGTATCTGACATTCGAGGAACCTCCGCCGCCGCCCGAGGGCGCCTTCATTCCCCTGCGTATGGCCGGCTCCGAATAGAGGGGGACGCGCCGCCTTATTCGACCGCCAGAATCAGGCATTTGAGGTACTCGGACTCGGGGGCATCGAGCAGCACGGGATGGTCCGGCGGCTGGCCGCGCTGGGCGATCAGGCGGGCGGTCCGGTGGGCGTCGCCGACCGCTCCCTCGACAATCTCGCGGAACTCGGCGGCTGTCAGATGGTGCGAACAGGAGCACGTCACCAGGATGCCGCCGGGACGCAGCATGCGCAGCGCCATCCGGTTGATCTCGTTGTAACCGCGCGCGGCGCCCTCGCGGCTGGCGCGGTTCTTGGTGAACGCGGGTGGATCGAGGACGATCATGTCGTGCCGGTCGCCGTCTTTCTCATGGGCGCGCAGGTAGTCAAAGACGTTTTCGGCCGCGATTGAGTGCTCGATACCCAGGCCGTTGTGGTCCCACTGCGCCTGGTTCATGGCGTTGAACGGCTCGCTCGACTCCACGTCGCGCACACGGACGGCGCCGGAGCGCGCGGCGCGCAGGCCGAAGAGACCGGTGTAGGCGAAGCAGTTCAGCACGTCGCGGCCGGCGGCCTCGGCGGCTGCCGTCCGCTGGTTCTCGCGCTGGTCCAGGAACAGGCCGGTCTTTCCGCCGCGGATCACGTCGACCAACACGACGACGCCGTCGTCCTCGTACTCGATCACGTCGGGCGGGGCGTCGCCCGAGAGCAGCCCCGTCTGTTCCTCCAGACCCTCAAGCCGGCGGACCGGGCTGTCCGACCGTTCGTAGACACTCCTGGCATGGGCAGTGTCGACAATGGCGTCGACGAGGACTGCTCGCCAGGGCTCCAGCCCGAGGGCAAGAAACTGGACCACGGCTGTGCCGGCGTAGACGTCGACCACCAGGCCGGGCAAACCGTCGGCCTCCCCATGCACGAGCCGGTACGCGGACGGAACGCCGCCCTGTCCGGCATAGCGGGCCCGGCGGTAAGCGGCGGCGTTTGCGATCCGGTCACGCCAGAAAGCGGCGTCGATCACGGTCGAGGGATCGCGGCTCAGGTAGCGGATCGCGATCTTGCTGCGGCTGTTGAGGTACCCGACACCGACAGCTCTCCCACGCGCGTCGACCACCCGCACGAGGCCGCCGTTCTCGAAGCGCCGGTCGGGACCGGATTGGATCTCGTTGTCGTACACCCAGGGATGGTTCAGGCGTTCGGGGCGCTGGGGCGCGAGCTTCACAGTAGGCAGCAGGGACATGGGTTCATTCTACCCTCGAATCCGCCCGCGAATGGTCGCCGATCGAGGGCACGGCACTGCCGTCGATCCAAACCACGCGCGCAGTATCGTCGACCCAAACCGCCGTAAAGCGAGTCCAGGCTCACATTTCCCCGCCCATGACCCCATCGAGGATGCTTACGGCCGTGTCGACTTCTTCGTCTGAGATTGTCAGTGGCGGAACGAGTTCGATGACGGAGCCGTCGCCGGCGGGGAGGAGGATGAGGCCGGCGGCGAGGGCGCGGCGCACGATGTCCAGGGCGAGGGCAGGCGACGCGCACTGCAGGCCGAGCATCAGGCCGCGGCCGCGGACATCGACGATGAGATCCGGGTGATAGGCGCGGAGTTGCCTTAAGCGGTCGACCAGGCGGCGCCCCTGGACAACCGCGCGGGCCGGAAGGTCCTCCGCAGCGATGACATGGATGGCGGCCAGGGCGGCCGCGCAGCAAAGGGGGTTGCCGAGGAATGTGCTGGTGTGGAGCGCCTCACCCTTCGACTCTCCCCAACATGACATTACCGGGGCCGATGCGACGCACGCGGAGATCGGGAGCCCTCCTCCCATCGCCTTGCCCACACAAAGGATGTCAGGCACAACGTCCTCGTAATCGCAGCCGAACCATTGTCCGGTGCGACCCCATCCGGTGAAGATCTCATCGCAGATAAACAGAGCCCCGTTATCCCGGCAGCAATCGGCAATCCCGGCGAGCCAGCCTTCGGGCGGAACGACGATCCCGCCGCGCCCCTGGATCGGCTCGACAAGGACGGCGCCGGCCTGCGACGTCACCAGGGCCGTCGCGAGTTGATCCGGAGGGCATCCGAATGGCAGCCGGATGACAAAGGCGCCGAGCTGGTCCAGAAAAGGATCTCGAAAATCCGCGCGGGAGGTGACATTGAGGGCGCCGTAGGAGAGTCCATGGTAGGCCCCTTCGAAGGCCACGACTCCCGGCCGCCCGGTCGCGAGGCGCGCGGTCTTCAGAGCCGCCTCAACCGCGTCGCTGCCGTTTTGTCCCAGAATCACTCGCGCATCGGAAATGGGCACGCGGTTCGCAACCTCGCGGCAGAGGTCGACCTTGATCGCGGACGGATGCACGTCGCCCATTCCGTGCATGAGGAGAGCCGCCTGGCGCTGCACCGCCTCAACGACTCGGGGATGGCAATGGCCAACAGCGGCAACGCCGAAAGCCGAGGTCATGTCAAGGAGGATGTTGCCGTCGACGTCGGTAATCGTGCTGCCGGACGCGGATTGCCAGAATATCGGAAAGCCATCCCCAACGTAGGTTACGTTGGGACTTTCGACGCGGCGCAAGTCGCGAGCCCATGCCAGCGAACGCGGGCCCGGAACGGACGTGACCAGACGCGGAACGGCCGGTCCGCCGTCAACATCAAACGACGTCAATTGGTGTCGGTCTCTACCTGCAGGCGGATTTGCCTGAGGATATTCGCACACCGCTCACAGTCCGCGGCGGTGCCACCGAACACGATCGCACGGCCCTTGGTGTCGATTTCGAAGGCAAGCGCCTCGGCCTTCTCGGCGGTGCAGCCGGTCGCCTTCTGAAGTTGCTCCTCAACCTCTTCGTAGGTATGGACATCGTCGTTGTAAACAATGACGATGTAAGGCGGCCTCCCTGTATCGGAAGAATCCGGTAGAGACAGTTGGTCTTCGTCCAGTACTCGTTCCGGAAGAAGCGCCGGCAAAAGGTCGATCCCCTTGCTCATGATGATGAGGTCCTCCCGCTACGTTATCGTGAAATACCGCGTTCCGCTCATCTCCTCGCGGATCGTTTTCAAAGCTTTATCTGAAGCCGGCGTACCCTTCCACGGGGGGGGTACCCGGACTTGCAGCGACAGGGCATCAACTGCTGCTATTATACCCTGAGTTGGCGCGTTGTTTTGTATAAAAATCGAGCGACAGGCGCCTTACGGTCGTCTGGAACCTTGATGTCCGTGGTTCACGATTGGCATAGTGCCCTGCACGAAATTGCCGGGCTGATGGGACGTAAGCCCGTCCAGGGCTGCGAATATATGCAGATGGTCCCTTCTTCAGACCATGTGGAAGTGGAATCGCCGGGACTCGGGTCCTCGGACCTCATCACGGCACGTCCTCGACCCAGCAGACGTTTGCGCCGAGCGAGCGCCGTACTGCCGCCTGATACAGCGATTTGTCCGACGTCACCAGGATGGCCCCTTCCCGCACGGCAAGAGCGAGGTGGAGGCACTGGTAAATCGATCGCTGCAGCAGCCGCTCGACATCGAGGGCCGGACCTGCCAGCGTCCAGGTGCGATGGATCTGGAGCGGCATGTGCCGGAGCACCAGAAGGATCTCGGCAGCCTCGTTTTCGCTCATCTCACCGCCGGAAATTCGTTTCTTGAGCATCATGCCGAGTTCGGAGAAGGCCAGATCTGGAATATGTATGTCAAACCCGCCACTCAAAAGGCGGCGGGCAGGCGTTGAATAGGGCTCCGGCAGCAGCCATTTCGCAACAATGCTTGCGTCCACAACAGCCTTGCGAAACGGCGCACTCGGCGTGCCGGCGTCCAGGCCGAGCGCCATGGCTCGGACGACACCCCACGCGGGACGCTCCGGACGCAGGCTCCTGCTTTCGGCGGCTACGCGTCGCAAGGGGCGTCTCAACGAACGCGATCCTCCTGCAGCAAGTGCGTGCTGTCCGAAAAGACCCGGCCCACAAAGAGGGCGCGTACGCGGTCAAGTTCCGGCGCAGCGGAAATCCAATCGCATTCGGAGGCGCGCTCCAGAATTGAGCGAAGCTCCGCCTCGAGCGGTCGACCGCTTTCGCGGGCGCGCAGCCGAAGCCGATTGAGGACGTCGGGCTGTATTTCGTCGATAACCACTTGTTCCAACGGGTACCCCACATTCTTCCGGCCGCCGTTCGTCGCGAACGAGCTGGCACGAAGTCATCGCGTATGAAAAGAGAGTGCACTCCAGGACATCATGCACGGCCGATGCTTCCTAGTCTAAGTAGAACAGAGCGGGGCGAAATGTTACAGAAGATGGCGCAATTATCAGGAAATTTCCGAGAATTTCAAAATCTTTTTTATTTTTTGCACATTTATGTAACCTATCACGCACTTGGATACTATTACAGAGTATGGAGTGGAACTTCGGGGCAATGTCTCCCGGATTGTCGACGTGAAAGATCGGCAATCGCGCGGCAGGCCATTCCGGCAGTCTTAGCCGCATACAGGGTCTGGGACGCAACGCCGAGCCGGATTCGTGGATAATAAGAGGAAAGGCGAGGGCATCTTGTTTGTGTTCGACCTGAAAGCGTCGGTGCGGGGCCGCGAGGGTACGGGCGGATGGAAATTCCAAACTTTATTGACCGATTGAGCGTGAAGCCGGGCACCGACTGGTCCGCGTCGGAGATCGAACTCGCAAAAGACTGGTGGTCCGAACGCACGCAGCTTGAGGTTCTCTGGTACTACGCCGCCCGCTACCTGGGCAGCGGCGCAACCGATCAGGACGCCGAAGACGCGGTCATGGAGTTTTACACCCTGTTCGACGGGATAAGGGTCTCGTACGAGCCCGGTGGTCCCTCGTTCTTCTCCTTTGCCGTGCACTCCTGCTTCCGAAACCACTGTGTGCGTCTCGGAGATAGCATTCGGCGGCGGCACGACCGGGAAGCACGGATAGACATCGAACACGAAGAGGATCTGTTGACCTTGCAGATTGTTGACGAGGGCCCCGCCAGTGACCCCATGCGGAGGGCGGAGAGCGCGGCCCTTGCGGAGGACCTGAACCTGTTCCTGAAGACGAAGAGACTGCCGCGCAAACAGCGGCAAGCCTTCTTCCTTCGCTATATTGAGGGAATGTCGTATGAGACGATTGCCGTAACGATGAATTCACCGCTTGGTTCGGTAAAGGGATGGCTAAGTCGCGCCACGGCATCGGCGCGCGACTATTTGCATGAAAGGGGCTGGTCCTGATGGAAAAGTCCGGAATAAAGCCTGCGGCGGTAACGGAGAGCCGCCTGGAAGCAATCGCAACGGATCTTGGTATCGCCGGCACCTTGTCCGGCTCGGGCATGGATCGACAAGGAATGGGTGGAACTATGGAACAGACGCATCTTACCGACGAGCTGTTTGTCGAGTACAGCCGTTATCAACAGGGATTGCCGGACGCCCCAGCGATCGGCGAGCATCTCGCTGCCTGCGCGGATTGCGCTGCCGAAGTGGTCCGCATCCGCCGGCTCGGAGCCATCTGGCAGGACGAAACGGCTGTTCAAGCACTGATGCGGCGAGCGCGGGCTGCGCTGGGCCTCGACATCCGGCCGCCTCTCGTCGAGACTGTCGCGGCCGCCGCAGGGCGACTTCTCGCGCCGTTTGCCGTGTCGCTCCGGCCGCTCATCCGCCCGCAAGGCGCTTACGGTGAGACGCTGCAGCAGGAACACACCATGTCGACACTCGAGTTCTCCGTGACTCAGGACGGCCGGATCGTCGACGGCTTGCGGGGCATTCTCAAGCGGGTCAACCGGGAATACTATGTGCGGATCTTCGCTGTCGACCCGGCGTCGCGCACTCTGTACGGGGACTGCAAGGCAATGATCAGCATCTTCGACAGCTACCTGGACCGCCCGATCCTGCACCGAAAGATCGATGTCGGGGTAACCGTGCTGCTCGGAACCGACTTTCGACTGACCGACGATAGCTGTCTGGCAGTGGAGATGCTGCCGCCGTACGTTTGACCCGGCCGGCATGAGCATATAGGAAGTCTCGCGCCCGGCTGCCGCGGAAAAACGCCGCCTGGCCGGTCGCCCACGCTGGCGCCGTTAAAGTTCCGTCGGGCTTGCGCAGCCTGCTGCCGACTGAAATGCGCCAGGCTGGAGTATCCTGTTAGCAGGAAACGCCGCTCGCTTTCTGCCCTGGCCCGACGGACTCACGACACGTTTGTATGTGGTCAGCGCGCAACGCGTCTCTCTGAGAAGAGCGAAAGACGCGCTGGGGCAAGACCTAGTATGTGGTAAACCATGACCCTCGAACATTCGGGCTTGCCGGAGCTTTACGACCTGACGATTGAGTTGTTTCGTGACGAAGAGAGGATCACCCGAGCCCTTGACTGGGTCGACGAGGTACTGCCTGTGTTTGCGGCTGCCTGCCGTCAGGCCGTCCGATCCGAGGGAACACAGTCCCTGGACCGGTGGCTCGACTGGCTGGACAGCGATTCCGCGGCGGTCATTGCCGAGGCGGGCAAGGGTGAGGTCTACCGCTGGCGCACCACCTGGATGCGAGTCCTCCTCCGCACAACATCCGACCTGCACGACGACGGCGATTGGACCTCACCCGACAAACGTGAGTGCCTTGCCCAGAGTGGATGGGAAGATCTATCCGCTGCTCTACCGGCCTGCTTTCCGCTTGCCTACTGGCACGACTTGATCGAATACCTGGCTAATCACGATCCGAACAGCGCGCCACCAGGAAGAACGCTTCGCGTGATCTTCCCGCTCGTCCTCTCCGAACCTATTGTGGACGGCGGCGTGGAAACCGACGTCATCCCGGCGCAGTTCGTGCTGGAGGCGGCCTCTCGCCTGTCGGGGGAAGTCTTCCTGCATCCCGAACAAGCCGTCGTGCGATGCATGGACGAGGTGTTCGCGGGTACGTTCCGCGACGCAGCAGTCGCCGGCCGCTTCGGCTTGCCGGTCGTCGCCCGCGACCTTCCGGGGGTGCGGGTACGGATCGAGACCGTCAAGCCAAGCCATGAGCGCTTCTTGTGCGGGGCGATGCTGCGCGGCGAATCGGGCGGCGGGGCGCTTGCCGTCGGGCTCCGCGAAATCTACACCGGCCGCGCCCGTACCGACACCGGGCTCGCCGTCTCGTTCGCAGTCCACGCGCATCGCCAGGGGCGTGTCGACGGCAACTGTCATCCTGTGGCTGCCGGCGACGATAAGGTACGGGGGTGCGCGAAGCAGGGCATACAACGCCTCCTCGTCGCCAAATCGCAGCAGAGCCAGCTCGCGCTTTACGGTCACAAGCACAACGTTCGGATACTGGGCGCGGCCTCGATTGAGGAAGCCGTGTCGCAGGCATCCGGCATGGCGCCCGAAATCCCCCACAAAATCGTCGTCCTCTGCCATCTGCGCGCGGAGCAGGACGGACGCATTCTCAATGTCATCGAACAGCGCCTTACCGACCTCGGCTGCCGGGTTTTCGTCGACCGGCAGCCCGGAGGTGGGTTGCCGTGGGCTCAGGAGATGGAGCGTCGAATCCGAGAGGCGGACGCTGTCATCCCGCTGCTTTCACCCATATCGATGGTCAGCGACATGCTCGCGAGCGAGCTTCAAACTGCCGACGAAGCGCGACAAGCCGGTGTTCACGCAGCCGGACCGAACGACGTGAAGGTCGACGGGCCGCGGATTATCCCGGTGCGCGTCGCCTACGACGGCCCGCTGCCGGAGCGAATCGCCTATATCCTCGATCCGTTGCCTCAGATCACATGGCGCGGCGGCGATGATGACGAGGCGACCATCGCCGCGATCATGCGCATCATCGAGCCCGAAGCCCCGCGAGACGAAGACGAGGCCGTGTTCCCGCCCAGCGGCTTCCCGAAGGTGGTCGGTCCCGCAAGCATGGCGATCGAGTTCGGCGGTAACTCCCGACAGGACCTCGAACCCTTTGACGGCCTCGTGCCCCTCAAATCGCGCCTTTACATCGAACGCGACCTCGACCGTCCTTTCTTACATGCGGTCGCACAGCGGCACAGCGTCATTCTCGTCAAAGGAGCTCGACAGATGGGCAAGAGCTCGCTGATGGCCCGCGGCCTCGCGCATGCCGACTCGTTTGGCGCACGCGTGGTTGTCACCGACTTTCAGAAGCTCAGCCTGGGCGACCTTGGCAGTATCCAGTCGTTCTATCTCGCGCTCGCGCGAATGCTCGCCCGCCAGCTCAAGATCGGCGTCGCTCTGGAGGACGTCTGGGTGGACCGCCGCAGCGCAAATCTCAACTTTGAGGAGTACGTCGAGGACCACATTCTCCCTCAGGCCGGGACACTGGTCTGGGCGATGGACGAGGTGGATAAGCTGTTCTTCGCAACAAGCTACAGCAGTGACGTCTTCGGGTTATTCCGGTCCTGGGCGAATGAGCGTCAAGGACGCGTCGGCAGCCCGTGGGCAGGGGTCTCGATGATCATCGCGTACGCAACCGAGGCTCACCTCTTCATAACCGACATCAACCAGTCCCCGTTCAATGTCGGCACCCGGTTCGAGATGACCGACTTCACTCAAGGTCAGGTGGCCGAGCTCAATCGCCGGTATGGTAGTCCTCTTCGCACCGATGCGGAGCTGCAGCAGTTCTACCGTCTGGTCGGCGGCCATCCGTACCTGGCGCGCCGGGGGCTTTACGCCATCGTCACGGAATCGCTCGACATAGCGGCGTTCGAACGCCTGGGCAGCAAAGACAACGGGCCGCTGGGCGACCACTTGCGACGCCTGCTCACGCTGCTGGCTCGCAACCCCGATAATCTGGCCGCCGTGCGGGAAGTGCTGGTAGGCAAGCCCTGCCCCTCCTTCGAAGCCTTCTACCACCTGCGCAGCGCCGGGATTCTCGTCGGAGAATCCGCAGGTAGCGCGTCGATCCGGTGCCAGCTTTACCGAAGCTATCTCGAGCGATGTCTGCTTGGCTAATCCACGGCGCTGCGGTGGTAGAATGAGACGTGGTGAGATGCCCAGGTATTCGAAGAATCCTATATGATCGGGTTGAGGCAAGGTTTGGATAGCGTAACAACCGCTTTCTATAAGAGCGGCGGAACGCTATCGCCGGATGAACCCTGCTACGTGCACCGTGCGGCGGACGACGAACTTTACGACCGCCTGTGCGATGGCGAGTTTTGTTACGTCCTCACCTCGCGACAAATGGGCAAGTCGTCGCTCATGAATCGGACGGCCATGCGACTGAGCGAATCCGGCGCGGCCGTGGCCGAACTCGACCTCACCAGCATCGGCCAGAACCTCACCCTCGAACAATGGTATGACGGCCTCGTGTACGAAATCGGACGCCGCATGCGCATCCGCGCCAGGCTGCGGGACTGCTGGGAATCGAACACGCACCTCGGGCCGCTCCAGCGCTTCCTGGCCACACTGCGCGACGGTGTGCTGACCGCGGGCGAGCAGCGCGTTATCATCTTCATTGACGAGATCGAAGTCGTCCGAAGCCTGCCGTTCTCGACGGATGAGTTCTTTGCCGCCATCCGCGAATGCTATAATCGACGCGCCGGCGACCCCGAAATGCGAAGGCTCACGTTTTGCCTTTTCGGAATGGCGTCGCCGCAGGAGTTGATCCGGGATACACGCATCACCCCCTTCAACATCGGCCGCCGGATCGAGTTGACCGACTTCAGCGAGCCGGAAGCAGCGCTCCTCATATCGGGAATGCGCAACGGCAACCGTGACGTCTCCCGTCTCCTGCATCGGGTCCTCTACTGGACCAGCGGCCAGCCATACCTGACGCAGTGCCTCTGCGAGGCCATTGCGGGAGACTCGGAGGTACGGGTAGACCGCGATGTCGACCGCCTGTGCCATCAGTTGTTCTTCACGGAGCGCGCCCGGGAAACGGAGAGAAACCTGGTCCCGCTGCGCGAGTACGTGTTGCGCAGCACGCCAGACCGCGCGGGCCTGCTCGACGTCTACGGCAAGGTTCTCCGCGGCCGCCGATTCTTCGTCGACGCCAGTGACCCGCTCGTCGCTACTCTCCAACTCTCCGGCCTCACCCATCTTGTCGAGGGCCGCCTGCGTGTCCGTAACCGAATCTACGCCCGCGTCTTCGACAAGGCCTGGATCAGGGCCAACATGCCCGACGCCGAGCTGCAGCGCCAGCGTGCAGCCGAGGTTCGCGTCCTGGCCAGGGCTACCGCGGTTTACGGAGCCATCATCGCTGCCACGTTGTATCTTGCCGTCTTCGCCTTTCAGAAGGCCAATCTCGCCCGACGCGAGTCACTGGACTACCAGCGCGCAGCGCTCAACGCTCACGAGCTCCTCTACGTGGCCGACATCAACCTCGCGCAGCAGGCCCTCGATCGTCACGATACAGCCCAGGTCGAGAGTCTCCTCAACGCGCATCGCGGCGATCCGATGGCCGGATTCGAGTACGGCTACCTGTGGCATATGTGCCATCAGGAGCTTTTCGAATGCCGATATAGCTCCAATTATCTGTACGCGGCGGCCTTCTCGCCGGATGCCGATCAGTTTGCCATCGGCGGTTATGGAGGGGGAGTTCAGGTGTGGAATCGGAATCGGGAAAGGCTGCTCAGCACGCTTTCGCCCTCGCATTCCGAAGTCGACACCCTGGCCTATTCCCCGAATGGACACTACCTCGTGGCGGGCCGGCTTGACGGCTCGATCGATGTGTGGAACACGTCCGGGTTCGCACTGGTGCGGCATATAATCACGACCGGCCATGTTAAGTCCGTCGCATTTTCCGCCGACGGACAGTGGCTTGGCGTGGCAGGAACGTCGGACTGCGTCACGTTATTCGACACGCGCACCTGGGCGCCCGGCCTCCGCCTCAAGGGGAGCAGAGAGCCGGTCATCGCCGTCGCATTCTCGCCGAACTCCCACTCGCTCGCCGCGGCCGGCAGCGATCGGACCGTTCGAATCTGGGACTATTCCACGGGACAGTGCCTGAAGGTCTTGCCGGGATTCACTGCGGCGGTCCGCGCTGTGGCATTCAGTTCCGACGGCGGCCTTCTGGCCGCGGGCGGGGAGGACCGCACCGTACGAGTCTGGGCGACCGATGGCTGGAAAAACTTGCAAATCCTCAACAATGAAGGTGCGGCCGTCTTTGCCATCGCGTTCGCTGGCCAAACTCACACGCTGGCGACGGCCGGCGAAGACAACTGCGTTAAACTCTGGGACATCCCGGATCAGAACGTCGCCCTGTCGCTCGACGGCCAACAGAGCTTCGTCTGGGGCATTGCGTGCTCTCGCGACGGACGATGGCTGGCGTCGGTGAGTTGGGACGGAACCGCGCGAATCTGGGACCTACAGGACATCCGAAAAGATGTGCGGGTGCTGCCGGTTGGCAACCAGGTCTTGCGCCACTGCTCGCTTTCTCCCGACGGCCTCCTGGCCGGGGCCGACATGCAGGACGATCGGCTGACGATATGGGACACGAGCGATTTGCGCTTGATCGGCGCGGTTCCGAGGCAGTCGGCGGTCTCGACCAGTGTCGCTCTCTTTCGCAACAATGTGGAGATTGCGACCTGGGACCGGGACGCCATCCGGATATACTCCCTGCGCAGCGGGAACAATCTGTGGGCCGGAACGATGCCGTCCCGGTCCGATATCTTCGATGTTGCCGCCTCACCGGACGGACGGTTGATTGCGGCCATGGACCGGGCCGGAAGAATCGCAATCTGGATGCCGCCCGCGAGCAGACCGGTTCGCATTCTGCAGAGCGACCCGGATGCGCACGGTGGTTCGCTCGCGTTTTCGCCGGACGATCGACTGCTCGCGGTCGGACTGGACGATTCCGCCGTACAGATCCTTGAATTGCAAACCGGGCGCTGTGTGGCGGAGTTGCGAGGTCACCATGCCGGCGTGACGGCGGCGGCGTTTACGGCGGACGGCCGCACTCTCGCCACGGGAAGCCTGGATGGGACCGTGAAGCTCTGGAACCTGACCACAAGCCGGGAAACACTGACGCTCACCGTTAGCCGAAGCGGAATTCGGGCTTTGATATTTGTCGATCACGGGAAAAGGCTCATCGTGATGAGTTCCGACGGGGCGCTGCGCACATTACAATCCACCACCAACGGGATGAACGAAACTGGCGCATGAGTCCTTCGAGCGACAGAGAGATCGGCGAGCGATAGGTCGCTCGCCGCCACTCATGTCTATGATCCCGTTCGTGAGAATCGTTGCGTGCTGCGACGAATTCGACCCCTCCCCGGCCCTCCGCGCAAGCGGAGAGGGAGTTGCGGAATTCGACCCACGAGTTATGGTCTGGCGAACCCACGCGGATGTGTCCGCGGGTTGTAGCTATACCGTTCGGACCGAACTCGGAAGACACAGCCGCCGCGATCTCACTAGCCCATCGGGCCGCCGAAGGCGCAATCTGTGGAATTGGAGGTACACTGACCGCTGATGATTTCACAGAAACTGGTGGTCAATCCCGAAATACAAACGCTCCCCGCGCAGCACAGTCCGTTGCCCGGCGGAAGGTAGATGATAAACATATCGGCTGCCAATCGGACGGCGGTCTTGGCGACAGCGAGGCCCTTCTCACGCGGCGAGCGATACCAGGATGCATAGCTGAAGTCGCCGGCGTGCTCGACAACGGCCTTCATCCGGTCCCGCAACAGGGCATTGTGCTCCGGGTCCCGCTCGAATTCCGGCAGGCGGATCCCGTGATAGAACCAGAGCTGGTAAACGGCCGCATAGTACTTCCTGGGGTAAATAGCGTCTTCGGCGGATTGCTTCTCCGCCATGCTCAAGAAACTTTCCGGTCCGTGGACCGTGCTGAGTCTTCCGAAGAGACGGGCTACCTCTTCCGGCTGGTCGATGAGTCCGAATCCGGCGGTGCGAGTGATCTCGGGCAGGATTCGCGGGACTAGCGTCTCGAACGGCTGCGTGAAGAGATCCTCAAACGAAATCCGTCCGAAAAGGTTTGCCATTCGGTCTACGGTGTCGTACGCCGCCTGCAAGATTGCATTCTGGCGTTCTGCATTAGGAATGCCTTTGCGAATGTCAAATCTGTCTGTGCCACAGTAAGTCATTGTTGCTCCCCTTGTATATTAGAACACGGTTAGGGTATGACCGATCGGCCGCATTCCAGCACCGTCGAGTGTGTACGTTGACGGGAAACTGAGAGCGCGGCGATCATCCCCACGTATATATAGACGTTAGCGACAAGAATTGTTACAGAAAAATTATTACGGTAATGTGGAATTCATGTAATTATACGAAGCGGACTCAATCCGCGCCGCTTCCCCGAATTCCACGGTATCGACGGGGGTAGATTGGTTATCAACCGTATTGCAGAAACACGGAAGTTCAGGCGACGGAATGAACCATCACGAGCATCGGTTCGGAGTGAACGGATGTTTCTATTATTGATGACAGTATCGCTGGAGTGAAAGAATGGCATACATCCGTACGCCGCGCGACGTCCTCAGTCTTTACTGGTCGAAGCTCGTACAATCCGCGTCCGACACTCGAGCGTGCGGATAGTACCCGTAGGCCCACTGCGGCCCCGGCGGAACCGACGCGCCAACCCACTGGTCGTACTTGGCATGTCCATCCGCGTAGGCAAAGTTCATCCCGTTAAAGTGACGCACTTTTCCGTAGAAACTGTAGCTGTCAATGCCATAAGCAAAGTAGAGGCTGCCAATACCGGCAGGCTTCTCCGGATCGAGCTCGCAGGCCGGCCAATTCCAGGGGATCACGGCATCGGTCAATAATGCGATTTCGGCAGGGCTTTTCAGCATAGACAACGTCCAGAGTTTCGTGGCATCCGCGTGCGGGCCAAAGTCGGCAAATCCATAGGTGACTCGAAACGCCGTCGGACTGGTCCACGATGTGGCGCTGCCGGGCGGAATTGCGGGAATCTGATACAGGTCAGGCATAAATAGCGGATCACCATTATCCGGACAGCTAAAGATGCGCGTGGTCTGCAAATAAGGCATCAGCAACAACGGCCAAAAAGTGGTCCCCGCACATGCCGGGCTGGTGCACCCGTCTATCGCGCTGACCCCGTCACCCGGCTCCGGATTGGCCCAGAACACTTCGTCGTAGTCTTGCAAGTACATGGTCTCGGCGAACGCAAGCTGCCTGACATTAGAGAGGCAGACGGTTTGCCGTGCGCGTTCTCGCACGGAAGCGAACACCGGAAAAATGATGGCGGATACTATCGATATGATGGCGACAACAACCAGAAGTTCGATTATGGTAAAGCCATTTTGATTTCGGGGTGGCATGGTGACCCTCCTGACCTAACTCGCGGCGGCGAAGCGATTTGCGCCCCGCGGTCGCATCGACAAAATTGCAGCTTTGCCTCGGATCAAGGTGCTTTCAGTATACATTACGTCATGCCAAAAACCGGCGACGAAATCTACCCTGGCAACCACAGTTTTGAGATGCTTGTTCCACAAGCGGAAGGAATTCCTCCAATGAATTGTTCGTCTGCCAGCAATGAACGGCAAGCGCCCCATCTCGGATGCGTGGGCAGAGCGCACGTCAGGGTGCCCAATGAATGCGGGAGATTGGGAGGTAGTTATCGTCGGAGACCTCCTCGACCCGAGCGAGACGCCCATTCAGGGTCCAGGATCGAGTGACCGC
Source organism: Capsulimonadaceae bacterium (assembly GCA_052139635.1). Taxonomy (GTDB): domain Bacteria; phylum Armatimonadota; class Armatimonadia; order Armatimonadales; family Capsulimonadaceae; genus JBKQWH01. The sequence goes on from JBKQWH010000420.1 coordinate 15,492, forward strand.
GACACGAAGACCGTCACGGCCGCGGAGGCGCCACCGCGAGCGTGAGCGGCCTTGCCCGGGATCCACGGGCGCATCGGTCGGGGCGAGCCGGCCAAGTATCGACGTGCGCAGGGAAACATGCGCGGCAGGAAGTCGCGGGCACTCGAGACGGCAGACCAGCCGGCTCCCGAGCGGCCCGATCCGGATGGTGACGGGCCAGGAATACGGATTGCGGAGCCGTAAGTCGGCCCCCGGGTAGGCGACGGCCGCGTCGCGACCCGGCGGCACGTAGCCTGGCGAAAAGGCGTGCGGGTGCCGTCCGACGATCTCCATTCCGGCGAGCAGGGCCGCGTTGTAGAGAGTTGTCGACGTCTCGCAGACTCCCCCGCCATAGTCATCGACGAGCGTGCCGTCGTAGCTGACCGGCGCCTTCAGGAAGCCCTGTTCGGCCGTCCAGCCGCGAAGGGTGTCATTGAACGAGAATAGCGCCCCCGGGGAAATCACGCGGCCGTCGAGAGCCGCGGCCGCGCGCCGTGCATTGTAGCGCTGGTGGGGAGTGCGGGTCGCAAGATCGGTCGAGTACGCGGCAAGAACGCGGCTGGGGGTGGCGCCGGCCCACAGGGCGAGAGATGCGCCTGCCAGGACCACACTAACAGCAGCTCCCGCCGGCGTGAGCCGGCTAAGGGACGTCGCCATCCGCACCCAAAGCAGTTGTCCGACTACGGGTGTCTTCATGGGACAATGGCGCTCCTATCCCTTAACGCAGCGCACGCGCGACACGGCGCCGCGTACTTGAAATCCATAAACGGAGGCGGGGAGTTGAGTGGTGGAGGATAGCGGGATCGAACCGCTGACCTCTTGA
>JBKQWH010000421.1:0-4615 GCA_052139635.1 Capsulimonadaceae bacterium
GGCTCGACTCGTCCATTGGCAGCGGCAACCCGGCTCCGCCCGCGTCAAGCGGGCGGAGCCGGCCTGCACATCGACAGAATGGCACGAGGCTTGCGGAGTACATCTGCGATGATAGACGAGATGATCGTGCGACGGTTCGAGGCCGCCGCGGCGACGTATGACCGAGAGGCCGGCATTCAGCGGACGGTGGCGCGCGATCTGCTGGCGCTTTGCTCCCCTGATGCCGGCACGGTGCTGGAACTCGGATGCGGCGCCGGGGGGTATACCCGTCTGCTGTGCGAGGCGCTGCCGGCGGCCGGCATCACGGCGATCGACGCCGCTGAGGCAATGGTCCGATCGGCGAAAAGCGCCGCGTGGCCGGACCGCGTCCGGTTCCTGGTCGCCGACCTTCGAACGTTCCGGGACCGCCGGCCGTACGACCTGGTGACCGCCAACGCTGTCCTGCACTGGATACCAAACCTGGACAACGTTCTCTCGGCGCTTGCCGACCGCGTCGCGCCCGGCGGCAGCCTCACGTTTTCCCATTTCGGCCCGGGCACCTATCGAGAGCTGCGGGCCGCCCTCTCGCGGACGGTCGGCGCCGATGTCGCCATCGCGTCGAGCGCCTTCGCCACCGCCGGCGACCTCGACCGCATGCTGAGGCGGCGCTTCGCCACGTGCCGTGTCGACGTGGTCGAGTACGAGGAGGAGTTTCGGTCCTTGCACGCGCTGCTGGCGAACATCCGGGCCACCGGAACCCGGGGGGCGGGCGCGGCCCTGTCCCCGCCGTTCGCAGGGGACCGCATCGCCTGGACGCCCGGCCTGTTACGACGGGTTGAGGAGCGTTACCGGGCCGACTTCGGCGCCATTCGTGTCAGCTACCAGGTCTCCCTTTGCCGCGCCGGCAACGGTGAGTGGGCGTCTTTGTCCGGGCGCCATGCACATAGCCCTGGTTGAGCACGCCGACGTCAGCCCGGCCAAACCCATTCGCACTTTCGGCGCCAATGCCTGCTACAATATGAGATACTTGCGGCTGAATTCCAACCGCCACGAGTGATCCATCGCGTCCATCATTCTTAATCAGGCTGCGGCGGAGCCGTTAACCACTATTCACTGCCTCGGGGGTGGCGGCGATGGGAACAACGAATACGGGACTGAGCGCATTGATCGTCGATCATGCGGATGCCGAGACCGATCCGTGGCTGCGCGAACTGGAGCGCGGGGGGTTCACGGTTCGGCACAGGCACGTCGGGGACCAACCCGGATTGGTCGACGCGCTCGAATCGTCGCTCTGGGATATCATTGTAGCCGATCCGTCCGCGCTGGCCCTGGGCATGCGGGCCTTTGTCGACGTCGTCCGCCGCGCCCACCGCCATACACCGATCTTCCTGGTCACCGACACGGCCGACGACGACCACGTCTCGCTCGAGGCGGCGTGGGCCGGGGCGGCCGACGTCATTGCGCGCACGCATATCGTGCGGCTCGCGCCCGCCGTCGTACGCGAGGTGCGCCGCAGCCACAGGCCGCACTCGCACCACCGGGCGGCTGGTCTCCTGGACTGGCACACGGAGCGGGACGCGCTAACAGGCCTTCCGGACCGGCGCGGGCTGATGTCGTGGCTGCAGCACACGGTGGACAAGGTGCACATGAGCCCCGACCACGAGCGCGCGCGGATCGCCGTCATCACCATCGACATCAACAGCTTCAAGGAAGTGAACAACGCACTGGGCTATCTGGCCGGTGACCTCATCCTCAAGGAACTGGCCGTCCGGTTGAAGGAATGCCTCCGGCCAGGCGATTTCCTCGCGCGGAGGGGTGGCGACGAATTCGTCGTCGTAATCACGGGCGGTATATCGCAAACCGACGCGTACGGGATCGTCGACCGGTTGATGGAGGCCGTGCAGCGTCCCATTTACAGCGCAGCGAAGGAAATCTATCTGACTGCCACCCTGGGCGGATGCGTTTTTCCGGATCATGCGGCCACCGCCCTGGCCCTTCTGAGCCGCGCGGACCGGGCCATTGCGGATGCGCAAGGGATGCGGGGGTGCTGCCACTGGTACCGTGGGGCCGATGAGGGGCCGGACACGGCGGATGTGGTGACCGCGGCCGTCCTTCGGCACGCGATCGATCGGGAACAACTGGTCCTCTTCTACCAGCCTCTGGTGCATCTCCAGACGGGCAAGCTTTATGGTTTCGAGAGCCTTCTTCGCTGGCGGACCCCCGGCGGCACACTTGTCCAGCCCGGCGACTTCATCCCGCTCGCGGAGGCGACAGGCCTGATTGTCCCGATCGGGGACTGGGCCTTCCGGGAGGCGTGCCGCCAGATCCGGGCCTGGGAGATCGAGGGCTGTCCGACCCGCGTTTGCGTCAACATCTCGGCCCGCCAGCTTGACGATCCCGGGCTGGTCGACCGGTTCGCGTCGGTTCTGCGTGAGAGCGGCATCGACCGGCGCCACGTCGGGCTCGAATTGACGGAAACCGCGCTGCTATCGAGCGAGGAGCAGTATGTGTCGTTTTGCGACCTGGCGGCGCTCGGCGTCGGCCTGGCCCTCGACGATTTCGGAGTCGGTTACTCGTCGCTCGCGCTGCTCAGCCGCATGCCCGCCCGGACCGTTAAGATCGACCGCAGCTTCGTCGACGGCATGCTCGTCCACCCGCGTGACCGCACGCTGGTGGAGTCGGTCATCCAGCTTGCGCACATGCTCGGCCTGCGCGTCGTCGCCGAAGGCGTTGCGTCGCAGGAGCAGTGGGAAATTGTCCGCAGCCTCGGATGCGACATTGCACAGGGCTACCTCGTGGGCGAGCCGCTCCCACAGGACGAGGCGTTCGATTATCTACGCTCCGCCGACCGCTTGCTCTGGATGGAGGAGGATGGTGAGGATAGTGAATAGTGGATAGTGGATAGTGGATCGATTCAACCCCTATCCGCTAAACACTATTCACTATCCGCCGGACACTATGCTGATGCTTACTGACGGTCGACCGGCCCTGATTCTGGCGCCGATGGACGGACTGGCCGACGCGCCGATGCGCGACGTGCAGGGGGAGATCGGCGCGTTCGACTTTGCCGTCTCGGAGTTTCTGCGCGTCAGTGCGGAGGTGCCTCCAGTCAAGATGTTTCGTCGCGACGTTCCCGAGTTGCTGAACGGTGGCCGCACTCGCAGCGGCCTGCCGGTGCAGGTGCAGCTCCTGGGCGGCGATCCGGGGCGGATGGGCGCCGCGGCGGCCGTGGCCTGCGACGCGGGAGCGTCCGCGATCGATATCAACTTCGGGTGCCCGGCCCCGACGGTCAACCGGCACGACGGCGGCGCGACACTGCTGCGGCACCCGCGGCGCATCCGCGATATCGTCCGCGCCGTGCGAGACGCGGTGCCCACCGGCATCCCGGTCTCGGCAAAGCTGCGGCTCGGGTGGAACGACGAGGCATCGATCCTCGAGAACGCCGAGATGGCGGCGGAAGGGGGCGCCGCCTGGCTGACCATCCATGGCCGTACGCGGATGCAATGCTACCGGCCGCCCGCCCACTGGGAGCCGATCGGAGTTGTTCGGGAGAGACTTGATATCCCCGTCGTGGCGAACGGCGACATCTGGTCGATCGAGGACTTCCGGCGATGCCGCGACGTGACCGGGTGCCGGCACTTCATGCTCGGGCGCGGTGCGCTGGCCTCACCCACCCTCTCCCACGCCGTCGCGCGAGAACTGGGACTTATCGTCCCGGACGTTCCGAACTACGTGCGCGACACCTGGCCGTGGCGCCTGAGCCGTCTCGCCGCCGCCATGGCGGCCCCGACCCCGCCGGATTCACGGCATCTGACCGGCCGATGGAAGCAGTGGCTGCGGCTCGCGCACCTGCACGGCGACTTTGCGCCCTTCGACCGGATCAAAGAGGCCACCTGCGCCAACGAGCTGTTCGAGAACCTGCTGCGCGCCATGGATGATGACGCCCAAATCACGCCTTAGGCGACACGCAAAAATAACTTCACTATATCCGTCTGGCTCGACTCGTGGGAGATCCAGCCCGGCGGGGCGGGTTCGATTCGGACGCGGGTGACCCACCGAAGCCATCGGAATGTCAAGCTTTGCAGTTATCGGATTCGCGCCGAGTGGTCGATGTCACGACCGTGTCGGCGCGACGGAACTGGTTCCCGAGGAGCGACAGGGGCGAGTCGGCCGGTATAATTGTGGTAGATCCGGGCATCCTTTCAGGAACGAGGAACGCGAAAATGACGGTCACATTATCCTTGACTCCCGACCAGGAGCGCTTTTTGAACGATGCGGCTCAAGCCAGAGGCGTTGACACGAGCGTTCTGCTCGATGAACTTGTGCGAAAGGCCGTGGACGAATGGTCCGCTCACCCTCCGGCAAACTCAAAGAGAAAGGACCCGAATGCCGGTGTGGAGCAGCCTTCCAGTGACCGGGTCGATTCGCTGCGCAGGGCACATGACTTTTATGACACCGAGCTTGGCGAGGAATTCGAGACCGCGCATAGGGGCGAGAATGTCGCAATACATCCCGACACGCGAGACTATGGGTTCGTCAGGTAATTAATTGATCATTATACCATTGGATTGACGGGGCTACTTCATAATTCCACTCCCCGTGGAATTCGGCTGGTTTGATCTTTAGAGCCTTAAGT
>JBKQWH010000422.1:0-21540 GCA_052139635.1 Capsulimonadaceae bacterium
TATCGAGGACCCGATCGAGTTCGTGCATACCGATAAAACAGCGATCGTCAGCCAGCGGGAGATCGGCCTCGACACCAACTCGTTTACCGACGCGCTCAAGTATATGCTTCGACAGAATCCGGACGTCATCCTGATCGGAGAAATGCGCGACGTCGAGACGATGACCGTTGCCATGACGGCCGCGGAGACCGGCCACCTTGTCTTTTCCACCCTGCATACGTCATCCGCTGCGGAGACGCTCGACCGTATCACCAACATGTTCCCGCCATCGGACCGCGACCTGGTCCAGATGCGCCTCGGTGGCGCGCTCAAGGGCGTTGTGTCACAGCGGCTTTTGCCGAGAGCGGACTCAACCGGACGGATCGCCGCGGTTGAGGTTATGGTTACCACGCCGACTATCTCGAAATTGATCGAGGAGGGCCGGTACTCACAACTCTACTCCAGCATCGCAGAAGGCAACTTCTGGGGCATGCAGACGATGAACCAGTGCCTCATCAAGTACTACCGGTCCGGGCTTATCACGGAGGACGAGGCGATAGTCAACGCCGGCAATCCCACCGAGCTCAAGCAGTTGATACGCAGGCCGGCCTAACACATACCAAGTGCAGTCGGGGGTTCGCACCTGGCTGCCGCACATAATCGCGGTGGTTCGCGATCAACATATGGTAGTCGATTAAAGCATGGATTGTTCAGAGGCAAGTGTCTGAACGCACCGATTTTTGAGGGTTGCGGCGTGCCTTATCCGGGTCCGACGCGACCCGCTAATCGCGCACAGCGCCGTTAGACAGGGAGTTGCACTATGCCGGACCTTAACCAGTTGCTTCGTATGCTCGTCGACCGCTCGGGCTCCGATCTCCACATTCGCGTTGGCGAGCCTCCCATCATCCGCATCCATGGGGACCTGGTACGGACGGAGTTTCCGAGGCTCACCGCCGAGGACACGTACGACCTGGTCCACTCCATCATGAACGAGGACCGGCGTGCCTCGTTCGAGGAACGGATGGAGCTGGACATGTCATACGCCACCGACTTCGCCCGCTTCCGCGTCAATGTCTTCCGGCAGCAGGGGAACATCGGCTCCGTCATGCGCGTTATCCCCATTGCCATCAAGACAATCGACGAGCTCATGCTTCCGGTGATCACCAAGGAGCTGGCGATGCGTCCGCGCGGCCTGCTGCTGGTTACCGGACCGACCGGATCGGGGAAAAGCACAACCCTCGCCGCCATTATCGACCACATTAATACAAACAAGCAGGGTCACATTATCACGATTGAGGACCCGATTGAGTTTACCCACCAGGACAAGCTCTGCGCGATTAACCAGCGCGAACTCGGGGAAGACACGAACTCGTTTGCGGCCGCCCTGAAGCACGTCATGCGGCAAAACCCGGACGTTATCCTGGTTGGGGAGATGCGCGACCTCGAGACCATCCAGCTCGCCATCACCGCCGCCGAGACCGGACACCTGGTGTTCTCGACCGTGCATACCATCGACGCGTCCCAGACCATCGACCGAATTGTCGACGTGTTTCCGCCGGAGCAGCAGCGCCAGATCCGCACACAGCTCTCCATCACGCTGCTCGGGATCGTCTCGCAAACGCTGCTGCCGCGCGCCGACATCCCAGGGCGTATCGCCGCGTTCGAAGTTCTGGTCGCAACGCCAGCCATTCGCAGCTTGATTCGCGACGGTAAGACGCACCAGATCGCGTCCGACATCCAGACGGGGATGCAGCACGGCATGGTCGCTCTTGACGCTTACCTGCTTGACCTTCTTCGGCAGCGACTTGTCAAATACGAAGACGCACTGTCGAAGTCGTCCAACCCGCGGGACTTCGAGCAGCGGGCCGGAATGGTTCGGGCCTAGGCATTGTCTGAATTGTGATTATGATTCCATGATGACATGATTTGCCGGACCAGTGAGATCCCGAATCTCGGCTACTGGGTCCTGAATCGGAGGTTGATACGTGCTTACGCTGAACGATCTTCTGACGGCTACCGTAGACTACGACGGAAGCGATCTGCACATCAAGGTGGGCAGTCCTCCCCTCGTACGCATCCGCGGCGACCTGATCCCGCTGAACGTCCCGCCGCTCACTCCCGAGCTCTCGCGGGACCTCTCGTTCGCCGCGCTGTCCCAGCAGCAGATCGATCGATTCAACGTCGACCGAGAGCTCGACTTCGCGTATGCGATCGAGGGAAAGGCCCGCTTTCGCGGGAACTGCTTTCTGCAGCGGGGAAACATTCAGGCCGTGTTCCGCGTGATCCCACTCGTCATCCGCTCGATGGAGGAACTCAACCTTCCGCCGGTGTGCAAATACTTCTCCGAAAGACCGCGCGGGCTTGTGCTGGTCACCGGCCCGGCCGGTTCCGGCAAGTCCACCACGCAGGCGGCGATGATCGACTACATTAACCGGCGGTTTCCGGTCCATATCGTCACCATTGAGGACCCGATCGAGTTTGTTCACACGTGTTCCAAGGCGCTTATCAACCAGCGTGAGCTGGACCGAGACACGCGCAGCTTCTCTAATGCGCTCCGAGCTGTCCTCCGCCAGGATCCCGACGTGATTCTTGTCGGCGAGATGCGAGACCTCGACACGATGTCGCTGGCTGTGACGGCCGCCGAAACCGGACACCTCGTGTTCGGTACACTGCATACCACGGACGCAGTACAGACAATCGACCGCGTCATTGACGTGTTTCCGCAGCACCAGCAGCAACAGATCCGCATGCAAATATCCGTTAACCTGGTGGGAGTGGTCTCGCAGGCCCTCGTGAAAACGGTCGACGGCACTCGGCGTGTCGCTGCCTTCGAGACACTCGTCGGCGTTTCCAGTGTGCGAAGCATGATCCGCGAGGCAAAGACACACCAGATTGGCTCGCTAATTCAGACCGGAATGAAGCAGGGAATGGTGACCATGGATCAGTCCCTTGCAAATCTTGTCCTTTCTGGTCAGGTTACGTATGAGGCTGCTTCCGAAAAGTCCCATAACATCGCGGAGTTCCGTGCTCTGTGCAACATCGACAAGCCGCCGGTACAGGACATTGCCGACGAGTCCGGGGCGCCGCCCCCGCCGCCACCGCCTGGAGATTCGCAGACCGTAAAGCCGTCGAAACCGGCAGGGCCCTTATCCGGGCGTATGCCGTTCGGGTTCAAGCGCTCATAGTTACAGGTTGGCGGCAAATATGCAGTAGCATCGGAAACGACACACGCGATGTCCACAGTCCTCACCAGGAGCGTTCGTGCAGGTGGTTCCGAAATCGCCGTAATGAATTCGGCACCGTGTTGCGCCGAAAAGGGTGCAGTCGGGCGTTCGCACCCTGCTGCCGCACAAAATCAACCACGCGCGCACGCGACGGCCCTCAAGTGGGCGGTATTCGGTGAAACGTCGTGGAGATAGGTCGATGTACATCAAGTTAACCTGGGTTATTCTGGTCGTCGCGACGGTCGCGCTTTGTTTCGGGTCGGCCATTCGCGCATACGCGGAAAAGCACTGCCCGGTCTGCGGACGGACTTATCCGGATAACTACATTCGTTGTCCGATTGACGGCGCTTTGCTGGTAAAGGTGAAACCGGCCAGGGTCAAAGCGGTCGCCGTCGAGCCGAGCGAACCCCACCGCCACCGGCATCAGCCCGCCGTAGTGGCCACCATCAAAGTTGAGCCGCGCAAACCGGCCACCCCGCCTGTCATCCCAGTCGCCAAACCCGCCCCTGTCCTTCCGACGGGTATCCAGTTCACCGGAATGACCGACGTCAGCGGGCGCCACCTGCTTACAGCGGATCTATGGGTCGACGGCACATTGAAGCAGACGTTGCAGGGAGCCTGCTTCGTGCCACTCACAGCGGGAAGCCACCGAATTGAGGTCAAGAAGTCGGGATATATCGACTTTACGACGTCTGTAGCCATCGCAGCGGGCTCCTCCCTCACGCTCCAGCCAATCTTCTCGCCGGCTACCGGCAACCTCCAAATATCCACCACGGGCGTAGCCGGAGATAAGGTTTCCGTGACGGACCAAACAGGCGCCGCGCTTGCCGACGGGCGGGCGTCCGGATTCACCCTGACGGATCTGCCGATCGGGCTCTACACTGTGAGTGTCGAGGCCGATGGCTACGAACCGTTCAAGAAGGTCGTCGAGGTGACAGCCGGTGGCACAGCGAGCATTCAACCCGCCTTACGCTCGCAATTCGGATCTTTGCTTGTCACTGTACCGGAAATCGCCGTGACAGTAAACGTCGACGGCGCGGATGTCGGCACAAGCGGTTCCCCGATCCGCCTCGCCTCAGGCACGCATGACTTGAAGCTGACGGCCGACAGCGCTCGCCTCGCTCTCGACGGCCAGCAAGTCCAGGGTGGAAAGCAGGCAACCATTTCGCTCGGGCTGTTTGATTTGACCGCGCTGCGCTATACTTATGATGTGTGGGTCGGCCCCGATGCCGGGTCGTTAACGGACGACGGAAAAGTCACGAGAATCCCTGCCGCGCCCGGAACCTGGGTTGTTCGCCTTTGCCGTCCCGGATTTCCTCCGTTCGATGCAACTTACGACGTGTTCCCGAATGCGGTTGTATCGGTTAGCCGTGAGCCGGCTACGTCGACTCTCGCACTGTCCTATGAACCCGAGGACGACTATAATACAAAGACTTGCACCTGGTACATCGATCACGCGGCGGTTTTGGCCGGGGCGAAGGGAACTGTCGAGATACCCCCGGGCCCGCACAAGATCGGCTTCAAGGCAACCGGAGACGGCTATAACTGGAAGCGGACGAATATGTTTGGTGTCGTGTTGGGAACCCAGAGGATCGGCGAACTCATCAGCGCAGAGTTCGATAGCAATGTCACGGCGAATGTCACCACAAAGATCGACGCGCAGTCCTGGACCGATTATACAGGAGTCTCCGGCACGGTGTTCACGCGCCCGAAAGCGACTATCGAGGTGGACGTGAACGGTACGGCGGTACCAACCCTGCCGTGGTAGCGACCGCACGCACGACACGGAATCTCGATGCAAATCAAGCCACGATGGATCATGCTGTGCGCCGTATTGATAGCGATGTGCCTTGGGACGGTAATGCACGCGTACGCCGAGAAGAAGTGCCCGGTTTGCGGCCGCCTCTATCCTGACAGTTACATTCGTTGTCCCCACGACGGCGCCGTACTGAAGAAGGTGAAAAGCGCCAAAGCCCGTCTCGTGCCATCGAAACACCGTACAAACGAAACACATCATCACCAAAGGGTCCCCGCACGGCGCGCTGCGGGCCGAAGGAGGAATCGCCTGGTGCTGCAGCCAATCCGACGATTTCGGTCAAAATCGAATGGTGAGTAGGCTCCTACGCGAGTATTGGTGCCTAACATCGGAGACTCTTCGCCTTCGGCATGCAATGTTCCGCTCGTTTTTGGCATAATCTATTATAAGCAAATTGCACGACACTGGACAAGCGGAATCGGGCAGGTCGCCGGCCCACGCTTGATCCCTGTGCTCGATCGATACATCGATTTGTGTAGGAACCGTAAGCGCAAAGAATGCCTAAATCAATGGATCCGTCCGAAGCCCGCCATATTGTTGGAATCGACGTTGGGACCACCAATGTCCGGGTGCATGTGGCCCACTATCGAAAACACCGTTCCGCCCACAGCGAGCCCGCGCTTGTCCACTTGCCCGGCAGTGAGCGTGACGGCGCACTGCCGTCCGTACTGGAGATCGGCAGCGGTGGGGCGCTGCGATCGTTCGGCGTCCCGGCGTTAATGAGTCGAACTCGCCACGAACCGCATCTGCTGGTGTCCGAGTTCAAGCCTTGCATCGGCCAATCCCCGAATGACCTGAGCGCCCAGGGCCGCCCGGAAACAGTGCGCTACTGTTCCAATCCGAACTGCATTCGTCCGGGGCCATCGTGGTCAACCGCCCAGAGCGTCTGCACCTACTGCGGATCACCGCTCGAGACGGCATCGGGAGCCGACGAGCGCTGGCGCCCGACATTTCGATATACGCAGGAGGAGGCCCTCGGGTACGCCGAGATCCTGTTGGTGCAGATCGGTCATCGCCTTCAGGCGCAGTTCGGCGAGGAGCTCGACGCGCAGTCGGGCTGGCTCGTCACCGCCGGTGTTCCGGTACACTGGCAGGACGAAACTCGCGCGTTCTACGAAGAACGATTGCGCATAGCCTTCCCCAAAGCCGCCATCAACCTCGAATACGAACCGGCCGGGGCACTGCGCTACTATGGAATGCGCAACATGCTGCAGGCGGGCGGCGATTTGCGATGGACGCTGGTTGTCGATTTCGGGGGCGGCACGACCGACCTGGTACTGGCCCACGTCGAGCCCACCGAGCGATCCTGGCGGATCAGCGACGTGCGATCTTACGGCGAGCGATATGGAGGTACCGACTTCGACCTGCTCCTGGCCCGGCATGCAGCCAGTGAGCTCGGCGTAACGCTCGACGGCCCTCTGCTCGCGCAGTGGAAGATCCAGGCCAGGGAGTGGAAGGAGGCCTTCAGCGCAAGGGTCCACCAGGACAAGCAGCTTCGATCGCTACATGATGCGATTGATATAACAAGCGGAGTCGAAGAGGATACCGCGGTCACCGTCTCCTTCGCAGTTCCACGGGACAGCAGTCTCTTCGAATACGCGCCGGTCACGCTCCACCGCAGTGCGTTTGCCCTGGCGGCCGGCGATCTCGTTGAGCGGTTCAGCAATGTTCTGGAGCGTGGCCTGAACTACTTTGGTGTCGATCACTCGGACATCGAACAGGTCGTGCTTACCGGCGGAGGAGCGCACTGGTACTTCGTGAACGAGACGGTTGAACGCTGCATCCCCGGCGCAAGACTGCTGAGCGGAATCGAGCCGGAGATGTCGATATCAAAGGGTCTGGCGCTCACGTCCACCCCACCCGTGACGGGACCTCCCGGTGGTGTGCCGGTCTTCCGCTGGGCGCCGGCATCACGGACGCCAACAGCGTTAACGACACAGTCGACCGCCGAAGGGCTGGAGCCGGACTTCTCAACGCCTGTAGGGGCCGTGTCGACGCCGGCGGCGGCGGAGGTTATCGCCCCCGACGCGTCGCGCGAACCCGGCGAGCTACAGGCGCCAACCAGAGTTGAACGTGCCTTTGCGCTGCCGCTCATGGAACCGGACGAGTTGCTACTGACGGCGTCGCCATACGACGTGGACGAAACGGCCGCAAAGGAGCTGACCGACGGCGAGGCGGAGTCCGCAGAGCCAGACACCGCGGCCAGACACGGATTATCGCTGATGGCCATGGCAAGTCTTCCGAAGGAAGCGCCGGCCGACGATGTCGAAAAAGACACAGAGGGCTCACCGTTCCTCCTGTCGTGGGACGATCCCCCAGGCGCGCCACACCCCTGGATGCCCGGGGATGGCCCGTATCTCGATCCGATCGAGCCCCCCATTGTCCCGGAATTTGCACCGGAATATGCACTTGATCCGGTTGATCCGCCACAGGCCGAGCCGCCGGTCGTGCATGCCGGAAGCAGCTTCCTGACCTGGCTGTTGATCATCGCCATCCTGTTTATCAGCGGTGTCTTCTACCTGATGGAGACGAAATCGGGATTACAACCGGCCGCCGTCGTCGCTCCCGCTGCCCCGCTTTCCGGAGCAGCACAGGTTATTCCAGGTCCAAACGTTACCACCAGACCGGCTGCCGCGGAGCAAATGGTTACGGTGACAATCTGTAAGGAGAGCGGCCTGCTCGCCACGAAGTTCTGTCCGCATACCGAGACTATCACAGAACCGGCGTCGAAGGCTCCCACCAAGTACTGCAAGATCCACTATGAGCCGACTTGCCCGATTTGCGGCCGCCACTGGAGCATTGCCAGCGGCGTCAAGTACTGCCCGTTCGAGGTCAAGCGAGTCAAGCTGACGGGGATACCATAACCAGCTCGTCGGCGTTAATAAAGTCGGCCCGAATCCCATAATAGGCCGAGATTGCGATATCTGGCTCGCTTCGTTCGGGAGATGGCCCACCTTGAAATGCGGGCGCGCAGTCGGGCTCGACAGACACCAGGCGCGCATGACATAATCCGGCGCGCGAGCCCTCTGTGGCACGCCCCTCCATGTCGTCAGAATGTCGAGCAAGTTGTCGACGGCGGCCCTACTTCACGGTGATATTGTGCATCTCGACGACCTCGAAGTCGGTGGGCTTCACTTGTTGTAGAGCTTCAAGGGCAAGGTCGTTCCAGCGGGAATCGGCGGTTCCGCTGATCCCCCAATCGTCGCCGTTGTCCGCGACGATCATGCCGTACTTCTTGAGGCAGCGCAGGATAACCTGAGTTGTCTTTGGGAAATGACTGATATCATACGATGCCTTGAGTCGCACTCGCATGCCCATTGGCGGGAGGTCGACGTCCTTCTTACGCGCGGAATAGTGGCGGGCCGGCAGCATGTAGGCCTTTCGCGTCTCCGCAACCGTAAAGCGCAGCGCGTGGTTTATCTCCCCGCGCGTCACCTCGTCGTATCGGACCAGTCCTGCAAACACGCACAGACCGGCGTTATCGGCGCTCATCCAGCCGTCGGGGCGCAAATCGTTGCTGTTCAAGTCGAAAATGGCGCCGGAATACGCTCGCCAGCCCTCCATCTCGAAGTAGGCCCCGTTCAACTCGTAAGCTCGCCAGTCTTCGCGGTCGATCACGATGGCGCGCCGGTCCCCCGTGCCGTTTGCGACATGCTCGATCGGCACATCGCCGGGAATCGGGTAGTCGCCGCCGTCACTCTGGTCCGATTTCTGGAACACCACGGGAATGCGCTGCTGCCCCGTCGGGACAACTTCGTACCCGATCCCGAACGGAGACCCATTGAGCTCCGCCCCGAAGGACGCATGCAGATGCGCGCCGCCGTAGGCCATCCTCGCGATGATCGCATTGGACATGGGATCCACGGGGTCGTGGTCAATGGGAGTGTTCCACAAGTTGTCCCCGGGAAAGACGTGCTTGCCATGCAGGTCCGCGTTTATTCCCAGGTCCGGAGGCTGCGCCGGGGCCGGCGGAAGCGGAGGATACACAATATGGGGCTTCTTAGCCCCCCACGCCGTCGAAGCAAGGCACGATACGACAGCGCAAGCGCAAATGAGTTTGAGAAACCGATTCATCCCTGACCTCCATCTAAATCTGTTATCCACCCCAAGAACGTCCTCATTGTACCCGGCAAAATGATTGTCGCCGAGAGGATTCGGAGGCCGTCCTGTGGAATGAACCTTTCATCGGGTGATGACGGGCTTGTTAGCCCGCATCGCCATCGAACTATGACAAGCGTAACGACGCTGCCTCTCCGGAAAGGATACATAAAGTCATGTCCAAACTCCCCATCGCCGTGCAAATGTACACGGTACGCGACGACGCCCAGCGTGATTTCGCCGGCACGATCGAGAAGATCTCCTCGATAGGGTACGGTGCGGTCGAGCTTGCCGGGAACGGCGGCCTCAGCACCCGCTCCTTGAAGGCTCTTCTCGACGACAACGGGCTAAAAATCGCCGGAAGCCACACTGCTCTGGAGCGGATGGACCAGGCGCTCCCTCAGGTCATCGATGAGAATCTCGCGCTTGGCAATCCCAACGTCGTCGCGCCCTATATCGCCGAGCAAAACCGAACGCGGGAATACTATACGGCGCTCGCCGGCCGCCTCAACGAATGGGGAGAGACGCTGGGCGCCCATGGCCTGACCCTCTCGTACCATAACCACGACTTCGAGTTCAAGGGTCTCCCGGACGGCGGCCGCGGTATGGACATCCTTCTTTCGAACACCGATCCCGCGCTGGTGAAGCTTGAAGTGGACACGTACTGGGTCATGGTCGCCGGACTCGACCCGGTCGCCTACCTGAACGAGCAGAAAGCTCGCCTCCATCTCGTCCACCTGAAGGACCGCGACCTTACCGATGGCTCATTCGCGGAGATCGGTACCGGCGACTTGCCGCTCGACGCAATCATCGAGGCCGCACAGGCCGCCCGCGCGGCGTATCTGATCGTCGAGCAGGATACGTGCAAGCGCCCGCCGCTCGAATCGATCAGAATATCGTACGAGAACCTGAAGGCTCGCGGCTACGCTTGAGGAGGAGGAAATAGGAGATAGGAAATAGGAAGATACCGGTCAGGCTTCTATCTTTTCTGTTTCCTACCTTCTATCTCCTATTGACTTTCCTCCAGGTAGTCGTCGAAATCGTCGCCGAGGTCCTCACCCATCGTACGGCCGACTTCCCGTGCCCAGCGGCGCATTGACGCGGGATCGTCGATATCGCCAACGGCGTCCGGGTCCCCGAGCCGTTCTAGCATCTCTTCGTCGCCGCGAAGCGCGGCGAAGCGGCCAATTCGTTTTGTCGATCGAAGGCTGCCGCAGTGCGGGCAGGCATCGCAGTCGGCCACGGCTGTCATTCCCACCAACACGCTAAAGCACCTCCGGCAGTCGTTGCAGGTATACTCGAAGATAGGCATTGTGGCTAATCCGGTACGTCTGTCTTGAACTTTGAAATAACCGAGCGCCGCTCATCTGAGCGTTCACTGATAGCGACTCGCTCGGCGGTTGCGCGACACGTTGACTCGCCGATGAACTATGGGTAGAATACCTCGGCGTTTGCCACAAATGCATCCAACTTTATAATATGTCCATTCCAACATCCGCGACTCCGCGGCCCGAGCCCGAAGAGCTTCCCCCACCTCCGAGATATGAGAGCGCTGTCGGGCGCGTCCGCCGCCTGATCTTTGGCAGGCCGCTGGAGACATCGCGCGAGGCCCGCGAGAAGCTGCCCGTCTTCCTGGCCCTGCCGATCTTCTCATCCGACGCGCTTTCGTCGAACGCGTACGCCACCGAGGCCATCCTGAGCGTTCTGGCCGGCGCGGGCATTCTGGGCGCGTTGACCTATGCGGTGCCGATCTCCATCGGAATCTCAGCCCTGCTGCTCGTTGTCGTGCTATCCTACCGCCAGATCATCTTCGCCTATCCCGATGGCGGGGGCGCCTATCCGGTGTCGCGGGACAACCTGGGAACACTCGCATCCCTCGTCGCCGCGGCATCGCTGCTTGTGGATTATACGCTCACGGTAGCGACGTCGGTGGCTGCGGGTGTCGACGCTTTAATTACGTTGAACGGAGCCTTTCAGCCGTACCTTGTTCCGCTATGCCTGTTGTCCATCGCGATTCTGACACTGGCGAATCTGCGCGGGGTCCGCGAAACGGGATGGACATTCGCGGGTCCCGCCTATCTGTTTATCGGATCGGTCATTTTGACCATCGTTGCCGGCGCGGTCGCTATCGCGTTACATGCTCCGTATGTCGCGAAAGTCGCAGCCGCCGGCAGCATCATGACTCACTCGCATGTTGCCATCCGGGCGATCGGCTGGTACCTGCTGCTGCGCGCCTTCTCGATGGGTTGTACGGCCCTCACCGGCGTCGAGGCGATCTCGAACACCGTACCGGTTTTTGTGGAGCCACGCGCCCGAAACGCCGCCCTGACTACCCTCTGGATGGGGGGACTGGCGGTGGTGATGTTTTTCGGTTTGACGTGGCTTTCCGCGGAATTCGGGATTCACGCGATGGACCCGAGCTCGCCCGGCTACATGACCGTGGTCGGCCAGGTGGCTTACCATGCCTGGCCGCACCCGCTCCACTTTATGTTCTGGATCGTCCAGATATCGACAGCCGTTATCCTGATCATCGCCGCGAACGCGGCGTTTGCCGGGTTCCCGCAGCTCGCATCGATGCTGGCCCGCGACGGCTTCATGCCACGCCAGCTTGCGCATGTCGGCGACCGTCTGTCGTTTGCGAACGGGATCGCCGTGCTCGCCCTTCTTGCCGCCTGGCTCGTGTGGATTTTCCACGGCATTGTCAACTCCCTGCTGTCCCTCTACGCGATTGGGGTCTTCACAAGTTTCACGCTCGCCCAGATCGGGATGGTGCGACACTGGCTACGTGAACGTCAACTCGGGTGGCAGACAAGCCTCTTTTTCAACGCGGTCGGCGCTGTCGCCACCGGGGCTGTGACGCTCATCATCGCTGTCTCGAAGTTCGCCGACGGAGCTCGAATCAACCCTCAGTTCATCATTCGGCTGAACGGCTACGTCTACCACCCCCATTACGGAGCCTGGCTAGTCATCGTAGTCGTTCCGCTGATGGTGGCGATTTTCTATAAGATCAACAGGCACTACCTGGAGGTCGCGCTGGAGTTATCGCTTGACAATTACGTTCCCGTCGTCCCGACCACGAACGTCGTGCTGGTCCTTGTCCCGCGCCTGCACCGCGGAATTGTCGACGCCCTCAATTATGCCCGCCTCATCAGCGACGACACCCGAGCCGTGTACATGGAGACCAATCCGCTCTTGACACCTCGTTTGAAGTCCGACTGGGATTGCTGGGGCGGCGATATCCCGCTGGTCATTTTGCACTCTCCGTACAGGTCCTTGATTGGCCCCCTTCTCAACTATATCGATGCGGTGCAGCGCGAGCGCAAGGACGATGTCGTTACGGTGGTGCTTCCGGAGATGGTGACCCGCAAATGGTGGCACAAGCTCCTGCACAACCAGATGGGCCCGATTCTGCGCCTCATCCTTTCCAGCCGCCGCGACGTCGTCATCACCAGCGTACGCTACTTCGTCGACCATTAGTGAGACTGTGTCTTGAACTGTAATAAAGATGATTAAGAACCAGTCTCATAAGTAACCAAAGGTTAATTGGGTTTCTTCGCTCAAACGCCGTGAATTTCGACTGTGTCGTCCGCGTCCGACGCCGGCCGGAACCGTGCGGATGCCGGGCGCGGGGTTAATTGGGATTATTTGGTCAACCGCAGTGAATTTCAACCTGGATTCGTGAGTACGCGCGTCGTGTACACCTCCGTTGATGTCTGACGCGTGGTTTATTGGTTTAATTGGTTTGCGCACGGTATATTTCGCGCCCGCGCTGCCGGATTTAATAGTCCCGGGCGCGGGACGCAGGAAGGCGCCGCCGAGCGTTCGTACCCTGCTGCCGCTAATGTGCTACGACGTCCTGAGGCGCCGGTTCGGATTCCAATCCTCGGGCCGACGGCAGCGGAGCCAGTGTGCGGCGGCTCGCCAGTCGGTCGGGGTCGCGTCCGCAATGACCTTGACGCACGCCATCTCGGCTGCGGCCTCCGCTTGTCCAACAGCGTAGTAGAAGTCGCTGGCGTCGAGGTCGGCCTGACTGAGGCCATCGTCGCCGCTCTTCTCTCTCTTTTCACAGACCTGCCGGCCGCTCACGTACCACTTGCGCAGGGTTTCCGGATTAATTCCCACGCTTTGCGCGGCCTGCGCGCGTGTGCAGCCCTTCGTGAGGGCCTCGCAGATTCTGTCCATTCGGACTTGTGTAAGTTTGCATGGCCGTGCCATTTTGAGTTTTCCTTTCGTAGAGAGTCGTGACTCATCCGCGTTTGGGGGTGCGGCTCAGGAGGCGTCGTTGCCGGACCCTGGCTCAAGTTGTTCGAGGCCGACGGAAGCCGATGCGGCGATCTCGTGATAGTATTATATCACCAGAGCGGTGCTGTGTCTAGTAGACAACCTATTTCACGTTCGAGTGTTCGTAACGTCGCGCGCGGTGGCGATTGTGTCTTGCACTGTGATGAGTGTGATTCATTGATAGGGATGATTAAGAACCAATCCCGACAGAAATGCCAATCTGCACATCGAGCCGGTGGATGGCGTGGGCGAGGGCGATGATCGAGAGGCGGCCGGTGTTGCGGCCGTCGATGGCTATGGCGCAGGCATTGATCATCAGACGGCGGGGAACGGGACACGCATCATCGGCGCGCGAGCCAGTCGTCGAGTTCCGCCAGGGTCTGGAAGTTCCACAACTCAACGCCAAGTTCGTCAAACTGTTCGGAGGTCAGCTTGTCCAGTTTTAGCGTCGTTGTTTCAGGCAATGTGCTAAAGCGCCGCTGTAGCTGAAGGGTCAGGAGTTCCTCCTTTCCTTCCAGCCGGCCTTCTCTGCGCGCACTACTGATTATCTCCATGGTCGTATCCTTTACCTGAGGGTCGAATTTCGCCCATTCTCGCTCAAATGTCTCGGTTTGCTTCGCTGTTAGTGTAATGTAGCTTTCTATGAACACATAGATCAGTTCGGCCTTCTCCGGCGACAGCTTCAGAGTTGCCAATAGACGAAGACATTGCGCCTTCACCTTGGGCCGGTCCTTGGCTGGTATTTGCATTTTCGTCATCAGCGCCGCGGCGACCGGGTTCGCCTGCTTGACAAATCGACGCCATGGAAGTCGGTTCAGTTGGATAACCGTGTAATGGAATTGTAGCACGGTTTTGTCCGGAAATGCGATCTCGTAATAAGCAGGAGCGGGTTTCGTCGGCGTGTCGTGCGAGAATATCACCACCGGATACACCGGTGCGTTGTACTTTTCGGTGAGGCGAAGGAAGTACCGGAACATTCGCTCGGGAAAGTCGGGCCGAATCGACGACTCGTTCTCGACGTGGATAATGAAGAAAGCCTCCTTCCGGTTCCTGAACCTCACCTTGACGACGAGATCTGATTCGCGGCGCCGGCGCGACCGGGTACCGCCGAATGTTTCCTTGTCAAGAAACTCGACGAAATCCGGATCGATGTACTCCACCACTGCCGGCAGGAATAGCAGAAGGAACTCGAAGAAGAAAAGCGTCAGCAGTTTCTTAAATAATCCGTCGTGATCGATCTTATCTTTCATGGGGAAGGGCCGTCCAAGAGCGAGATGTTGGTGAAATACTACCCGATTCCATAAACAATCGTCTGACGCTACAGGCTGAGCCGATGGACCGCCCGGGCAAGGCCAATGATCGAGAGGCCGTCGGTGATGCGGCCGTCGATGGCCATGGCGTAGGCGTCGAGCAGGGGGAGGCGGCGAATGGACAGGATCTCTTCGCCATCGGGACTGGGGATGCCTATGGTGAGGTCTCGGGCCAAATAGACGCGGCCGACTTCGTCGGTGACGGAGTTGGAGAGGTGCAGCGGACCGAGGTCGTCCCATGTCTCCGCCGTAATGCCGGCCTCCTCGCGCAGTTCCCGGCGGGCGCTCTCGAGCATGGGCAGGTCCATACGCCCCCCACCCTCGGGGATCTCCCAGGAATACTGCCCCAGCGGGTAGCGCCACTGGCCGACCAGAAACGTGTCGCCATCATGGGTCACGGGAACAATGCCGATCGCGTAGTTCTTGAACTCGACAACCCCGTAGATCCCCGGGCGCCCGTCCGGACGCAGCACGTGGTCTTCCCGCACCCGTATCCAGGGATTGACGTAGACCTCACGGCTGCCGATCGTTACCCAGTGACTCAACTGATCATCGGATTGTGGCATGCATCACTTGACGAGCACCGGGGCATCGGCCTGCATACGCTCGAGACGGCTGCAAACCGGCTCGTGCTCGCCGGGATACGTTCCATTTCGCTCGGTTCGGTCGCGCCGGGGCGAACGCAGCGCGGTGAGCTCGCGGGCGGCCGCGGAAACGGCGGCCACGGTGAGCCCCTCCTGCTCGCGCAGCACCGAGACCGGCCCGTGCTCGATGAAATGGTCGGGCAGAGCGCACCGCCGGACCGGAACGGTGACCTGATGATCCGCAAGCACCTCCAGCACCGCTGAGCCGAACCCGCCCTGGAGCTGCCCGTCCTCGACTGTGACCACGGCGCCGCAACGGCGCGACCAGGCAAGGATAGCCTCGTCGTCGAGCGGCTTGCAGAAGCGGGCATTTATCACGGTTGCCATAATCCCTTCGTCGGCAAGCGCCGCCCACGCATCGAGGCCGATCTCTACGCCGGCGCCGAGCGCGAGAATCAACACATCGCTGCCTTCGATGAGCACTTCGGCTCGTCCGAGAGCGATCTCCGGAGGTTTGGCGGAAG
Organism: Capsulimonadaceae bacterium; assembly: GCA_052139635.1. Taxonomy (GTDB): domain Bacteria; phylum Armatimonadota; class Armatimonadia; order Armatimonadales; family Capsulimonadaceae; genus JBKQWH01. The sequence continues at coordinate 15,817 of JBKQWH010000422.1, forward strand.
ACAGCGCCGACGAGCTTCCGCGCGGATATCGAACGGCGACCGGGCCCGCGGAATACCCGAGGGCGAACCGCGTCATCGCCTCCATTTCCCGCGCGTCCTTGGGCGCCATTACGACCATGTTCGGGATGCAGCGCAGGTAGGCCAGATCAAACACTCCGTGGTGTGTCGCACCATCGTCGCCGACAAGTCCGGCCCTGTCTATGAAGAAACGCACCGGCAGATTCTGCAGGGCAACATCGTGGATGATCTGGTCGTAAGCGCGCTGCAGAAAGGTCGAATAGATCGCCACCACTGGCTTGTATCCGTCGGCCGCCAGACCGGCCGCAAACGTAACGGCGTGCTGCTCGGCAATCCCGACGTCGAAGCAGCGCTTGGGGTGGAGCTTGGCGAATCTCTTCAGGCCAGTCCCGTCCGGCATCGCCGCGGTGACCGCAACTATCTTGTCGTCGGTTTCGGCGAGATCGTTGAGGGTGTCTACAAACACGGAACTGTAAGCTGTACCGCCGGACTTCGCCTCGATCTTACCGTCGTCGGGACTGAAGGTCGAGAGCCCGTGGTAGGTGCGCGAATCGGCTTCGGCATACGGAATTCCCTTGCCTTTGACGGTGAGCACATGAACGAGAACGGGGCCCTTGATGCGCTTGACATGCGCGAAGACATCGACCAGGTATTCGACATTGTGTCCATCGACGGGGCCGATGTACTGAAAGCCCATCTCCTCGAAAAGGAGGCCCGTGTGTTCGGGAGTGGCGAAGTGGGTGGCCGCGCGCTTTGCGCCCTGCGCCGCCTTGCCGAGAATGCCGCCGCCGTGGGGAAGGCCGGCAATCACTCCCTTGGCGGTGTGCTCGACCACCTGGTACATCGAGTTGAGGCGCAGCTTGCTGAGATAGGTCGCAAGCGCGCCGACGTTTTCAGCGATCGACATCTCGTTGTCGTTAAGCACGATCGTGATGTCGGTACCGTCGTCGGCCGCGTTGTTCATGCCTTCGAGAGCGAGGCCGCCGGTCAGCGCCCCGTCCCCGATCAGCGCGAGCACCGATTCGCGGCCGCCACGAAAGTCGCGCGCCTTGGCAAAGCCGAGGGCCGCCGAGATCGATGTCGATGCGTGGCCCGCTCCGTACAGGTCGAAGGGAGATTCCGCAATGCGAAGGAAGCCGGAGATGCCCCCGTACTGGCGTATCGCCGGCAACTGCTCGCGCCGACCGGTGAGGATCTTGTGGACATACGCCTGATGGCCGACATCCCAGATCAATTTGTCCTTGGGAACATCGTAGACCTTGTGCAGCGCGAGTGTCAGTTCGACAACTCCCAGCGATGGTGCTAAATGGCCGCCGGTGCGGGAAACGCAGTCCGTCAAGTAAGTTCGGATCTCACCTGCCAGCGCCCGAAGCTGCGCCCCACTCATCCCCTTGATATCGGCAGGGCTGTTGATGCGGTCGAGCAATGGTTGATCGCTCATGTTCGATCTTCTTTCTGACTCCGGCAAGACACTCTTCATGATACCCGCCGCAGGCCGCGGCAAAGATATCGAGGACCATATACTTTGTTTTGCAAAGTAATTTTAGTTTACCACATTGTCCGGCGTCAGTCAAGTGGTGAAAAAATTCACAAACCACTTATACCTCCATTTTACCTGTCCGGAAGACATATTCGAGCGAAATTCGGAGGTCAGACCGCCAGACACCATTGCTTGCCGTGTCGATTACCAGAAAGGATCGATCGTGGGTGAGGGACTCGAACCGGCAACCGGTGTTGACAAACGTTCACGCTAATCGATATAATAGACTTCGCAACGTGCCGAAGTGGCGAAATGGCAGACGCGGAGGTCTCAAAAACCTTTGGGGGCAACTCCGTGGGGGTTCGACTCCCCCCTTCGGCACCAGTTTCAGAGGAAATTCCCCGACACCCGCATGCATACCATGCCCTTTCCCGGATAAGCGGACACATTCATTGACTCGCCGTCGGTTTCTCGACTATAATCTTGCGGCGGGCATAGCACAACCTGCCTCATTCACCAATAGAAAAGAGAACTCCCCGGTGGTCCAGTCAGGCGGTCGCAGCCTCGATTAGGCGCTTTCCCGCCGTTTCCCATGACCACAAACACGGTATCCTATTGCTGATTTCGGTTGGACAGGTCTTTTCTATCGCGTGCTCGGCAGGAGTTTTTGACCAAGGAGATATGACATGGCGGACCAGATACAGGATTGGAAGGATTTAGCGGCGCAGCTCAGGGTGGACAGCATCCGGTGCACCACCGCGGCCGGCTCGGGACACCCGACGTCGGCAATGTCGGCGGCGGACCTGATGGCGGTCCTCCTCTCGAAGTACCTGAGGTACGATTGGGATAACCCGAGGCACCCCAATAACGATCATCTGGTGTTCAGTAAAGGACACGCCTGCCCCCTCCTCTACTCCATGTATAAGGCGGCCGGTGTCATCACCGACGAGGAGTTGCTGTCCCTGCGCAAGTTCGGCAGCCGTCTGGAAGGCCATCCGAACCCGCACACGCTTAAATGGGCCGATGTCGCCACCGGATCCCTTGGCCAGGGACTTCCGATCGGGGTGGGCATGGCCCTGGACGGCAAGTACCTGGACAAGCTCCCGTTCCATGTTTGGGTTCTCCTGGGCGACTCCGAGATGGCGGAAGGCTCTGTTTGGGAGGCCTTTGACAAGGCATCGCACTACAAGCTCGGCAATCTGATTGGAATACTCGACATGAACCGGCTCGGCCAGCGCGGCGAGACCGACCTCGGGTGGAACAGCGCTGCTTACGCCGCCCGCGCCCGTGCATTCGGGTGGCACGCGATCGAGCTGTATGGCCATGACGTCGAGGCGGTCGACCAGGCTTTTGCAGAGGCCGTCGCCCAAATCGATACTCCGACCCTCTTGATTGCGCGGACCGAGAAGGGGCATGGAGTCTCGTTTACGGCAAACAAGGATGGCTGGCACGGCAAGGCGCTCGGCGTGCAGCAGGCGTCCGATGCCATTGGAGAGCTCGGGGGCCGGCGCGATATCACCATCAACGTCGCCGGACCGGATAACCTCCACCCCGCCGGCGCCGGCGAGCCGCGGCCGCTTTCGCTGCCGGTATACGCTGCCGGCACGAAGGAAGCCACCCGGAAGGCGTACGGAGACGCCCTGGTTGCGGTAGGCGCCGCCAACCTGGATGTGATCGTAATGGACGGCGAGGTATCGAACTCGACCCACGCGGACGAGTTCAAGAAGGCGTACCCGGACCGGTTCTTCGAGATGTACATCGCCGAGCAGCAGCTTGTAAGCGCGGCGGTCGGCTTCGGGGTCCGCCAGAAAAAGGCGTATGCGTCGTCGTTTGCCGCCTTCTTGACCCGCGCGTACGACCAGATCCGCATGGCCGCTATCTCCAACAGCACGATTCGCCTCTGCGGGTCGCATGCCGGTGTCAGCATCGGCGAGGACGGTCCGTCGCAGATGGCGCTCGAGGACCTGGCGATGATGCGCGCCGTTTTCGGCAGCACGGTGCTCTACCCGTGCGACGCCAACCAGACAGCGAGTCTGGTCAACGCGATGGCCTCGCTATCCGGCATTTCTTACATGCGTACCACGCGTGAGAAGACGCCGATTCTTTATGCGCCCGGCGAGGAATTTCCGATCGGCGGCAGCAAGCTTGTCCGGCAGTCCGAGGCCGACCGCGTGACGGTTGTGGCCGCCGGAATCACAGTCCATGAGGCTATTCGGGCGTACGAGCTGCTGCAGGGCGAAGGGATCGCCATCCGGATTGTCGACCTCTACTCCGTCAAACCGGTCGACTCCGCGGGCCTGGTCGCGGCGGCCGCCGCCACCGGCGGTAAAGTCGTGACGGTCGAGGATCACTGGACCGAAGGCGGAATCGGGGACGCCGTCCTGGAAGCGTATGCAGGTCTGGGCGCTGACTCTCCGACTGTGCTGAAGCTGGCGGTCTCAAAAATGCCCACTTCCGGCAAGCCCGCCGAGCTCCTCGCCTACGCCGGCATTGACGCCGCCCACATCGTCGCCGCGGTGAAGTCTCTGCTGTAAGCCCATCACGAATGACAGGCCGCCGTGACGGTCCACGGCGGCTGCGCAGCCTTGCGTACCGCCTGCACGCGCTCGGTGACACCCATCAGCAGGCTGTCCCAGTTGGCGTCTCCGTTCTCCTGCGTTGCGGGGTGGCTGACGCACTGAACCGGCAGGGCGGACACTCAAGAGCTCGCGCTATCGCGTGCGGTGGTTTCGGGCACTCGCGAGTCGGACGCACGGGAGGGGCGCGGAGGGGTTTCGCCGTCGAGGGCGGCCGGCTCTTCGGGGTCGACATGAGTGAGCCGAACCTGCTGGATGCGGCGGCCGTCGGTGCGGGTGACGTGGAATTTCAGGTCGTTGTGACGGATGCATTCGCCGACCGCGGGCTGGCGGCCGAAGAGGCCGAAGACGAAGCCGCCGATGGTCTCGAAATCGTCGTCCGGGATGTCGGCCCCGATTTCCTCGTTCAGGTCGGGGATCGACATGCGGCCATCGAGGAGCAGGGTACGGTCGTCGATGATCTGGATCAGGGGCTCCTCCGTATCATACTCATCCTGAATCTCACCGACCAGTTCCTCCAGGAGGTCCTCGATCGTCACCAGGCCGGCCGTGCCGCCATATTCGTCCTGCACGATAGCGATGGGGAGGTTGGAGACCCGGAACTCTTCCAGGAGATCATCAACCCGCTTATTCTCCGGCACAAAATAAGGCGCACGAGCCACCGACCGCAGTAACTGTGGCGCGGCGCCCTGAACGAGTAGCGGTAGGAGGTCCTTCGCATGGATCACCCCGACGATCGCGTCGACAGTGCCCTCGTAAACGGGAATGCGCGAGTGGCCGCTCCGGATGATCAGGTCGACCAGCGCCGGCGCGTCCATTTCGACATCTGCCGCCGCGATATCTATCCGAGGCGTCATCACCTGGCGGACGTCGGTATCGCCGAAGGAGATCACATTGCGAATGATGTCTTTCTCGCCCTCCTCGATCGCGCCCGACGCCGCGCCGGCCTCGAGCAACGTTTGCAACTCTTCCTCGGTCACGATCGGCGACGCAAACGAGGCTGTCAACCCGAACGGCTTGACAAAGAGGTTGGAAAGGGCGAGGGCGATGCCGGCGAGGCCGCTGAACAGCCACACGAAGCCGCGTAACGGAACGGCGACAAGTCTGGCCGCGCGCACGGGATGTTTCTGAGCATACGAGTACGGCACCAGATCGCCGAGCGTGCTCGCGATCAGAGCGGTAAAGAGAGTCAGAAGAACGGTCGCCACGCGCACCGGGTGCGGCACCTGCCAGTGGACAAGCACCCGAGCGAATGCGGGCGCCAGAACGGCCGCGGTAATGGCGGCCGTGGCAAAAGTGGCAAGGGTAATGCCCACCTGAACGGTGGCAAACACGCGCGCCGGCGTGTTCAGCAGGTCCTGCAAGGCGACATCCGTGTCGTTATGCGCTCCGTCGGACGACCACGCCAGTAATTGCGCGCGGCGCACCGAGACCAGACATGTCTTCGCCAGCGTGAAGAAAGCGTAGAGACCGGTCAGCAGAACGATCGCGGTGAGGGCGGCTGTTTGGTCGGCGTTCATATCCGGACGTGCTTGTCGCTCCTAAGGAGAAGATTTAACCACGGAAAGCACAGAAATCCACGGCTTGATGTTCCTGCTGTCCAGGTGCACCACGTATTCATTTCTTGCGCCCAAAGCTGTTAGCTCGGCC
>JBKQWH010000423.1:0-3518 GCA_052139635.1 Capsulimonadaceae bacterium
GCCACTCGTTGTGCCTCCGGGAACCTTCTTTATGAGATCGACCTTAATGACGTCCGCTCCATGGTCGGCAAGGACCTGACTACAGAAGGGACCTCCCAGGACGCGCGACAGATCAAGAATACGCACGTCTGAAAGTGCGCCGTGGCTCTGCGCTTTTCCCATGCCTTCTTCGATTGTGCTCATTGCGATCCCACCCCCACTACTTCTGCCGGCTTCGCCGCCCGTTTTAGGTCGGTGCTTGCGCGATCAACGTTACCCTCACGATCGAGCACGACGCCGTAAAGCTCCTCGGCCATCTCGCGACTGACGTATTCATCGCGGACATCTGCCAGAACGTTTTCGATCGGTCGTGAATATGGATCTCCATACCCACCGCTCCCGGCGGGCTGAAGCGTCACGCAGTCTCCGGCATAGACAACAGCGTAAGGTCCTTTCGCGGGGACAAAGTCGACTGCGCCGTCCGTCCGGTCGATACGGCACGTGAGGAGGGTGCCGGGCTTGCCCCCGAAGAGGCCTTTCGGCGTGATCTCTCCCCGCTCTCCCATGATCGTGAATGTCGCCTCCGAAAATAGAGAGAGATAGGCACGGCGACCGGCGCATCCACCGCGAAACCGGCCAGCTCCTCCTGAATCCGTTACCATCGTCCAGTACTTGACTAGAAGGGGCTGATACCGCTCCGTATGTTCGACCGACATTCCTCCCGTGTTACCGATGTGGACCCGGACGCCATTAACACCGTCCTTATCGGGTCGAGCTCCCAGGCCGCCGGGATTGACATCGGTGTAAGCGATGTAGTCGCGGCGCAGGCTGCGACAGCGTTCTTTGTCGGGATCGAAGCCACAAAACATCATGGGAAGCGCCGAAGCATAGCTCTGCGCAACTACGCGTTGCGGCACGGCGGCGCTCAGGGCTTTCAAAAGAAGGTCGATGACTCTTTGCGATGATTCAGTGTTTCCGCTAACGACGGATGCAGGATAGCTGCAATTTATCACGGTTCCTTCAGGCGCGATGATTTCGATAGGCCGATAGCAGCCCTGATTTATCGGGATCGATGGCGATGTCATTGCCTTTACCGTGTACCAGGTGCTGTTGCATATCACCGAGTACGGACAATTGACTCCGCCCCGAACCTGCGGTGAAGATCCCGTATAGTCGAAAGTTATATGATCTCCAGCGATGGTGACCTTGACTCGGATCGGCACGGGATCTTCCGGCCAGCCGGCCCCTTTAACAACCTCCAGTAGATCTTCAGCCTCGTAGACGCCATCCGGCATCGCCGCAATATGTTTCCTCACCATCCGTTCCGAATAGTCCAATGACTCGGCCATAGCTTCGTGCAATGCCTCTCGGCCATAGCGACGAGCGAATTCCAGAAGTCTGCGCTCGCCGACGTAGGTGCCTGCATATTGAGCTTGAATATCCAGTTGACGCGCTTCCGGGACGCGCGTGTTCTTCAGGATCATATCCACAACGTCCGTCACCGGCTTGTCGTCACGGAACAACAGCACCGGGGGAATACGCAGACCCTCGCCGAAGATATCCCAGGTCACCGTCGTAACGCTTCCCGGTATTGCCCCTCCAATGTCTATCCAATGACCGCGCGTCATGGTGAATGCAATGATCTCTCCGTCCAGAAAGACCGGTCGCGTCAACTGGACATCCGGCTGGTGGTTTCCGCCGCCGAGATATGCATCGTTGCTGACGATTACGTCGCCTGGACGAAGATTTTGCCTCCCGACATATTCCACCGAGGCTCGCGTCGAGATCACAGCCGATCCGAGCATCGTAGGAATATCGTTGCCCTGGGCAACCAGCTGCATATCGGCATCGAAGATGGCTGCCGAGGCATCCCCGCCCGAATGAATGACGGGGCTCCCCGCTGTTTTCATGATTGCGATCTTCATTTCGCGCGCGATCGCGTATAGGCCGTTGCGAATGATCTCAGAGGTAATTTTATCCATGTGCGCTCCCGTCCATTGTCAAGATGATGCTGCCGAGTTCACCGATTTCAGCTGTATGTCCCTTATAAAAAGCCAGGCTTGTGCTCTGCTCCTGGATGATCGCAGGACCCGCGATGCGGGCGCCCTGCGGGAGTTCCGCGCGAAGGTAACAGGGTAGGTGTTCTTCGCGTCCCTCAATTATGATTTTGCGTTCACTCACGGGTTTCGGCGCCGCCGAACCGGTTGGTACGCGCGGATTCACGAGGGCATTTGTCTTTCCCACGGCGCGCACGCGAAGGTTCGTGATTAGAATCGGATGATTCGAAAGTGTGAAGTTCCACAGCCGGGAATGTGCGGCTTCAAATTCCCGTCCGATCGATCGAATCGATTCGATCGACAAAGGACCGCTCGGCACGTCGACTGTGATGGTCTCCGCCTGGGGCAGGTACCGGACGTCCGCCTGACGCTGCAGCTCGATGCGTTCGCGCGGAACGCCGGACTCGAGCAGTTTGGTTGTCGCTGTCGATGACAATCGATCATAGATCTCTGAAACAGTCCTGGGGGTGATTTCCTCCACGACCTGGTGGAGCGACGCTTGATAGTCATGCGCGATGTCCGCAACGAGCATCCCGAATGCCGAGAACACGCCGGGCATTGGTGGAACAACAATCTTGGGAATATCCAGCATTCGAGCGACATCCACCGCATGGACCGGGCCAGCACCGCCATAAGGTACAGACACGAAGTCACGTGGATCGAAGCCTCGTTCGATCGTCACGAGCCGGATCGTCTGCGCCATCTTCGCATTCGCGACTTCGCGAACCAGTCTCGCTCCTTCGACGCAGGAGATGCCAAGCGGCTTGGCGATTTGATCGGTGATCACTCTTTCCGCCGCTTCTCTGTCAAGCTTCACCTCTCCGCCCAAAAAGCTGTCGGGATCGATAAAGCCGAGCACGACATTACAATCGGTCATTGCGGGGCGCGTCCCGCCGCGTCCATAGCAGGCCGGGCCTGGGTCCGCTCCGGCACTCATCGGTCCAATCTGGACGCCCCCTCCCTCGTCAATCCAGGCAATCGAACCGCCGCCGGCGCCGATTGACACAATGTCAATAGTGGGGCACTGCACCACCTGCCGGTGCAGCAACGTGGAATGTCGAAATTCTGGCCGCCCATCGCGAATGAGCGAGACATCGTAACTTGTGCCGCCCATATCGCTCATAATCGCGTTCGGCACGCCAAGTCTTGCACAAAACCAGGCCATCCCTGTGACGCCGCCAGCCGGACCCGATTCAAGCAGCGTCACCGGTAGATTTGAAATCGTGGCCGGCTTCGCAAGGCCACCGTTGGATTGCATGAGATGAAGGGCGTCCTTCGGTACGCCAAGTTCTTGAACGCGCTTGTCGAGCGCGTGAATGTAGCTGGCGCAGCGCGGTCCCAGCATCGCATTGATGACGGTCGTACTGGTACGCTCGTATTCCAGCATCTCCGGATTGACTTCGTAGGAAGCCGTCACGAAGGCATCTGGGAATACGCTTCGACAGGCGTCGGAAGCTGCTTTTTCGTGAGCGGGGTTGCAAT
>JBKQWH010000424.1:0-3023 GCA_052139635.1 Capsulimonadaceae bacterium
CCGGAAGCCAGCGGAGCGAACCCCATGACAACCAGTACCTGCAGCACGTTAAAGAGTATGTGGTTTATCATAATCTCAACCCGTTCGGGCCACTGCCGTCCGCACTCGGGCCGCGTACGGGCAAACAAAATGGCCCCTACAACACCGGACCAAAGCCGGCATAGTAGGAGCCATTAGTCTTTCGACGGTTTCGCGCGAAGTGTCAGGTTGAGCGCTTCGGCTGGGCGGGATCCAACGCCATTTGGCTGCATAATACCTGCGATGTCCCTCTAAGTCAAGGGAAAACCAACTCTCGGCGAGTTTTTCTGCGCGGCTGCGGCACTACGCCCCGGCGCCGCTATCTCTCGTTGCCCCCTCACCGGGCAGCGCCGGCGCCGGATGCTCAAAATAGCCGGCGATCACGTCCACGGCCCGTTCTATTCCCAGTCTGTCCGTGCGGAGCACCATGTCATAGTGTGCCGGATTGGAAATGTCGGTGTGGAAGATATGCCGGTAGTAGGTCGCGCTGTTGCGGTCGTGCTTTGCAATCAGGGCGCTTGCTACCTCATTGGCGACCCACCGGACTTCCATGACTTGCTTCAACCGGAAGGGCATATCGGCGATCAGGCGAACGTGCAGCGTGTCCGGATGACCTCGCAGCAGCAGGTGCCCTCCCCTCCCGACGATAACGACGCTGCCTTCCGCGGCAAGTTCCTGCATCACCTGGCGCGACGTCTGGAGAAATGTCGCGAACTCCGGTCCCTGCCCGTGGAGGCGCTCGACGAAAGTCGGATCGTGCTCATCCCAGTGGGCTGCGTGCGGCAGGCTGATTCCGGTAATCTCCGCCTCGCGATTGAGGATGCTCTGGTCGGCGACCCGCCAGCCCAAACGCGCCGCGACGGCCGGAACGAGTGCGGCTTCACCGGCCCCGAGTTGGCGTGCGATAGTGATAATCCCCATGGCGCCTCCCGTGTCGAACCAGGAACAAGTGCCTCACTGACCTCGCTGTCGCGGCGGGTCCCTGGTATAGCGATATGCCTGGACTTCGCCGACCGTGACCAGGCCCTCCGTCACCATTTCGTCCATTGCGGTGAGGGCGAGGGCAATCCGTTCCGGCGCGTCGACTGCCTCGACGAGGATCGGCAGACCCTGGAACAGCACCTCGATTCGAGCCGTATGGACGGTCCGATGCGCTCCATAGCCCTCGACACCGTGGACCACGGTCACTCCGGCAATACCGATTTCCTTGAGACGGTTGACGATGGCGGCATAGAGCGGCGTCCCGTGCCACATGTCCTGCTCGCCGATGTAAGCCCGGAGAACCTGTGCCTGTGTTGTGATCTTCATGGTAGCTTGTCTCCTCCCGTGGAATGCACGCTCAACGCGCGACAGCATGGCGCGCAAGGCTCAGCCACTGACCGAGTCGGATTCCGAGCAACACGGCGCCGTACCCAGAGACGACACTTCCTGCCAGGTTTGCAAACGCCCGCCATGATGCCGCCAACTGCACCGTCTCATACTCGAAGGTGCTGAACGTCGTGTACGCCCCCACGAAGCCTATTGTAACGAGGGGGCGCCAATTGGGACTGACCAGCATTCGCTCCGCCACAAGGGTGGAGACGAGACCGATAATGAACGAGCCAGTGATATTGATCACAAACGTACCCCACGGAAACGATGTGGGAAACCGGATCGAAATCGCATATCCGACGATGTACCGTGCGAGCGCGCCAAGCGCCCCGCCCACCGCGATGAGTGCGTACTGTCCTGGAGTCATAGTTAGATTGTTGTTTCTCGTGCTGTCCGAAATAGCAAACGGCCCCTACAGCACGGCGCGAAGCCACGACTGCAGGAGCCACTAGTCATTACGAGTGCGTGGAGCCGGCCATGCCCCATCCCACCGCACACCGCGGCGGCGCGCCCGAAAATCAGATGTCGTCGATCGCGGCGGCATCACGAAGCCAGGGAAGCTCGCTGTCGACCATAACCGATTGGGCCACGATGCGGAGTCGACCTCCCAGTCCCGCCATTGCATCACGAGATCATAATAGCCGGCTGCACGCTCCAGGGTGTGATGGCGGCTCAGTAGCCGCATCACGTCCATCAGCCCTTCCGGCTTGTCCACCACCCGATCGAGGACCTTGAAGAACCACTTATGGTACGGATACAGCGTTTCATTGTGAGCGAGGATCATGCGGCCGCCAAAAAGCAGCAGACGGGTCACTGCGACGCCCATCAGGTATCCATCGCGCTGCCTCACCGCCTCTCCCACGTACCACCGCCAGCCCTCGAACTGCGCATGGAACCGGCTGATTCGAGCCAATTTCTCTTCAACGGGGTAACGTGCGATCCTCGGAAGCTGATCCGCAAGGTCAGGAGATCGGCTGAACAAAACCTGCGCATCAGCGAATGCAAATCGGGCAGGCTCACTGCCCATGCGCTCGACCTGGTTGAGGAAACTCCGGCAGATGTACTTCCCGTCGATGTATCCGCCCGCGTAGGTCGACAGATCGGTGTTGAAATAGTGCAGATCCCCGGCCGCCGCGCGGCGCGCATGCTCATCTTCCGAGACGAGGATCATGATGTCGATGTCGGAGTTCTCCTGCGCAAACCCGTGCGCGATCGACCCGCCCAGCAGGACGGCTTCGACCTCGGGACGCGCGGAAAACGCATCCGTAACTCGCTCAATCGTGGACTGGTGATGGGGAAACATGCAACCTTGCTCCAGCGGTGTCGAACCGCCAAACGTCCGCGACAGCATCCAGCAGCCCCGCTTGAAGCGAGGCCGCCGGAAAGACTGTGTTGTGGTTGAACACAGAAGTCCTTTCTGCACGCGTAAGCCGCGCTACGTACTCGAGTACACTTCCTGGTTGAGACATTCCTGGTTACCAGCATTGTACCAAATTGCATCGGTTATCGATAAATCTCCGCCCCGCTCTCAACGAACTCCTTCGACTTCTCCTCGAGGCCGGCGGCGATCGCCTGATCCTCCGCCATGCTGAGCTGCCTGGCGTAGTCGCGGACGTCCTGCGTGATCTTCATCG
>JBKQWH010000425.1:0-3579 GCA_052139635.1 Capsulimonadaceae bacterium
CTAAGAATCTTAGTTTTTCATCGATAGCTCCAGAGAGATCCGTCCGCCCAGAGTTAGTTGAGCGCGGCACTGCGCTCTTCGTTGTGCTCGAGAATGGTCGATTGCAGAGATTCCAACGCTTCGACCACGCGTTCCACCAAATCGTCGGTTACTTCTTCTCCGCAGTTTGGTTGGGGCTATGCCGCGCTACGTTATGTTACATGGAGAGCATAGTGAATTGATGCACTTCAACTTCGTGTTGGCCGAGCGGTTCCGTAAACAGGGGGCTATCGATATGGCATTGATCCATTATACGGCGGAAGTCCAGGGTGGCGTCCTGCACGAATTGCCGGCGGAGGCAGAAGAGCTTCACCTGCCACCCGGCGAAAAGGTACGGCTTTGCGCCCTGCTCGAGCCCCGACGCAGACTCAACGCACGGTTGCCTGACCTTGGCGACAAGCCCTGGAGCTAACGATGTCGAGATTCAGCCACTACAGTTACTTCGAACCCTCCAAACCCCGAGCCGTGCAGGGAGGGATCAGGCTGCAGTCCGGCCGGGGCAAGGACAAGAACTGGTGGGCGCAGCGGTGGATCGGTGTGCTGGAATCGTTCAGTCTCGGGTCGCGACTGGCGCGGGGACGCACGTATGCGCGGCAGGGGCAGGTACTCAACATATCCGTGTCGACCGGCGTGGCGACGGCGCGCGTGCAGGGCTCGCGGCCAAAGCCGTACGAGGTCACGGTGAGCGTCAAGATCTTGACGGGCGCGCAGTGGACGACGGTCGTCGAGGCACTCGGCCAGCAGGCGGTCTTTGCCGCGCAGCTTCTGGCCGGCGAGATGCCGCATGAGATCGAGGGCATCTTCAAGCAGGTCGGCCTGTCGCTCTTTCCGGAGCGTCGGGTCGATTTGATCACGTCATGCAGTTGCCCGGACGATTCCAACCCGTGCAAGCACATCGCGGCGGTCATGTACCTGCTCGGCGAGGAGTTCGACCGCGACCCGTTCCTGATCTTCCAACTGCGCGGTATCACGCGTGAGGGCCTTCTCGGCCAACTCGGTCCGGCGACATCGAACGAGACCGCCGCCGTTCCCGCATACCCTCCGCAACCTCTCTCGTTAGATCCGGCCGCTTTCTGGCAGGGGGGCGCGCTGCCGCTCGGCATAGGGTCCGACACTCGTGTTCCGGCCGTCGCGGCCGGCCTGCCCATTCAACTCGGCCCGTTCCCCTACTGGCGTGGCGAGACACCCTTCCTTGACACCATGGCCACCCTCTACGCCCGGGCCTCGACCGCTGGCGTCGCAGTGGCCCGGGGAGAGAAAATTTCGACCGGGCGGAGCGAAGAGACTGATTGACTGATCAGCCGAACCAGATTGCGATCTCGGCAAGGGCGGTCTCGACCGAGTCGGAGCCGTGGATGAGGTTCTGCTCGATTGTACCGGCGTAGTCGCCGCGGATGGTGCCCGGTGCGGCGTCGGCGGGTTTGGTGGCGCCCATCAGCTTGCGCGCGAGATTGACGGCGTCGGGGCCTTCCCAGACCATGGCCACGACCGGTCCCGAGCTGATGAACGCGACCACGCTGTCAAAGAATGGCTTGCCGCGGTGAACGGCGTAATGCGCCTCGGCCAACTCGCGAGTCGGGGTGAGATGCCGCATCTCGACAAGCGTAAAGCCCTTGTTCTCGAACCGGCTTATAATCTCACCCACAAGCTTGCGCCGAACTCCGTCCGGCTTGATCATCAAAAAAGTGCGTTCCATTCGGAAAACGATCCTCTCCCACAAACTGCGTGCTGAACTGCGACTGGAGTAGTATAGAGTATAATATGCCTATCTTGTCAAGGAGATCAAATTGAACATGAAGCCTGTCACATTCGCCGCCGTGGCCGCCTTCGCGGCTTTGCTGCCCGTATCGAGCTTTGCCGCGACGATCCACCACAAGGCCAAGACGGCCGTCAAGACCGCCGTGCTGATCTGTCCGGTGACGGGCGCGAAGATCGATTCGATCAAGGACGCCGCGGGTCACAGTTTCTACCACGGTAAGACCTACTACTTCTGCTGTGCGGGCTGCAAGCCGCTGTTCGACAAGGACCCGGCGAAGTATATCAAGACCGCCCCGGCCCACTGACCCGACTCGGGAATCCGCGGGCAGGGAGCGGGCCACTGGATTCTGCTAGCCCCCTGCCTTCGATGAAAACGATCGTGAGAGTCGCCTCGCGCGGCGACGTAATCGACCGACGAATGAATTCGAGTGCTGCCATGGAGAACGTTCTCCGGGCGAAAGAGGACCGATCGTGCGCAGTTTGCTTGCGGCGATGCCGCGGTATGATCATAATATTTGCATGGACAACCCCATGGACTGAAGTCCACGGCTATTGAGACCAAAGTCCCTTCCGGACTCTGGAAGTAACGCACTTTTCTACGTTCCACCTTCCGCTTTCTCGACTTGCGCCACCACCAGGTGGTTTGGAGGATATAACCAATGACGGATACAGCGCTTCTTGTAATGGATGTTCAAAACGGAATCGTTGAGCGGTTCAGCAACGATGCCGACTACGTACCTCGACTTGGCCGGGCTGTCTCGGCGGCTCGAGCCGCTGGCATGCCGGTGATATTTGTGGTTGTGCGGTTTCGCGAAGGTTACCCGGAGGTCAGCCCGAACAATAAGTCCTTTGGTGCGATCAAGCAGATGGGCATGCGAATGACGGAGGCCGATGCGGCCACGCAGGTCCATTCGGGCGTCGCGCCGGAGTCCGGCGATGTGGTCGTTTCCAAGCGGCGCGTTAGCGCCTTTGCTGGAAGCGATCTGGACGTTGTGCTGCGCGCGAAGGATATCCGGCATCTTGTCCTGACCGGGATCGCCACAAGCGGCGTGGTTCTCTCCACGCTGCGCCAGGCGGCCGACCTGGACTTCCGGATGACGGTACTCTCCGACGCCTGCCTGGACATGGATGAAGAGGTGCACCGGGTCCTGCTCACAAAGATTTTCCCGCGCCAGGCGGACGTACTGACCATCGACGAATGGTGTGCCGCACTCAGCGCCTGACGCCGCAAGGACTCTTGTCTTGAACTGGGATTACCCGGATTCATGGATTGCATGTAAGAGGGAGTCGGACGGGTCGAATGGCGGCGGGTGCACGGCCGCCACGGACTGCGCTTGATTTTGGACCTCGGGCGGGGGTATAATGGCGTGTCGGTTCCAGGCAGGTGCGGCGGCGCGCGGAATATTGCCCTCGTAGCTCAGTGGATAGAGCAAAGGTTTCCTAAACCTTGTGTCGACGGTTCGATTCCGCCCGGGGGCGCCAGTGTATACGGACGCCGGTCTTTCGCCGACAGTGTAACGGAGAGGTCGCATAGTTGGTCTAGTGCGCCCGCCTCGAAAGCGGGTGAGGCTCAAACCTCCGTGGGTTCGAATCCCACCCTCTCCGCCATCTTTATTGCGCCACATCCCGAAACAAGAAGTTAGAAAATAGTTGCGTCGAGACAAGCCGGGTCGAAACTGCTGTAAGTAGTAAGGACGGTTACATTGACGATTGGCCTTTTCAGGACTCTTGCAAATCCCCGGGAGTTAGTAGTAGACAATAGCCAGATATGTTGGGGCGCCC
>JBKQWH010000426.1:0-2886 GCA_052139635.1 Capsulimonadaceae bacterium
C
Source organism: Capsulimonadaceae bacterium (assembly GCA_052139635.1). GTDB lineage: Bacteria > Armatimonadota > Armatimonadia > Armatimonadales > Capsulimonadaceae > JBKQWH01. The sequence continues at coordinate 2 of JBKQWH010000426.1, forward strand.
GAAATCGAGAGTAGCCCAGTCGTCCCTGGACAATCGTTCCTCGGCCAGCGGAAAGAACCGCTCGTCCTCCGCTCCCATATGCTGCCGATAGCGCTGCGTGAATTCCCGAATCACTTCTCGCGCTCTTGGCTCCGCGGCTTGCGGTTCCTCGCGCAACCGACGCACAGCCTCGCCGAACGCCTCCGTCAGCTCGTGTAGCTGAATGTGCTCGGCGGTCAGATTTCTGAGGCCAGCGCATGAGCCCGGATCGCGTCTACTCAAGAGCTCGTAGACGAGGTCCTCCTTTGGGTGATGACATAGGTCCGGATAGTCGGAGAAATATTCCCACGCCAGGCTCAGCAAATCCCTGTCCATCGGCGCCCCCGCGTCGGCGGCCGCCACTTGATCTTCGATCAACCCGAGCAAATTACTCAGGTTTCGATGCTCCAGACGCAGCAGAAACAGAGTATCCGGCATCTCAAATCCTGTTTTCGCGAGGGGCAAGAAAGGGTCGAAACTCGCCTAATGTTACCAGGTAACCGCCTCTCGCCATCGGCAGATATGGGTCCGACGTGCGTCACTTGCGGGTGACCCTGGATTACTCGGGTTGACCGACCGGGTATCGGGAGAACCATCCGGCTCATTCCGGCCAAACGCGGGCACTGGACCGCACGAAATCATCGCCTCGAAGCAGTCATTCGCGTCGTGCGTGACCTGGTTAACGGCGCACGCTAGGTGGTTCTGTTTACGCCCTCTGGCCCAAAGGCCCGAGCCGCACCAACTAGAGCTTATCGACCTTGCCGACTTTGATGCGTTTAACGAGCCAGTGCCCCTTCACGCGTGCAAGTTCCATAGAGGAGAAGGCGTGTGCGCCGATGGTATTGCTATCAACATCCATCCACAGGCATTCGAAGTCGAGCGTGCCAGTGTCTCCCGTCACGTTACTCTTAATTCGCATTGCCGGCGTGTAGCCAATCCAGTGATGCTCAGGGCGGAATGGGCCGCTGACGTTCGCCCAGTAGGTACGTACTTGCTCCTTGCCTTGATAGACCTTGTTGTCGTGCGCAGTGTCAGTAAGGACGGCGTCGTCGGCAAATAGGCTCATCATCAAATCGAGGTCCTTGCTCGGGAGCACACTGCCGGCGGTGTGGAATATGATCTCGATATTGCGGACTGCGAGGATGTCCGCCGGAGGGCCGCTGTCACCCTGCAGCGCGGCGACGACGGGCAGGCACAGCAGAAGTCCAAGAATGATGAATGGTCGTCGATTCATTTCGATTCTTCCCGTAGTTGTTAGAGCGTATCTACATTGCTGGAGGTAGTTCATAGTTGGATTCCAGCGGGAGATAGCGGACGCTTGCGACGAGGTTGCGACCAGTCTATGGACAGCGGTCGTGTCCGCATCGGGCGGCGGTCGGCCAACACCGGAAACTCGCTCTGCCAAAATGCCCTCCCGTTTGCGATCATTCGCACGACACTTGACGAGGCAGACAGCAGATGATGTATTGCCTGCTGCCACGGCGTCCTTTAGTCCAAACACTGGTTCAACCTTGGTGCAATCGGATTCAATCTCCGCATTGCTCAGAATGAATATGTAGACCTATTGGTCATCCAAGAAGGAATTTCCCATGTTCAGGCCAATCGCGACATTTGCCTCGGCGGCGGCCGGCGCTGTCCTCGCGGCAATCGCCTTCGGGCAGAGTGCGCAAGAGATACGCGGCGCGTCACCGTACAACCCGATCGAGAACGAAGCGCCGCCCAGAGTGATCGCCGACCCTCCGCTTCCCGAACCACTGACTCGAGGCATCGTCGAGATCCAGTACCGGCTTGTGAACGTGCATATAGTACCGGTGTTCGGGACGGCCGGTCTCGGCGTATCGCCACGGATCGGTCACTTGCATGTCACCGTTGACAACCTGCCGTGGCATTGGGTGGTCTCGAGTAACGAAGACAACACAATCGCCGTGGTTGGGCTGCCGCCTGGCCTGCACGAGATATCGATCGAGGTGGTAGACGCTCGTCACCGTCCCTTCAGCGCGTGCGCAGAGTGCCGGCAGACTCTGAAGTTCACAGTGCCCGGCACCGACTCTCACGCGCATTAAGGTCACGAAGATCTGGACGGCCTATTAGTGGGCCGCGACTCGGATTCGCTCGCGAGCAATGCCGCCGCCTGGTGGGTAAAGGACTCGGGGACCTCTCGGCTTAACTGTCAGTGGATCTCCCCGAAGCTGACGGTTGCCACCGTCCGCAAGGGGTCGTGACGAGCCGGTGAGCACCAAACTCATCGGCGACCGGCTCCAGCCGGCCAACTCCGGCCGGTGGGCACTGTGAAATGATCGCCCGACAGCCGACATTCGCGGCTTGCGGTAAACTTCGGATGACCAAGATGAGGGATAGCGTGACCGCGAAACTTGCATCGATTGCACTGGGTTTAGCCGTAATTCTTAGCCTCGTCGCTACTAAAGGGCACGCCAGTAAGCGTTATCGGACAGGTCCAATTGATGGGCAAGAATTCGCCGTAACGATAACCGCGATTGCTGGCAAAAAGTGGCTATGTTGGCTCCAAAATCAAGCTATGGCGCGGGTATCCTCTCGATCTCCAAATAGGGTAGATCGGAGCCTATCCCCCTAAAAGGGGAAATTGCTGAAGGTCCCGGTGCGGAGCTGGTCGCGGTGCGTTCGATGATCATGATCACTGTGCTTGTCGAAGAAGATGACACTTCGAAGGAGGTTACGTGGCGTTCGACCAGTCGGTAGACATTGATCAGTTTCCGGTAGTACACGGTTATTCAAGAGCCGAAATTGCGACAGTGGGTAACGTGAGCCCGCCGACCGGCTCGAGAGACCCACACTGGGCTTAGGGAATCATCTCCTTCTCAAATGCCGTGTTGTTGCTTGTCACGTTC
>JBKQWH010000427.1:0-21457 GCA_052139635.1 Capsulimonadaceae bacterium
CCGACGTGACCGGGAGCCTGGACTTGCCGGAGGGTGTCGAGATGGTGATGCCGGGCGATAATGTCCGGATCGTGGGCACGCTCATCGCACCGATCGCCATGGAGGAAGGCCTCCGCTTCGCCATCCGTGAGGGCGGCCATACGGTGGGCGCCGGCGTCGTCAGCAAGATTTTCGAGTAGTGTCATGGCAGGCGGTCACCAGATCGCCTGCTTCTTTTGTTCGGTAGCGGGGTGCGAAGGCCCGACTGCAAATTGTGCGGCAGCAGGGTGTGAGCCCGCGGCGTACAATCGTGGATTACGATCCACACGTTTGTCCGAGGAGAAAGCTAATGCGTCGCGACAAAGTCAGGATCCGCCTGCGAGCGTTCGATCATCGAGTGCTCGACCAGTCGGCCCAGAAGATCGTCGACACCGTCCGCCACACCGGTGCCCGCATCTCAGGTCCGGTACTGCTGCCGACTGAGAAGGCCATCTATCCGATGCAGCGCAGCACGTTTGTCGACAAGGAATCGTTTGAGCATTTCGAGATGCGGACGCACAAGCGATTGATAGACATCATCGATCCGGGTCCCAAGACCATCGATGCACTGATGCGACTTGATCTGCCGTCCGGCGTCGACATCGAGATCAAGCTGTAGGGTTTTCCAACAGCGATCCGGACAGACAACTGAAAACCGCGACACGCAAGGAGTTCCCACTCCCCAGGTGCGCCGTGGAGGAAAGAATGCCAAGTGCCATAATCGGCAGGAAGCTGGGCATGACCCAGATCTTCGAAGAAGGCGGCCGCGTGACACCAGTCACGGTCATTGCCGCCGGACCATGCATTGTAACACAACTGAAGACGCTCGATCGCGACGGGTACTCCGCTGCCCAGCTCGGCTTCGAGGAGGTGAAGGAGCATCGGCTCAATTCGCCTCAAAAGGGGCACTTTGCCGCCCACAATGTGAAGCCGCATCGGATCTTGCGCGAGGTCCCGATCGAGGACGGCGAGACCCTGGCGGAGGGCGCCGAGGTCAAGGCCAATATTTTCGCCGCCGGCGACAAGGTGGCCGTAACGGGAATCTCGAAGGGCAAGGGCTTTGCCGGTGTCGTAAAGCGGTACCACTTCCGCGGACAGAAGCGTACCCACGGTTCGTCCACCAGCCACCGCAAGCCACAATCGGCCGGCGCCACGGACGCGGCCCGAACCTTCAAGGGGCAAGGGATGCCGGGGCACATGGGGGATGCACAGGTGACGCAGCAGGGGTTGCGCGTCGCTCGGGTTGACCTCGACAAGAACCTGCTGCTCGTCAAGGGGGCCGTCCCTGGCGCGAACGGCGGCCTTGTCATGATTAAGAAGTTTGTACGCTAGGAGGACGACGGAAATGCCAGAAGAGAACGCACAGACGGGCGGACGGGTCGCCGCGCCCCTGCGCAGATCCGACGGGACATCAGGCGGCTCGGTCGTCCTCAGCAGTCGGGTGTTCGGCGCGAAAGTCACGATCAACCTGATGCATCGGGCGGTCCTTGCCGAGGGAGTCAACTCCCGTCAGGATACGCGTAATACCAAGACCCGCGGAGCAGTGGCAGGCGGTGGCAAGAAGCCGTATCGGCAGAAAGGCACCGGCCGAGCGCGCCAGGGATCCATTTCAGCTCCGCACTATCGCCATGGTGGTATCGTGTTTGGTCCGCATCCGCGTGACCTATCGGCGAGGCTGACTAAGAAGGCACGGCGAGCGGCTCTCGCGTCGGCGCTGACCGCCAAGGCCATGGGCGAGGAGATCACAATTCTCGAGACGCTCGCGTTCGAGTCGATATCGACAAAGACGGCTGCGGCCCTGCTGGCGAGCCTCGATATCGAGGGAAAGGCGCTGATCGTCCTTCCCAAGCACGACGTGGTTGTTTACAAATCGTTCCGGAACATTCCCGGAATCCAGGTGCGCGTGGCGCCGGCGTTTTCCGTGCGCGACGTTATCGACGCCGGTCGGGTTGTTATTGTCGCGGATGCCCTGGAGACGCTCGATGCGGCCTGGGGGGACTATGGGCAGCCGGATCAGGCTGATGAGGAGGTTGTGGCCGAATGAGCAGCACAACAAAAAGTCCATATGACATCATTATGCGCCCGATCGTCACCGAGAAGAGTGTTGCGGCCGGGAGAGAGCACAACACGTACACCTTTGTTGTGGCGAAGGAAGCCAACAAATACGAGATTGCGGCTGCGATTGAGTTTATCCAGTCTGAAGCGCGCAATCCCGTTAACGTGGTGACAGTGAACACGCTCATTGTTAAGGGCAAGACCCGTCGCGGTCGTTACATGAAGCGAGCCAACCGAGGCCGGTCCAGTGACTGGAAGAAGGCCTTTATCACCCTTCGCCCCGGTCAGCAAATCGAAGTGGTGGAAGGAGTCTAGGCAACCATGGCTATTAAACGGTACAAACCCATAACGCCGAGCCAGCGGTTCCGGACTGGCTCGACCTACGAGGAGATCACGGCGACACGGCCGGAGAAGTCTCTGGTCCGTCCGAACAAGAAGAGTGGCGGACGCAACAACAAGGGACGCCGCACTGCGGTGAATGTGGCCGGCGGCAACAAGACGCAGTACCGCATTATCGACTTCAAGCGCAACAAGGACGGGGTGCCCGGGCGTATCGCGACTGTCGAGTACGACCCGAACCGGTCCGCCCGTATTGCTCTTGTGCACTATGCGGATGGGGAGAAGCGTTATATCCTCTGGCCGCTCGGCATTAAGGTGGGCGATACAATCGTCTCCGGCGAAGGGTCCGATATTCGGCCCGGCAATGCAATGCCGTTGCGCTCGATCCCGGTCGGTACGCTCGTGCACAATGTCGAGCTTGTCCCGGGCAAGGGAGGCCAGTTCATCCGCACTGCCGGCGGCTTCGCGCAGTTGATGGCAAAGGAAGGCAAATACGCCACCTTGCGGCTGGCATCGGGCGAAATGCGGCTGATCCAGGCGGAATGCCGCGCCACCATCGGCCAGATCGGCAATGTCGACCACGAAAACATCAAGCATGGCAAGGCCGGCAAGAAGCGCTGGCTGGGCGTATACATGCACAACCGCGGTGTGGTTATGTCTCCGAGGGACCATCCCCATGGCGGCGGCGAGGCGAAGTCGCCCATTGGCCGCAAGAAGGGCCCGGTGTCGAGAACCGGCGTGCGCGCATTGGGTTTCCGCACCCGCCATAACAAGGTCACGCAGAAGTTCATTGTTCGACGCCGAGGGAAATAGGATAATTGCATGGCACGTTCACTGAAAAAGGGGCCTTACGCAGACCCGAAGCTACTGAAGAGGATCGACGACATGAATGCGCGCAACGAGAAGCGCATCATCAAGACGTGGTCGCGTCGCTCGACGATCTTTCCACAGATGGTTGGCCACACCCTGGCCGTGCACGACGGCCGCAAACACATCCCGGTTTTCGTCACCGAGAACATGGTCGGCCACAAGTTGGGCGAGTTCGCGCTGACACGCACGTTTAAGGGACACGCCGGACAGAAGGACACGCGCACCAGCCGATCGCGCTAGTGCGAAGGAGAGATTGAGAAATGAATACAGCAGCCAGAGATCGAGCGTTGCTCCCGGCGGTGCAGGAAGTCCTGCCCCGGCGCACGCCCATCTCCAAGCTGAAGCTGTCCAAGGAGAAGGACGGCCAGCTCAAGGTCGCACTACACACGAGCCGTCCCGACACCGTCACCATGCATATGGACGAGTTGACCACGGCGCTCAGGGAAGAGATCGGCGGGGACCACGCGGTTCGTGTCGATGTTGTTCCGGAGGCACGTGCCGTAGCGAAGTTCGTGCGCACCTCGCCTCGCAAGGCCCGTCTGGTGATCGATGTGATTAAGGGCAAGCGCGTCTCGGAAGCGATGGCAATCCTGCGCTATGTGCCCAACCACGCGGCCGAGCATATCATCAAGGTGCTGAAGTCGGCGGCAGCCAACGCGATGGACGGCTTCCAACACGGAATGGAGGAGTTGAAGATCGTCAACATACTCGCAGACGGCGGCCCATCACTTAAGCGGGTCAGGGCGCGCGCTCAGGGGCGTGCCTTTAGAATACTGAAGCGCACCTGCCACCTGACAGTCATCCTGACCGTGGCTGAGCCCGAGGCCGCACGGCCTCGCCGCGTTCAGAATCCGGCCAAGTCCAAGCCAGTGTCGACGGCGGTTCGGCCCGCGGCCGCCACGCAAAGCGCTTCCAGTGCGTCGGAAGCGAATATGGCGGATGCGCCGGCAGCGGCCGGCGCCGCGGAAGAAGGAGCATAACCTTGGGTCAGAAGATACATCCGGTAGGGTTCCGCGTCGGTGTGAACCGGGAGTGGGAGAGCAAGTGGTACCTCGACAAGGGGTACGCCGCGGCTCTGGTGGAAGATCAAAAGATCCGGCTGTTCATTCGCAAGCGGCGCGAGCTGCAGAACGCCGCGATCGCGCGAGTGGAGATCGAGAGGGCCGCGAACCGCGTCAAGGTGACGCTGCACACGGCGAAGCCGGGCATCATCATCGGCCGTGGTGGTAAGGGTGTCGACGATCTGCGCGGGGTTATTGAGCGCTTCATTAAGAAGCCCGTTAGCGCGAGCGTGTATGAGATCCGCCATCCGGAGCTGGACGCCCAGCTTGTCTCCGAAAGCATCTCGCAGCAGATATCCAAGCGCGTTTCCTATAAGCGCGCGATGCGTCAGGCCGTTACTCGCGCCATGAAGCTGGGCGCGAAGGGCATTCGCATCCTTTGTTCGGGCCGGCTAAACGGCAGCGAGATGGCCCGCAAGGAAGGCGATCGTCTCGGCAAGATTCCGCTGCATACACTGCGCGCCGATATCGACTACGGCTTCGCCGAGGCGCCGACAACGTATGGCAACATCGGTGTCAAGGTGTGGATCTACAAGGGCGATATTCTTCCCGGACAGAAGCGGCTTACGACGGCCGACATCGCGTTGCAGCAGCAGCAGCAGCGCCGTCTTAATGCGGAAGAGGGCTTTGGCGACCGGGCAGGCGGCGGCGGACGTGGCGGCCGCGGAGGCCGTGGTGGACGCGGCGGCGGTGGCGGTGGACGCGGCGGTCCTGGCGGCGGCGGTGGTCGCGGCGGCGGTGGTGGTCGCGGCGGTCCCGGTGGGGGCGGCGGACGACCTGGCGGCGGCGGGGGCGGAGGCGGTTACGCCGGCCGGCCAGCCGGCGGCGGGCGCTAGCCGGCAAGGTGCAGCATGCGCAGTCGGGCGTCGCACCCTGCTGCCGCACGTTAACGCAGTTTAACACGTCCGGCCCGGATGGTCATGGGAATCGCGGGTTATTCGGGCCGGAACGTTCCGGTGTTGTCGGCCGCTGCGCGTTGGCGCGGGCCAGGAGAGCTCATCAGATGTTAATGCCTAAGAAAGTGAAGTACCGCCGTGTACATCGCGGTCGCCGTCGAGGTCCGGCCTCGGGCGGCAGCCATGTGGATTTCGGCGAGTACGGGCTCCAGGCGCTTGAGGCGTGCTGGATGACCAGTAATCAGATCGAGGCCGCTCGTATTGCCATGACGCGCAAGATCCGCCGTGGCGGTAAGATTTGGATTCGCGTTTTTCCGGACAAACCATTCACCAAGAAGCCCGCGGAAACCCGCATGGGTAAGGGCAAGGGTGCTCCCGAGGGGTGGGTTGCCGTTGTAAAGCCGGGCCGCGTTCTGTTCGAGATGGCCGGTGTCGAGGAAGAGCTTGCGAAGGAAGCTATGCGGCTCGCGGCCCATAAGCTGCCAATTGCAACCCGGTTTATCACGCGGGTCACCAGCGAGAAGGAAGAGGCGGACGGGATTCTCCTTGCCGCAGAGAAGGGCGCTCGAAAGCTCGCGCGGAAGTACCTGTTAGAACACGGAGTTGAGTTCGTAACCGCAGGCAGCACCGAGACGATTCCGGCGGTTGTTGCCGCCGATAATGCAGCTCCGGACGCAGTGATTTCGGCGGACATCCTGGTTAAGGCCGCCGCCGAGGCGGCTCTGGCCGGCGATTCAACCCTACCGGAGACGGGGAGCCCCGACGGTCTCGACGAGACGGAGGAAGGCAATGGCTGATGAGTTAAAGACACGGGAAAGGCTGGCCGAATTTCGCAAGGCCAGCGATGATGAGCTCGATGCGGTTGTCGCCGCGGCCCGCAAGCGCATCTATCTTTTTCGGAAGGATCGCCTGAGCAAGCCGCAGGAAGATGTCAAGGTTGTGCATAACAACCGCAAGAATATCGCCCGGGTGCTTACGATCAAGCGCGAGCGTGAGCTGGCCGCGAACAAGGAGTAACAATGGCGAATACCGAAAACGCCGTGGAGACGTTGTCCCGCAATAATCGCAAGGTGCGTACCGGCACCGTTACGAGCGACAAGATGCAGAAGACGGTCGTGGTGACGATCAAGACGCTTGTTCGACATCCGCTGTACGGACGCATCGTCAAGCAGAACAAGAAGCTCAAAGCCCATGATGAAACCAATGACGCCCATATCGGAGACGTCGTGGAAATCATGGAGACGCGTCCGCTCAGCAAGGAGAAGTGCTGGCGGGTGGCGCGGATCATCGAACGAGCCAAGTAGGCGCGTTCAGCCCCATCCGGCTTTCTGCCGGCGGGCATGTTGCTGGGTCGACGCGCGTTGGTAACGCGGTCGGCAGCGCAAAGGAATAACCTATGATACAGATATACTCACGCCTGCGGGCCGCTGATAACAGCGGCGCTCGCGAGATCATGTGCTTTCGTGTGCTCAAGGGCTCAAACGCGAAGTACGCGGAGATCGGCGATATTATTGTGGCCGCGGTCAAGTCCGCGTCGCCTGGCGCCCAGGTCAAGAAGGGCGATGTTGTCAAGGCGGTCGTCGTCCGCACTCGGAACATCATACGGCGGGCGGACGGGTCGACACTCCGGTTCGACGAGAATGCGGCCGTTGTGCTTGGCAACAACCTGGCGCCGCGTGGGACCCGCGTCTTCGGGCCCGTTGCCCGCGAACTGCGCGACGCGAAGTTTGAGGGCGCTATGAAGATTATCTCGCTGGCGCCGGAGGTTGTGTAATGAATGTGAAGTTAAGCAAGAAGGGGCCGCGCCGCCGGAAGGTAGTCTTTCAGGGGAAGATGCGCTTGAGGACAGGCGACCTGGTTCGCGTGCTATCCGGTCGGGACGCCGGCAAGGAAGGCACGATCACTCGGGTTTTGCCGAGTGTCGGTAAGGTCGTTGTTGAGGGGATCAACATCGTGATCAAGCACAAGAAGGCTCGACCTAACCCTCAAATGAGTTCCGCCGTTCAGCCTAAGGGCGGCCGGATGGAAATCGCGGCGCCAATCGCGGCGTCGAAGGTGCAGTTGGTGGATTCGTCCGCAAACGGCGTCACCCGTATCGGCATCAAGACACTTGCCGACGGCAGTCGTGTCCGATATGCTAAGAAATCTGGGGGAGTGATCGACAATGAGTAGCCCCGCAAACACACCCAAGCCCGCGAAGGGCGGCGCGAAGGCCCCGGATAAGAAGGCCGCCAAGGCTGCGGCGGGTCCGGGTTTCCAGGTGAGCCAGAAGCCGACTCCGCCGTCGGCTCCGCCTCGCTTGAAGTTGAAGTATGCCAACGAAGTGGTTCCTGCCATGGTCACGGAGTTCGGGTACAAGAACGTGATGCAGGTCCCTCGCTTGGAGAAAATAGTCGTCAATATGGGCGTAGGCGGCGCGGGTCAGACGGGCGGCGACGCCAAGCTGCTTGATGGCGCCATTATCGACCTTGCGACCATCACCGGGCAGAAGCCCATCGTCACGCGTGCAAAGAAGTCGATTGCAAACTTCAAACTGCGCGAGGGCGCTCGAATCGGCGCCAAGGTGACATTGCGCGGCGCGGGGATGTACGAGTTCCTGGATCGCCTGGTGAACATCGCCCTCCCGCGCGTCCGTGACTTCGGTGGTATCAACCCGAACTCCTTCGACGGCCGTGGGAACTTCGCCATGGGCCTCAAGGAGCAGTTGACGTTCCCGGAGATCATTTACGACAAGGTCGACCGCGTGCGCGGCATGGACGTCATCATCGTCACGAACGCGAAGACCGATGCCGAGGCGCGGTCTTTGCTGAAGAAGATCGGCATGCCGTTCCGCGGTGAGCGGCCTGGTGAGCGAGCGGTGTAATGGTCATTCGCGAGAAATCGCGACTATCTGTGCGGATGTGGCCGACGGGAAACCGAATAATCGGTAAATCCTGGTATACTAACGTGCGATTTTCTCGGTCTTTGACCGGGGGAGGGTGTCTCTTGGCGAAACAGTGCCTTATTGAAAAGGCGAACCGCAAGCCCAAATTCAAGGTGCGGGCATACAACCGCTGCAAGCTTTGCGGGAGGCCTCACGGCTATATGCGCAAGTTCAGCATTTGCCGAATTTGCTTCCGCGAACTGGCGCACAAGGGACTCGTTCCTGGTGTGACCAAGTCGAGCTGGTGAAAACAGAATAACTGCCGGCCGGGCACTGCCCGGCGGCCCCATATCGAGGCGCATAGCGCCCGTCTGATGGAGAAGATACATGCCGGTCAGTGATCCCATCGCGGACCTCTTGACGAGGATTCGCAATGCCAACCGGGCGAACCATGAGTCGCTCGAAGTCTCGTCCTCGAAGCTCAAGCTTGAGATCGTGCGAATCTTGCAGGAAGAAGGCTACATTCGCTCCTTTGAAGTAGTGAAGCAGCCGGTTCAGGACAAGATTAAAGTCACGCTCAAGTATAATGCCCGCAGCCGTGAGAAGGTCATCACCGACCTCAAGCGAATTAGCAAGCCCGGCCTGCGCATCTACCGCTCCCATGAGGATCTGCCGACTGTTCTGCGCGGTCTCGGCATTGCCATCGTCAGCACGTCCCAGGGTGTCATGACCGCCAAACAGGCGAAGAGGCTTGGCATCGGCGGCGAAGTCCTGGCACACGTCTGGTAAAGGAGTAGGAGAATGTCACGAATCGGAAAACAGCCGGTCCCCGTGCCCAAGGGCGTCGAAGTCCAGGCATTGGCCGACGGAACCGTTACGGTCAAGGGCCCCAAGGGCATGCTGTCGCGACGGTTTCATCCGGATATGTCGATCCACCAGGAAGAGGGCTTCCTGCATGTCACGCGTCCGACCGACCATGAGACCCACCGGGCTCTGCACGGCCTGACGCGCAGCCTTGTGAACAATATGGTCGTGGGCGTGTCGACCGGATACAAGAAGGTGCTCGAGATCGAGGGAGTGGGCTTCCGTGCTGCTAAGGACGGCAAGCGCCTGCTTTTGAACCTGGGCTTCTCCCATCAGGTGCCGATTGAGCCGCTCCCCGGCATTGACTTCGAGGTCGCCCAGGATGCCGCGACCCGCCGGCCGGTCGTGACGGTCCTCGGCATCGACAAGGAAGTCGTCGGTCAGCAAGCCGCTGTCATCCGGAAGTTGAAGATGCCCGAGCCTTACAAGGGCAAGGGAATCCGCTACAAGGGTGAACTCGTCCGTCGGAAGGCTGGAAAGAGCGGCAAGGCCGGCGGCAAGGGCGGAAAGAAGAAGTAGATCCATTCATCCTGATTGGTCGACATTTGCCGGACCACGGCATGAAGTATCGCTCAAAAAGGATCGTATGGCGTTTGATCGCTTGCGGCTGGTCGCCGATACGACCGGCGGAACGCGGGCAAAGAGGAAACTCGTAGAATGGCATTGATGGACAAGAACATGGCGCGGCAGAAGCGCCACACTCGGGTGCGTAAGCGTGTCTTCGGCACCCCGGAACGGCCCCGGCTGAACGTGTACCGGAGTACTAACAATATCTACGCCCAGATCATCGACGACATGGCGGGCACGACCCTGGTTTCGGCCTCCACACTGGATTCGGCGTTGCGTGGCGACACGCCGTCGAAGAGCGCAGGTGGCAACGTCGCTGCCGCCAAACAGGTCGGAAAGCTGATCGCGGAGCGCGCGACATCGGCGGGTATCACCAAGGTTGTGTTCGATCGCGGCGGCTACCTGTATCACGGTCGCGTTAAGAGCCTGGCCGACGCGGCTCGCGAGAATGGATTGGATTTCTAAGCATGGCACTCATTAACCCAGACACGCTGAACCTGGACGAGCACGTCATCCAGACGAATAAGGTCCAGAAAACACATAAGGGCGGACGAACGATGTCCTGGAGCATCCTCGTTGCCGTCGGTGACCGTAACGGATATGTCGGGGCGGGCATCGGCAAGGCTCGAGCCATCCCGGACGCGATCCGCAAGGGAGTCGAGGCCGCCAAGAAGAGCATCGTTCATGTGCCGATGGTCGGCAGCACGATCCCCCACGACGTGCTCGTCCGCAAGGGCGCCGCCGAGATACTTCTCAAGCCGGCATCCCCCGGTACCGGGCTTGTTGCGGGCGGCTCGGTCCGCGCGCTGCTTGAGTTGGCGGGGGTTAAGGATGTCCTGGCGAAGTCGTTGGGTTCATCGAACAAGGTGAATACCGCCTGGGCCACACTCGAAGCGCTCAAGAGGCTCAAGCGTGCGTCCGACGTAGCCAGACTGCGCGGCAAGGACATTAGCGAACTCGTCTCCAAGTCTGTTGCCGATGCGACTTTGACCGCAGAGAGTGAAGATGCGGCTCACGGCATTGCCCCGATGGTTTTGGCGGAAAGCGTTGCCGAGCCCGTGGCTGCTGCCGCGCCCGAAGTCGAGGAGGTTGCCAATGTCGTCGCTTAAGATTACGCTCACCAAGAGCATGATCGGATTCGAGAAGAGCCAGGGGCTTACTGCCCGCGCCCTTGGCATGAAGAAGGTGGGCACTACCGTGATCCGGCCCGACAATCCCGCCGTTCGCGGCATGCTGCACAAGCTTCGCCATGCGGTCGCTGTTGAGGAGATCACCACTGACGCGCCCGCGCAGCGCCCGCGCACGCGGTATGTGGGGCCGGAGGAGTAAAAACAGAATGAATCTGACAGACTTAATCCCGAATGAGGGCGAAACTCACCGGCGCAAGCGTTTGGGACGCGGCCCGGGCTCCGGCCACGGCAAAACCAGCGGCAAGGGACACAAGGGCGACAAGGCCCGCGGAAACACCCGACCGGGTTTTGAGGGTGGACAGACCCCGACGCATCGCCGATTGCCCCACTTCCGTGGTTTCAAGGCGCTTTTCAAGAAGCGGTTTGCGATCGTGAATCTAAGCGCGCTGGAGCGCTTCGAGGACGGCTCGCTGGTTACACCTGAGCTTCTGCTTGCGGAGCGGGTCATCAACGACATCAAAGATGGCGTCAAGATTCTCGGAGACGGCGAGCTCACCAGGAAGCTTACCGTACAGGCGCACCACTTCTCCAAGAGCGCCCAGGAAAAGATCGAAGCGCGAGGTGGCGCTGCGGAAACCATTTGAGCGCTGACTGATGTCAGCGGAGGCTGAGAGTATGGCTGTAAAAAGGCCGGCACCGAATGTTGGTACATTGACTGGAAGCGGGGGTGGACCGTCACGGCGTTCCATGCGCCCGTCGAACACGCCGTTTGTCGAGGCGATGCGGGCTACGTTCCTCATTCCGGAACTGCGGCGCCGCTTGTTGTTCGTCTTCTTCATGTTCGGTATCTACTGCGTTGGGCTGCACATCCCCATCTCGAATGTCAACGCGGCGGCGCTGGCGCAGGTCTTCTCCGGAGGCAAGGGCGGCGGCGGTATCCTTAACCTGGTGGATGTGTTTTCCGGAGGCGCGTTGAAGTCGTTCACGCTCTTCGCGATGGGGATCATTCCCTACATCAACGCTTCGATCATCATGCAGTTGCTGACCTTCGCCCACCAACCGTGGCAGGATTTGTCGCGCGAGGGCGAATCCGGCCGGCGCAAGCTGGCGCAGATTACGCGTCGCCTGACCTTCCTGCTCGCGATCCTGCAGGCCACGGGAACCACGATTTTCCTGCAGCAAAGGGGAGTCATCAGTCTGGCGGGGATGACGCCGTTTGTCGCGGGGCTTCATCTGGTACAGATTGTCATTTCGCTGGCCGCAGGCACGGCCTTTCTCATGTGGCTGGCGGAGCAGATCACCGAGTATGGAATTGGGAACGGGGTGTCGCTCATCATTTTCTGCGGAATCGTTGTCCGTCTGCCGAGTCAGATGTTGCAGGTTGTGGGACTGGTCGACGCCGGCACTGTGAGCATATTACAGGTGTTCGTCCTCGTTGCGGCATTCTTCCTGACCGTGATTGGGATCGTATACGTGACGCTCGGGCAGCGCAAGATACCGATACAGCATGTCAAGAAGATGGTGGGGACCAACCGGATGAGTCAGGCGGGTACGTCGTACCTCCCGTTCCGGCTTGCATCGGCCGGCGTTATTCCGATCATCTTCGCCCTCTCGATCCAGTTGCTGCCGTTGACGTTCCTTCAGTTTGTCTCGCCGCATAGTTGGTTTTACGGCGTCGCGGAGTGGTGGCAGAGAAATGCGCAGCCGGGCAAGAGCTGGTTGACGGCCCTGATTTACGTTGCGATCATCATCTTCTTCACCTATTTCTACACCGCGGTGACGATGAACATCGAGCAGATTGCCGACGACCTCAAGAAGTACGGATCTTACATTCCGTCCATTCGTCCGGGCAAAGCGACCGTTGAGTACCTGGACAGAGTTATGACTCGCATTACCCTTGCCGGCGCGCTGTTCCTGGCGCTGGTTGCTCTGATGCAGTACTGGGTGCCGAACATAACCGGGACCGGGCAGGCCTTTACGCTGGTTGGAGGAACGTCGCTCTTGATCGTGGTTCAGGTGGCTCTCGACACGATGCAGGCAATCGAGGCCCAACTGATGATGCGCAACTACGAAGGCTTCATAAAGTAGTGCGTTTGGTTCTGCTAGGATTGCCGGGTGCCGGAAAGGGCACGCAGGGCGGGTTTATCTCGCGATACTACGGCATTCCGCACGTGGCGACGGGGGATATTATTCGGGACCATATCGCGCGTCGAACCGAGTTTGGGCAAAGGGTCGAATCGGCGATAGCCGGGGGAAACTTCGCACCGGACAACGACATTCTGTACTGGGTGTTTCGGCGGTTGGCGAATGCCGATGCCTTGAGTGGATATGTTCTGGACGGATTTCCGCGCGATATCGCGCAGGCGGAAGAGTTCGACAAGCATTTGCACGAGATGGGGCAGAGGCTGGACGCGGCTATCGACCTCGTGATCGACGAGTCGGACCTGATTATGCGGCTTTCTGGCCGGCTCATCTGCCCGGTCTGCGCCGCATCGTATCATATCGTAAGCCGGCCACCGGCCGTGCCCGGCCTCTGTGATATCGACGGAGCCGCGCTGGTTCGACGTCCGGACGATGACCCTGAGGCGATAAAACGGCGGTTTGTTGTTTACCACACGGTTACATCGCCGTTGCGTGAGTACTATCGGGCGACCGGCCGGTATGAGGCCGTGGACGGCGGTGGGCCGGCGGAAGCCGTCTTCGAACGAGCCCGGGGCGTGCTCGATGCTCGAATTCATGGCGCCGCGGGGTAGAATTATACGATGGGTCGGATCAAGTCGGCCAGCGAGATCGAGATGATGCGGCTGGCAGGGATGGTAGTGGCCCAGGCCCTTGGCGCGATGCGCGATATCATTGTGCCTGGTGTGACGACCACGCTCGACCTCGACGAGGTCGCGGCCGAGGTGCTTCGGAGAAACGGAGCCCGTTCCGCGTTTGCCGGTTATAAGCCGTCGTTCAGTTCGGTAGCGTACCGGTACCACACGTGCTTGTCGGTGAATGACGAGGTTGTGCACGGAGTTCCGTCCGCGGAGCGTGTGTTACGAGAGGGCGACATTATCACTCTCGACATGGGCGCGACGATCGACGGGTGGTATGCCGACTCTGCGATCACCGTGCCCGTGGGTGTGGTGTCGTCTGCCGCGAAGAACCTTTTGCTGGTCGCGCGGGAGGCGCTTAACAAGGGAATCGCCCAGGCTCGGCCGGGCAACGCGATTGGCGATATTGGGGCAGCCATCGAGCATCACGCGCACCGGAGCCGCTATGGCGTCGTCCGTGAATTGGTGGGCCACGGAATAGGCAGCGCCGTGCATGAGGAGCCGCAGGTTCCCAACCACGGGAGACCCGGAACGGGCGTCAGGCTGGAGCCCGGCATGACCATCTGCATTGAGCCGATGGTGAACCTGGGAGGCGCCGCGGTCCGGCACCGGCCGGGGGACGACTGGACTATCTGTACGAGCGACGGCAGTCTGTCGGCGCACTTTGAACATACGGTGGCGATCATGGAGGAAGGTCCGGATATCCTGACGCTGCCGTGCACGGCAGCAAAATGACCCGCTGCTGAGGGACGTGCAGAAAGAGATTTATGGCGCGAAGACCGAGAAAGCAACACGAAGCCCGCGATGAGCGTCGCGCTGTGGAAGCCGAAACAT
The DNA here is from genome assembly GCA_052139635.1 of Capsulimonadaceae bacterium. Taxonomy (GTDB): domain Bacteria; phylum Armatimonadota; class Armatimonadia; order Armatimonadales; family Capsulimonadaceae; genus JBKQWH01. The sequence continues at coordinate 14,314 of JBKQWH010000427.1, forward strand.
ATGCCAAAGAGAAGGGCATAGAAGTGGAAGGCACTATTGCCGAGACACTGCCAAACGCAATGTTCCGGGTGGACCTCGACGGTGGGCACCAGATTCTGGCACAGGTCAGCGGCAAGATTCGCATGAACTTTATCAAGATTCTGCCGGGCGATCGTGTGAAGTGCGAGCTGTCGCCATACGATCTGTCACGCGGAAGGATACTTTATCGTTACAAATGACGGTATCGCGAGAGTTCCGGCCCAAAGCATCCGCGGACGGAGTCCGAAAATGCATATGGCTGTCATATTTCGGGCTGCGTTTGTTTTAAGCCATTCACGATGGGAACCGATATGAGGTTCCCCGCGAACAATAATTGCGACAAGGAGCAATGACCATGAAGGTACGGGCGTCCGTTAAGAAAATCTGTGATAAGTGCAAGGTGATCAAGCGCGACGGCGTCGTGCGCGTCATTTGCGTCATCAAGAAGCATAAGCAGCGGCAGGGATAGTGATGGTTCCGGATGTCGTCCATCCGGCCAGCGCATTCGAGGAGGCAATCTTTGGCACGTATAGCGGGCGTCGACCTACCGCGCGATAAGCGGGTAGAGTTCGCGCTACTTTCCATTTTCGGGATCGGACTGACCAGCAGCCGGGACATCCTGAAGAAGAACAACATTAGCCTGGACACACGGGTGCGTGACCTTACCGAGAGTGAGGTTGCGCGGCTGAGAGATACGATCGAGCGTGAATATCGCGTCGAGGGAGATCTCAAGCGCCAGATTCAGATGAACCTGCGGCGCTTGTCGGAAATTGGCTGCTACCGAGGCATACGCCACCGGAGAGGTCTTCCGGTGCGTGGGCAAAAGACAAAGAGCAACGCCCGAACCCGGCGCGGTCCGCGACGCGCTGTCGCCGGCAAGAAGAAGGCGAAGAAGTAAACCGATTTGATATATGCCGGAAGCCGGCTATGCGGTCGAGCTTCATGCCGGCATGTATTAATGCGCAGTCGGGCGTTCGCGCCAGAACTAGCTCCGGATGGCCCGGGGTTGATGGTGGCGACGGCTGTCCGCGCGGATTCCGGGCGCACCGCGCCCATCCTGTACCGCCGCTCGCTGCGACGGGACGATAGGAGCATTCAAGACCGAATGGCACAGAAGAAGACTACGACACGGCAGAAGCCAAAAGAAAAGAAAAACATCGCACAGGGGATTGTGCACATACAGAGCACGTTCAACAATACCATCGTCTCCATCACCGATACACGCGGTGAATTGATCTCGTGGGCCAGCGCGGGGAGCGTCGGCTTCAAAGGCTCAAAGAAGGGTACCCCGTTCGGCGCCCAACTTGCGGCTGAAAATGCGGCGCGTAAAGCGCAGGATCACGGCCTACGCCGTGTTGATGTTTATGTGAAAGGTCCCGGGTCCGGACGAGAGAGCGCGATCCGTGCCTTGCAGGCGGTTGGGGTGGAAGTATCGCTGATCCGAGATGTTACCCCGATCCCGCACAACGGATGCCGGCCGCCGAAGCGGCGGCGTGTTTGATCGACGCTTGATCTATCCTGCTTACTGGAGACCGAAAGACAATGCCAATTAGTGGAGATGCTCGCTGCCGCCAGTGCCGGCGCGAGGGAACGAAGCTTTACTTGAAAGGATCGCGCTGCTACAGCAAGAAGTGCGCGATTGAACGGCGGAATTTTCCGCCCGGTATGCACGGCCGCGACCCTCAGAAGAAGACAACTGAGTACGCGGAGCAGCTTCGCGAGAAGCAAAAGATGAAGCGGACATACCGCGTGCTGGAGCGCCCTTTCCGGAACTATTTGGCGGAAGCCGAGCGCCGGCGGGGTGTTACTGGCGAGAATCTACTCGGCCTGCTGGAAACCCGGCTTGACAATACGATTTACCGCTTGAACATGGCGACGTCGCGAGCGCAAGCCCGGCAGATCGTCAACCATCGGCACTTTCTGGTCAACGGCAAGCCCGTAAACATCCCATCGTACATGGTACGGGTGGGTGATGTCATTACGCCGCGGGAGAAGAGCAGGAAGCTTCCCCCGATGCTGGGCGCGCTGCGCGGAACCGGCCACCATATTCCGGACTGGCTCAGCTTCGACGCATCCACGCTGACGGCGCGCGTAGTTGCATTCCCAACCCGCGAGATGATTGACACCGACGTAGCCGAGCAGTTGATCGTCGAGTACTACTCGCGGTAACCAGCCCGCGAAAACGGCCGGACCGAACCAGCGTCGGCCAGGCTCAGGCGCCTGGTCGATCGTGGGGGCATCTCAGGGTGCGCATGTTCCCCGGGGACCGGGCTCGTCAGTGCGATTATGATCCGAGTGCGCCGGCTTGCCGGTGCGCATGATGGGGACGGCCCGCTGGCTCGCCTGCAGAACGGCGGCCGCGGGAACCGTCCTTAAGGAGTGTCTGTAGAATAATGATTGAAACGGCTACTTCGCGTATCGAAACACTCGAGCAGACGTCGACATACGGTAAGTTCGTGGTCGAGCCGCTCGACCGCGGCTATGGCGTCACGCTGGGCAACTCATTGCGGCGCGTTCTACTGTCCTCGATTCCGGGCGCGGCGGTGACCTCGATCAAGATTGACGGAGTCCTGCATGAGTTTTCGACGATCCCGGGTGTAAAGGAAGATACCACGGAGTTGATCCTGAATTTGAAGGACCTCTTCGTAAAAGTGTATCGTGACAACCTGCCAATCTCAGGTGCGAAGCCTGAACCAAAGGTCATCCGAATCGACGTCAAGGGAGAAGGCGTGGTCACCGGCGCCGATATACACTGCCCGAGCGATGTTGAGGTAGTGAATCCGGAAGTTTATCTGGCCACACTGTCCGATCCGTCTGCGGCGCTCTCGATGGAGATGTCGGTCGACGAAGGCAAGGGCTATGTGCTCCCGGAGAAGCATGACAAGTCGAAGCAGGTCATTGGGGTGATCCCGATCGGTGCGGCATTCACTCCGGTTCGACGTGTCTCGTACACGGTCGAGGCTACCCGTGTTGGCTTTAAGACCGACTACGAGAGGCTGACCCTCGAGATTTGGACGAACGGAACCATCGCGCCGGCCGAATCGCTCAGCATGGCGGCACGCCTGCTGGAGCAGTTGTTCCATCCCTTTGTGGAGTTTCCGCGCGGGTTGAACGGCCGCCAGGCGATATCCGCGAACTACCCGATTGGTTCGCCGAACGCGCCAGATGCACGCATCGAGGAGCTTGACTTCTCCGTGCGTACCTACAACTGCCTGAAGAAGGCTAACATTCTGACGATCGGCGATCTCCTTCAGATCTCCGAAAGCGATTTGATGCAAATTCGCAATTTTGGAAAGAAGTCGCTCACCGAGGTCAAAGAGAAGCTTGGCTCGCTTGGTCTAACAATTGTGGGAGCAACCGAAGATTCGGAATACTCCGACGAGGATGAGGCGGCCGCGCCGGAAGAAGATGATGAGGCGCACGTCGCCGTTGTCGGAGAGGATTAGGAACACCCGATGAACCATCGCATTGGCGGCCGTAGATTTGGCCTGCCGAGTGACCAGCGCCGGTCGTTGCTGAAAGGACTGGTTCGCTCGCTTTTTGTATATCAGACGATCCGGACCACGGAGACCAGGGCCAAGGACGTCCGCAAGATAGCTGAGAAGATTATCACCGCGGCTCGCGTGGATACCCTGCACGCTCGGCGTCAGGCGCGACGCTACCTGAACGACGAGACCCTCGTTCGGCATCTGTTCACGCAGATCGCCCCGGAGTTCCGCACGTCGCCCGGAGGCTACACGCGGATCATCAAGATCGGACAGCGGCGTGGAGACGCGGCCACACTTGTTCAGCTTTCCCTGGTGACGGACCGGATCTTCGGTCTGCCAGTCGAGCCGGAAAAGACCGGCCGCTAACGCGAGACGCGGTGACAGGGCGAAGGCTCTGCTGGACGATTGAGAGTAATTCGGGCTGAGAAGTCGACCCCGCAGCGCGAGCGCCCCGGGCGGAATATCCGGCTTCTCGTCGAATACGACGGGACCGAGTTCTGCGGTTTTCAGACTCAAGGGCATGGGGAACGGACCGTCCAGTCCGTCCTGGGCGACGCAATCGAGAGCGTCGTCGCCCATCCGGTGATATTACATGCGGCAGGACGCACGGATACCGGCGTGCACGCGCTCGGTCAGGTTGTCTCGTTTACGACGGTCGGCGCGATTCCGATCGAGCGGATGGCTATTGCCCTCAACGGCCGCCTTCCGGCCGATCTCGCAGTCGCGGTCGCCGAGGAAGCGCCGGAGGACTTTAACGCGCGCTTCTCGGCGGTGTCGAGGACGTACGGTTATTTGATCTGGACACGGCGGACGCGCTCGGCGTTGTGGGGACGGTTCAGTTACCACTCACGGCGCGGGCTCAATCTGGAACGGATGCGCGATGCGGCTGGCCTGATCGCCGGCACGCGCGATTTTGGGGCGTTTGCGCGGTCCGGCGGCAGTCCCGGACCCAGCACGGTTCGCCGGGTGTCGCGCCTGTCGATTCGCCGGCTCGATGAGAACCGCGTGTTGGTGGTGATGAAGGCGAACGGGTTCTTGCGCGCGATGGTGCGCAATATTGTCGGCTTGCTGCTTGAGGTCGGTTGCGGGGACCTTGACCTGACCGATGTCGCCACGATTCGTGATTGTGGCCGCCGGGATGGAAATCCGGTGCCTCCAGCGCCCTCGTGTGGCCTGTGCCTTTTGCGGGTAGATTATTAAATGTGGCTTGCTGCCAGTGAAACCATATGTCGGAGCGGTTGTCAGCGTCTGGTTCCGCCCGATAACGGAGAAAAGAATGTCAACAATTAGCGCCAAACCCGCCGAGATGGAGAAGTCTCGGAAATGGATTGTGCTCGACGCGACCAACCAGTCGATGGGCCGCGTGGCTGTCGAGGCCGCACGAATCCTGCGGGGCAAGAACAAACCGGAGTTCACACCGCATGTGGATTGCGGCGATCACGTCATCATCATCAACGCGGAAAAAGTTCGTCTGACCGGAAATAACAAGAAGGACGAGCCCATTTATCACCATACTCTCTATCCCGGTGGGATCAGGACCATCACGCGCGGCCGCGAACTGGAGAAGAACCCGGTTACGGCGTTGCATCGGGTGGTCAAGGGGATGCTGCCACACAACACGCTGGGCGCCCAAACGCTCAAGAAGCTGCGTGTCTACGCTGGTCCGGATCATCCGCACCAGGCGCAGAAGCCGGCGGCTTAATCCGGCTTATTCAAGAGAATAATCCGGGCTTATTCGGCCTGGCCTCGACGCCGCGCGCAACGCGCACTCTGATACAGGAAATAACTATCGAAATGGCACAAAGCACAAGATATTACGGTACTGGGCACCGCAAAAACGCCACCGCAAAGGTTTGGCTGAGCGCGGGCCAGGGCAAGATTACAGTGAATGACAAGGAACCCAACCAGTATTTTGGCCGGCGTACCCTGGAAGCGCTCGTCTCGCAGCCGTTCGACGTGACCGATACTCTTGGAAAGTACGACGTCTGGGCGAAGACCCTTGGCGGCGGAATCTCGGGCCAGGCCGGCGCCCTGCGGCACGGCATTTCTAAAGCCCTTGTCTCGGCCGATCCCGATCTGCGCCCCGTTTTGCGAAAGCTCGGTTTCTTGACCCGAGACCCGCGTGTCAAAGAGCGCAAGAAGGCTGGACGCAAGCGCGCGCGACGTGGGTTCCAGTTCAGCAAGCGCTGATCCGGAATGTCGGAAACGACGTGTGTGGTCGAAATGTTGAGACTCGTCACCGTCACGCTCAACCCGTCGCTGGATGTGGTTTACGAGGTTCCCGGCTTTCAGGCCGGAACTCTCAACCGCGTAAAGACGAAGACGGTCTCTGCCGGCGGGAAGGGGCTCAATCTGGCTCGGGTCTACCGGGCGCTTGGCGGCGAGGCGGTCGCCGTGCTTTTTGCCGGCGGGCGTATCGGTGCGGACATTCGAAATGCTGTCGCTGTGGAAGGGCTTTCGGCGTGCTTTGTCGATACGGAGTGCGAATCGCGCCTGTGCGTCAAAGTCGTCGATACGAATCTGGAAGCGCTCACGGAGATTAACGAACCTGGTGGCGCCGTATCGGAAGGGGAACTCGCGCGACTGTTCGCATGCGTGAGACGATTGTTGGCGGACGCGGACACACTCATTGTTGCTGGGAGCGCTCCTCCTGGAATGCCGGCCGATACGTTTGCGCGGTTGATTCGACTTGCACAGGACGAGTCCGGCGTTATGGGAGTCCTTGATGCGTCCGGCCAGTGGCTGCGAGACGGCATTGCCGCCGGGCCGCAGTTGGTGAAGTCCAATGTGCACGAGGCCGCCGACCTGGGCGTCGCCCGCACTCCGTGGCAGGATATGGCCGCGGCGATTCGTGATCGGTATGCGATTCCCATCGCGATTGTCACCGCGGGAGCCCGGGGAGCCGTCCTCGCCACTCCGCGCAGCGTGTGGCAGGCGTCGCCGCCTTCGATCAAGGTACGCAGCGCTGTAGGGTCGGGAGACGCCCTGCTGGCCGGCTTTCTGGCCGGGCTGTCGATTGAGGGTGGCGAGGGAGAGGCGTTGCGCACCGGGGTGGCGGCAGGCGCCGTAAACGCCCAGAGCTACCGATCCGGAGTTGCGACAGAGCCCTCGGTGTTGGAGATGGCGGGCCATGTGGCCCTGAGTCGTCTGGCGTAGGGCAGGGGATGGACGCCGATGATCATGCCGCTCGGATTCTGGACCAGCCCCGGCGATTGGGCTATCGTGCTTGTTGTTGCCCTGGTGGTTCTGGGGCCGAGCAAGCTGCCGGAATTTGGCCGGCAGCTTGGCAAGACATTGCGCGACTTGCGGAAGGTGGCGGACGAGGTAACCGGCGCAACTCAGGCTATCGGCAGAGAGCTTTCTGACACGACCGCCGAAACTCGATCCGGTTTTGATCTGAAAGGCTCTGGAGCGCGCCGTAGCGCTATCGGTAGCGGTCGCGTTGTGTCGACAACCGCGCCGGCGGAAGACACTGCACGGTCGACATCGCGAGGCGTGGAGCTAAGGCTGTCAACGGATCCGATCCCAGTCTTGTCCGAGAAACCGGGACTCGGCGTTGCGAGCGCAATGAGCACGGGCGACACCGATGGGGAAGGTTGAGCGATATGGGCACTGCGACCGTTTTTGGCGGAGTTAAG
>JBKQWH010000428.1:0-6217 GCA_052139635.1 Capsulimonadaceae bacterium
CCGCCGCGGAACCCCGCGGCGGCCTATGGATTCTATTCCAGCATCAACCGGAACCCTCCCGATGTGGTGCTCGGAGTTTTTTGGGGTTTATTGATTCAAACGCCGTGAATACGCGAGGGTATCGTCCTCGTCCGGCGCCCACTGGAACCTCGCGTGGAGTTAATTGGGTTATTCGCCCAAACGCCGTGAGTTTCGAGCCAGCGCCAGCGAGACTTCGCCTCAGACCGACAAGATGTATGGACGCGATGGACGCGATGGACGCTATGGACAACTACAAGGAGGAAGACAGGCACGGAGGCCTGTCCCACGATATGAACTGACGGAACGGCGCAAAAAAGCCCAGGACGGTGGTCCCGGGCTCTCGTGATTGTCTACTGGAGCACTACGGCAGGCGTGCCGAAGCGCCATTGGGGTGCGGCACAGGGGGCGTCATTGCGTGGCCCTGGTCAAAGTTGTCGGTTTCGGTCGCGGAATGCGAACATATGATCCTATTATGCCACATTTTCGACTTTTTGGCTTATCTCCGACTCACATGAATTGGTCCCGTTTGGGCCGACCGCAGGTGCGGTGTCCTTCTCGTTCTGGCGGCGACGATATCGGAATGAGGAGGGATTAAGAGCTTATTCACGGAAAGCACGGAGATTTCGGAATCAGGAATGGCATCCGGAACTTGGATGTCGCAAGTTGTCAGTCGGGATCAATGATAGGGGAGGTCTTTCTGCTTCTTGCGCCACTCCGCGAGAGCAGAATCGACCCGGTCGCGGACCGAGGCGTAGTTCTCCCAGTTGTCCTCAATGCAGTAAAGGGTGTCGCCACAGGCCGCCTGTAGGTCGGTGAAATACTGTCCGCCGAGGTAGTATTCCTGCGTGAACGCGCGGGCTTCGTCGGTGAGGTCGGTGTTGAAGAGATTGCCGACGTGTATTTCAAAGACGCGAGGGCCCGTAATCTCGCGGTTGAGGAACCGTTCGACGGTTCGTTCGAAGTCTTCCTCTCTGAACTCGTCGCTGATCATGTTGCGCTCGATGAGCCAACCGAGATAGAAACCGGTGTGGACAAACGCCTGGTACTTGCGGACGCCTTTCGGAAACTCCGGGCTGGTGTAATGCCATTCGGCATCGTCTATCGTTTCCACGCTCGCCGGACGAGGTACCGTGGCCCGGAATTCGTTGCCGGTAATGGAACCTCCCGCACGTCGCAGTAGTTGAAGCGCCGCTTGCGCATGTTGGTCGGTGCGTCCATGGTCCAGGCGGCGCTCCAGCAGTTCGATAGCGTAGCTCAGCGCTGTTCTGCCCCGGGTCGAGCGCGCGTTGACGTCCGCACCTGCGTCGACCAGTAACCGAAGCGCTTCGGGAACGCCCTTCGAGGATCGGGGGTAATCGTCCAGTTGACTGGCAGCGGCAATTAATGGCGTGATGCGCTCGTCCCTGTCGGCCAACACTCGGATAAACCCAACCCGTTTGCCATAAGCATTGACGTCCGCTCCAGCGGCGAGGAGCAGGCGCATCGATTCGAGGAGATTCCATTGCGCCAGTCTGATCAGCGGAGGGTTTCCCTGATCGTCAACCTGGTTTGGATTGGCTCCATGGGCAAGGGCTTCGCGAATGGCCTCCGTACAATAGGCGGTCGTGTCATCGATGAGTACGCGGTTCCAGTCTATATCGTTGGCGCCGTCTTTCGTGCGACGTTCCCATGCGGCGGTGCTGGAGCGTATTACGGTTGCGAGATCAAAATAGAAGCTCGCTACAACATCCTGGCTCGAGTTCTCGATACGGAATTGCGGGATAACATATTCGTGATCTTCCGGCAGTTTCGGATCGAAGAACGCGTTGGAGCCCAGGTGCTGCTTTACGTCGTCGCGGACAGCGTTGAATCGTGCCCAATCATCATCGGTAGCAGGAGGGCTCGCGGTCAACTGAACGGACACACACCGGTTTGAAACACGTCGTACGAAAGCAGCGGGACAGCTTAACAGCCTGTCCATTCCAAAGAGGTCGACATACGATTCGCCAAAAAGCGTCACCCATTGCAAATCCGGGATGCTTCGAACTATAGTTCTTGTGTTGATCCAGTCGGACCGATACAGCTTTTGCCGTTCGATTTCCCGGTCGTTCTGCACGCTCACGAACCCAAAGTCTGCGCGAAACGCTTCAGAGACAGTGTCTAGAAAGGTGATCCACTCCAGGACGTTGGGTCGAGACGACTTGACCTCAAAAGTCAAAATTGCATGTTCCGCGTGATCAAGCCGCATGTCCACCCGGCCGCGGACCGTCTTACTCCACAAATCCGCTGCGCCTAAGGACCAGCCTCGAAGGTAGTCGTCCAGATGGAAATCTACCGTTTTGCCCCTTTGCGTGAAAGAGCCAGGCGCAAGCGAGGGAGCGGTCTGTGAGACGATGTCCAGCAATTCGTGGGCGCATTGAGGAGATTCGATCGCCCGCGCACAAAGCACCCTGATATAATGGCTAGCTTTCACCCTGGTCTCCCCCGCTTGTTGCGGCGTTGTACTGCATCAACGGACATAGCTCTGTTGCGAAGTGGCATGCTGACATGTGTCCGGGCTCGGCTCCCTCGAAGGGGGACAGCGCGGGGGCCTCGCGGGCGCAAATGTCCTGGGCGTGCGGGCAGCGGGTGCGAAAGCGGCAGCCGGAGGGGAGGTTGACAGGGGAGGGGACATCGCCGGAGAGGCGCTGCGCGGGCGGGGACACGTGCTCCACGGTCGGGATGGCGGCCAGGAGCGCACGCGTGTAGGGATGGCGCGGATTCTCGAACAGGGTCTCCGAATCGGCGGTCTCGACAATTTTCCCCAGGTACATCACGGCAACACGGTGGCTGACCTGGCGGACCGCGCCCAGGTCGTGCGCGATGAAGAGTATCGACGCGCCGGTGGCGGCCTGGATGTCCCGGAACAGGTTCAGGATCTGGGCGCGGATGGAGACGTCGAGCGCCGAGACAGGCTCGTCCGCAACGATCAGCTTGGGCCGCAGGGCAAGCGAGCGCGCGATTCCGACACGCTGGCGCTGGCCGCCGGAAAACTCGTGCGGATAGCGGTCGACGGCGTCGACCGGCAGTCCGACCTGATGGAGGAGACGCTCGACTTCCGCGCGCTCTTCCCGGCGCGGCACGATGGAATGGACGCGCAGCGGCTCCGCCAGGATCTCTCCAACGGTCATGCGCGGGTCGAGCGACGCGAGCGGGTCCTGGAACACGATCTGGATATCACGTCGGGTGCGCCGCAGGTCCTCGCGCGAGAGCGCCAGGAAATCGCGGCCGTCGAAGCGGATCGATCCGCCGGTGGGCTCGACCAGCCGAAGCAGGCAGCGGCCCAGGGTCGACTTGCCGCATCCGGATTCTCCGACGAGGCCGAGGGTCTCCCCCTCGGCCAGGGTGAGGTCGACGCCGTCGACGGCGTGCACGTATTCGGTGACACGGCTAAAGGGACCCTTGCGAAGGGCAATCGGATAACGCTTGCTCAGGCCGGCCGCCTCGAGGAGTGCCATTTGTTCTGTTCCCGGAATGGACTTATGGACATCGCGAACGGAGGTGTTTGCATTACGTTTGGCACCTGTGCGCCCTCCTTGAGCCCTTACGGAGATAGCCCTACTGGTTGAGAGCCTCGATCCACTGGGCGACCTGCTGCGTGTGGTAGCCGTCGTGACCGAGTACCAGTACGGCCTGTCCAAGGATCGATATCGGGCCGAAGTGCCGCTGGGCGACTCGGCGCCAATGTTCGGGCTGCAGGGCAGTGAGTGTTTCGACCAGGGCGGTACGGCCGGCGCGAAACCGGGCGAGTCCGGCGACGGGATCTCGCAACGCGTAGTTGTGGTCGATCGCGAGCTGTCCCTCGTCGATATTGGCAAGGACGGGGGCGTCCTCGTCCCGAGTTCGCAGTATCCTCTCGTGAAAGATGTCGCCGAAATCGGCGACGTGAGCGATGATGCCGCGCAGTGTGAATCGCTCGGGGTCGGCGGTGAAGTCCCACGCGGGATCGTCGGGTTGGATGTCCCTCAAGAGCGCCTCTATCACGTCGGGCGTTGCGGCGAGCCCCGTCAGGAGGTAGTGCCTGGTAAACTCTGGAAAGTGCATCATGGTTCTTCCCTCAGGTGTTTAAGCCATTCCGCGAATTGGCGGCAGTGGTACCCGTCGTGCCCGGCGATCATGACGGCCTGGTCGACAAGGCTGAACTTACCGACGTCACGCATGACGCCGCAGCGTCTCCAGTAACCGGTCCCCAGTCCGCCAAGCAGGTCGACCAGGCTCGCGCGACGGCGGGCAAAGTCCCGGATGCTATTCGCGGGATCCCAGGTGGCGTAACCCATCGATTCGGCGCGCTCGCCGGGGCTGGTCCTCTCGAGGGTTGGTTGATGCTCGTCGATGATGCGCATGACGCGTTCGATCAAAATGGTTTCCCAGTCCGCGAGGTGTGCGACAATCTGCCGGAGCGTGAATCTTTCCGGGTCGGCTGTGTAATCCCATTGACCACCAGGCACCTGCCGGGCCAGCGTTCGCAGGACCGCCGGTGCTCCGGCCATGCTCGCTAAGAGGCGGACCCTTGCGTAGTCAGGAAAATTCGACACTGCGTCACCTCCAGTAACATTTCTGACCACGATCACGCTCAGTTTACCCGACATTGGCGGATGGCATGCAGGCGCTGGCCGGGTTGTGCGGTCAATGCCGTGAGACTCGTCGTGAGAATCGTCGCGGGCGGAGACGAAATCGACCCACAAATGAATTCGTGGGCTGCCGTTGAGAACGTCCTCCGGACGAAAGAGGAGTCACTTCTTCTCCGCAGTTTGGTTGCGGCTATTCCGCGCTATGAGACTCGTCGCGGCTATGCAGCGTTATGCTATACTGAGGCCATGAGCGAAACCCGTTACGCGCTGAACGGCCTCGAGCCGCTCAGAACCGCCATCCCCGAGTCGGTGGACGAGGTGCGGGATATTGTGCGCGGTTCCGCGGGATTGTCCGTCATCCCGTGGGGTGGTGGAACAAGGCAGCACATCGGGTATGCCCCACCTCGGTATGACCTTGCGGTCGACACACGCGGGCTTTCCCGGATAGTCGAGTACGTCCCCGACGACATGGTGGTGACCGTGCAGGCCGGAGCCAGTCTGGCCGCCGTGCAAGCCGTTCTGGCGGAGCATCGACAGCAACTTCCCATCGACATCGCGGAGCCGGACTGCCAGACAATCGGCGGGGTGGTCGCGAGCCGTCCGGACAGCCTGCGCCGCTTTGGTTTCGGCAGTATTCGCGATTCGTTGATCGGAGTTGCCGTGGTCAACGCCGCCGGCGACCTGATTCGCGGCGGCGGACGCGTGGTCAAGAATGTGTCGGGGTATGACCTTCCGAAGCTGTACTGCGGCTCCTTCGGCACCCTGGGCCTGATTGTCGAGGGGAGCTTCAAGGTGGCGCCGATTCCGGAGGCGTCGGCGACCGCGCTGCTGGTCTTGCGCGGGGAGACCGCTGCGGACGATATCCTCGGTGTGATTCTGGGCGGTGACCTCTCGCCTTCCTTCCTGTATCTCCTCAACCACGCCGCGGCTGAGGAATTGCTCGACGCTGTTGAGGACAACTCCGGCGCTCAGTACCTGGTCGTTGGTTTCGACGGCGCCCATTCTGCTGTGGACTGGCAGGTCGGCGCCCTCGAGGCGCTTGTGGGGCCACGGGGGGAGGCTCCGGGTCCGTTGAAGATGCCGGCGACCGGACAGGGGCGTGTCGTGCGCGACCGGCTTCGCGACGACGCGCACCGGCCGGCGACGGCTTCGGCCTCGTTCCATATTCTCTCATCGCAGGTTGGCGCGTTTTCGCGTCTGGTTGAGTGGACGGCGCGCCGGGTCGGCTTTTCGGCCAGGGTCGTGGCCGATGCCGCTGTCGGTATCGTGCGCGCGCGGTTTGAGCCGCGCGGTGAGACGGGCCACTGGCCTGATCTTCAGGGGGATCTGTTCGAGAAAGCGCAGCGATACGACGCATGGGTCACGATCGAGCGTATGCCACAGGAATGGCGCTCGCGGGATGTTCCGGTGTGGAACCCTATTCCACCCGACTTCGCCCTAATGCGGCGGATAAAGGATGCGCTCGACCCAGGGGGTATGTGGAACCCGGGGCGGTTTGTGGGGCGGATCTGAGACCAAAGTCGCTTCGGGACTCCGAGCGGAGGGCGTAATGTCCGCCCCCATTGCTACGCTCCGGCGCGTACTCCTTGCCGGAGGGGCTAATGTCC
>JBKQWH010000429.1:0-20089 GCA_052139635.1 Capsulimonadaceae bacterium
TCGACCCACGAATGAATTCGTGGGCTGCCGTGGAGAACGTCCTCCGGACGAAAGAGGAATCGCTTCTTCTCCGCAGTTTGGTTGCGGCTATGCCGCGCTATTTACTAACTCCTATTTCCTCATCCGGAATGGCCGAACCCGCCCTCCTGCCTGGCGGTTGGCGGCAACCCCTGCGAGCCGACATCTTCCCATTCCACTCTGGTCACCGGAGCGACCACGAGCTGGGCGATTCGGTCTCCCCGCGAGATGACGATCTCTTGCTGGCCCAGGTTAATCAATGGCACCTGGATTACTCCTCGATAGTCGCTGTCGACCGTGCCGGGCGAGTTGACAATGGCCAGTCCGTGTCGCACGGCAAGGCCGCTGCGGGGCCGCACCTGGGCCTCGAAATCCGGCGGCAGTGCGATTCGGATGCCGGTCGACACCAGGCGCCGCTCTCCCGGCGCTAATCGGACGATTTCGTCGACCGCGGCGTACAGGTCCATTCCCGCCGATCCGCTGGTCGCATAGCCGGGCAGCGGCAGGTCGAGCGCCGCCGCATCACGCTGTACTTGCACGTGCATCGGCGGTTTCGCCTGTTCCTTCCGAGCGCGTGATCGGGAGGATCACGGAAAACGAGGAGCCCAGTCCCGGGGAGCTTTCGACGGAAACGGCGCCGCCGTGCGCCTTCACAAGCGCCTTGACGAGGGCTAGCCCAATTCCCGTGCCCCCGATGTCCCGGTTATCGCGATTGTCGATGCGGTAGAACCGGTCGAACACGTGCTGTTGGTGCTCCGGCGCGATCCCGATTCCGTGGTCGACCACGTTTACGGTAACGCAGCGGGAATCCGGGCCGCAGCGCCCGATGACCTCGACGAGCCCGCCATTCGGGGAGTACTTGATGGCGTTATCGACCAGATTCCGGAAAACCTGCCCGATTTTATCCGTATCTCCGGCGATCCGGGGGAAATCGTTCGGGAAATCCAGCTCGATCTGGTGATCCATTGCCGACGCGCGCCGGACGGCAACCAGGCCTCCGACGATCGACGGGATATCCACGACATCCCAGTTGAGCTGCATCGCACGGCCCTGCTCGATCCGGGAAATGTTCAGGAGATCGTCGATAAGCCGCGTCAGCCGGTCGCATTCGGCGTCCATAATCCCATAAAACTCGTGTCGCTGACCGGCAGTGAAGTACCCGTCGTCGTCACCGAGCAGTGTCGAGATGAAGCCCTTGATACTGGTCAGCGGAGTGCGCAGTTCGTGCGATACCGTGGAGAGGAAGTCGTCCTTCATGCGCTCGATGCCGCGAATCTGCGTGATGTCGCTGAAAACCGCTACAACGCCGGATGCCGCGCCTGCCGCATCCCGCACCGGCGCGCACTGTACCTGGTACGTGCGCTCACCCGGCGACGTGTCCGCCGCATTTCCGGACCGGCCGTTTTTGCTGCGCAGCGTCACGCTGATCTCGCCGGCCACCTCGGACGCGTTCTCGGTCAGGACTCGAGCCAGAAGCTCGCGCACGCGCTCGTTCGGGATAGCGCGATGATACGGGACGCCGATGACGGGAACTGTGCTCTTGATCTTGAGGATCGCCCGGGCAGACGGGTTGATTTGCAGGACACGGCCGTTCGTGCCGACCATCAGCAGGCCGGCCATCAGGCTGTCGATGGTGTAGATGAGGTCCTGGCTCTCCTGGACGGCCTCGCGGTACAGCGCCGCCGAGGCGAAGACGACGGCGGCCATCATGGCCATGCGCTGCAGGAGGCGGACGTCCTCGCCGTCGAACTCACCATTCGACTTCTTGTTGAAGACATGCAGTACCCCGACTACGGTTCGCTCCAGAGGATGAGTATCGTCTTCACGGCGTTCGACCGTCAACGGCACGGTTATCCCGTTGCGAACGCCGGCGCCGGCAAGGCCGTCGGCCACGGCGCCCGGGTCGTTGGCGGCGTCGCGGATCACGTGTGGCGTGTTTGAGCGGAACACCTGGTAGGCGACCCCGTCCTCCGCGATCCCCCGGCCGACGGCATCTAACTCGGCGGCGTCGAAGCCGAACGCGGGATGCGTGGGATAGAGGGTCCCGGAAACCGTGTCATGGAGCAGAAACACGCACCGTTCCGACTGCAGGATGCGGGTAATTCGGTCAACCAGCCGCTTGAGAGTCTCATCGAACTCCGTTCGCGACGGGATTGCCAGGACATCGGGTGAAAGTCGAGTCAGGTTCGGTTCGGGGGACTTGACGGACGGATTGAGCGCCGGCATGGACGGTTTCGACCCGGCGGCATCTCCATTCCACGCATTGCGCAACGTGCCGACGGGCTGTATGGCAACGCCTTCACTGCCGGCCGCCGCGACTGCAATCAGCATGGATTGAGCGCCCGTAGTCGGAAGAAAACCGCCGTCGGGTCCAGGATTCTGCGCCATTCCGCTTGACATCTTCGCTGATTATAGCATAGTTGTGAGTTGATAGTTAATAGTGAAGGGTTGTTATGAGAGTTCATCGCGCATGACGGCGGCTAGCCAACCATGAATTCCGGTTTGGTTTGTTCACAAACGGTCCGCCGGAGGTCGGAACTTCTCACATGTCAGTCTCCACTGTTCGCCAGCCGACCCAGTGCCCAGAGTGCGTGCTCACGGACGAGGGGTTCCGGGTCGGTTTCTGCTGCCCGTTCCAATACTGGGACGGCGCGCGGATCGCCGATGTTCCCGAGTGCGACGCAAACATTTCGCAGGAAGCCACGGCGTTTGGTTCGCCGGATCGGGCTGTTACGAAATCGGGCTCGAAACGCGCTGTCGTCGAGGGAAAGGAGCGGGATCAGGTCCGGCGCGCCGAGCTCCGGATGCGGCCTGAGTTCCGGCGCGGAAGCGGCCCGCGCGAACTTGTTCCAGGGACAAACCGCCAGGCAGTCGTCGCAGCCGAAGATACGGTTTCCGATCAGCGGCCTGAGCTCGATCGGGATGCTGCCCTTGCACTCGATTGTCAGGTACGAGATGCACCGGCGGGCATCCAGTTCATAAGGGGCGACAATAGCGCCCGTCGGGCAGGCCGGCAGGCAGCGCCGGCAAGTTCCGCAGTGGGGACGGGCTGGCGGGTCGATCGGCAGGGCGATATCGAGGATGATCTGTCCCAGGAAGAACCAGTTTCCAAGCCGCTGCGAAATCAGATTGGTGTGCTTTCCAATCCACCCGATCCCGGCCCGCATGGCCAGATCGCGCTCGGTAACCGGTCCGGTGTCGCAATAGGCCCGCCCATCGACTTCAGGGCATTCCAACCGAATGCGGCCCAGTAGATCGTTCAGGCGCTGCCACATGAACGGGTGGTAATCGTCGAAGCGGGCGTATCGGGCAATCACTCCCACCGGCGAGCCGGGCTCCGCATCGGCCGGAGTTGCGTCGAACATGCCGTCCGACGGAGCGTAGTTCATTGCAAGACACACGACACTCGAGGCGCCGGCGACGATCACGGCCGGGTTGGCGCGGACGGGCTCCTGCCGGGCGAGGTAGGCCATCTCGCCGGCGTATCCGAGTTCGAGCCACTTGCGGTAGCTGTCGTGGTGGGGCGGCGGGTCGGCACTGGTGATTCCGCAGTGGGCGAAACCGAGTTCGAGTGCCCACGTCTTGATTCGCGCGGCGAGGACATCAGGAAAGGCGGGTACGTCCGGCAAAGCCGGTCTCGATGTCGTGCCAGTACTCAATGGTGTCCTCTCCGAGCTGCCAGCATAGGAGCACCTCACGGGCCGGATCGCCGTCCAGGAAGTGTGGAAAGTCCGCCAGTCCTCGTACGTCCTTGATCAGGATGCCCTCCGACGCAATTGCCTCGATCAAACGCTGCGCCTCGTCCCGCATCTCGCCGGCCCCGGTGATAACGGGCCCTTTACCGTTCCCGCGCAGGATCACCGTGAAGGGGCCGCCAGTGCGTTTCTCGTACGTCTCGATTTCCGCGATGAGATCGTTGATCCGCAGCAGGCGACGGCGAAGGTCCGGCAGCGCGCGCCTGGCTTCCGGCAGCGTAAAGTGTTTTCGATAGATCGACATATGGGCCTTTCCGCGACGGACAGTCGGATTCAGGAAGTTTCACAACGGAAATCACGGAGATCGGAAAGTCTTTTCCGTCTTTTCCGTTGTGAAACTTCTTAATTCCTTTCTTAAATACGTTTCTTCCGTTCCGAGGTTAAAGGATCTGTATATCCGGTACTTGTCACTGCACAAACCATGCAAATCGCACGATTCGGTGGTTCATCGTGTCGGAAACGTACACATGGCCCCGCTGTGGCGCACCGGCCGGTGGCTGTACTCCGGGAACACTTGACCGGCTGGTGACCGGTCCCGGCGTCGTGACGGCAATCCCGCCCGGTCGAAAGAGAAAGCCCAGGTTGCGGCCAAGGCGCTCAATCGCCAGCAGCACATCTCCGTTGCGCGCATCGAGCACCTGCAGCCGCCCACGGGACTGGTTGCCGTCGGTCATCATGTGGCCGGTGTCCACGACGTAGATCAGCCCTTCGGGGTCGGTTCCGATGCCGCGCGGCTCGATAAACCGCGACTGCAATCCCGTGCGCCCGTAGGTGCGCCCGCCGAACTGTCCCAGGAACCGGCCGACCGGATCGTAGCGCATAACCGTGTGGCCGAATGTATCGGAGATATACACGCAATCGTTCGAGTCGACCGCGACCGCCTGCGGGGTGGTCATCGCGCCCGGCCCGGAATGCGCGCCGAGAACGGCCAGGAAATTGCCGTCGCGATCGAAGCGCTGCACGCGGCAATTTCCGGTATCCGCCACGTAGATGTCGCCGGTGGGAGACACTCCGATTCCCTGCGGCCGAAAGAGTTCCCCCTCGCGGTGTCCGGCCTGCTCTATCACGAGGACCACTGCGCCGGTGGAGTCGAACTTCTGCACACGGTGGTTGCCCTGCTCGACGACGTAGAAGGAACCGAACTGATCGACCGCGACCGCCTGCGGGGAAAGGAACCGCCCGAGGGCCGATCCACGGCCGCCAATAATCAGCACGCCGCCATCGGCGGTGATTCGCTGTATCCGGTGATTGTAGGAGTCGGCGACGAAGAGCACCCCGTCCGGATCGACGGCGATGCCGCCCGGAAAGTTGAATCGCCCCGACTGAATTCCCCTGCCGCCGAAGACTTCCACGACGTGAAACTCAAAGACATAGTCCCGCCCGCCGGCCACCACGCCCGACGCAATCCCGGGGAAATCGGACGGCTCGAGGAACGCGTGGTATCCGCGAATGTCGGGATCGACCACCTGTGCCAGCGGGCGGCCGTCACTGTCGACACGGCGACCCACTTCATGGTCGTCCGGATCGGCCGTGATATCCGCCCCCGGCCGTCCCGGCTCCTGCACGTCTACAGGCTCCTCGGGAGTCAGCTCCAGGAAGTCAAACCGGTTCTCACTCATGACCGCTTTCAAAGAAGTCGTTTCCGGACTGCGTCGACAAATGGCAACAAACAACGAAAAGCGACGCTCTGATAGATTGCATCGCTTGGTTCCCGTGTTCCGCTGCCTGGTTGATCGCTCATTTTCGGACGCCGGCGCCACAGGCAGCCGCGTCCCTTCTCTCCGCTTCTATTATAGCTCGAAACGAGGTGCCGTCACAAGATCCGCCCGTCTCCGGCAGCGCGCGAACTCAACCATACGGCCGCGCAAGCCGCCACGTGGCCTGGCCGATGCCGCCCCGATACGTCATCGAGCGAATCGAGGAGGAATTGAGCGGGGAACGGTGAATTGGGAGGTAAAGGGGAAAGCCGGCGGGCCATGTCGACGGACGGGGAAGGTAGTCGATGCCAGGAAGGGGAGCCGGGGCGTAGAGGGCAGGCGCCATAATATGTTCGGCCGGGCGATCACGATAAGTGGCCTCCGGAATCGCTCGTATTGATTGCTAATGACAATAATAAACAGGCAAATCAAAAAAAACACCGGCCTGCTTGACATTGACAAACACCCATGTTATACTAGTGTAGACATGGTGGAAAAGGCCAGCGCGCTCGCACGCGCCATGCCTGAAAGTTGCTCGCGCCGCCCCAAAGCGACTGCTGTTGTGCTTCGGTTCAAAGAGGGTCAAGGGCGATCGAGCCCGTGCGAAGGAGCGATTAACGTTACATGGGCTGGAAAACGCGTAAGGACAGTTTCCAATCCGGGGAACCGGATGATGAAGACTCGCCGGAACCGTTCGTTGAGTCCGACGCGGCATCGATTTCACGGCTGACGCAGAGTGCACCGGTGGAGAACGGCTCGAGCGGTTTTGTGCTCGACCTGGACAACGACGCCTTTCGCACTGACAGCCGAAGAACTGCCCTGGATCCATCGGCGTTCTCCTGGTTCACTCAGCCTGAGTCCAGCGAGCCCGCGCGCATGCCGCGCAATGGTGCGAGCGCCTACACACCGTCGGCGTTTGCCGAACCGGCCGCTCCGCCGCCCCTGCCAGGCGCACCGTTTCCGGGCGTACCGCAGTCAGCGCCACCGCCTGCGTTCGACAGTCCGGGAGGATACGGCGCTCCGCAAGCACCCACTGCGCCATATGTAAGCCCAACTGCATTCGGCGCTCCGCCGCCGCCCAGCCAGCCGTATGGCAGCCCCTCCGCATTTGGTGCCCCGCCGGCTCCACCGAGCCAGCCGCCCTACGGTGCTCCCACTGCATTTGGCGCGCCGCCGCCACCTCCGCCGCCGAGCCAGCCGTTCGGCAGTCCCGCGGCCTACAGCGCTCCCGTGCCACCGGCCCCGCGTCCATCGCCGTACGCGACGCCTCCGCCGCCGTTCACACCCGAGCCGCCGGAATCGTTCCCGCGGTCGCCGTACGGCGTAACTCCGCCGGCGCCACCGCCCACCTTTAAGAGCGCGGACCCACCGGCTCGCCCCTCGTCGCCGTGGCTTGCCGGATCGTCTTCCACGCTCGGCCACGACGGACAGAGCATCAACAGTTTCACTCGCGAATCGGTGGCTGCCGGGCTGGTAACCGGCGATGGCGAGTTCAGCATTCCCAAAGTGGCGCCGTTTATCGTTGCCGGGGCGGTGGGCGCGCCGGAGCCGGCGACATCGAGTGATCACTACCTGATCATCCGAATGCGAAACCTGTCAGCCAGCTACAAGCTGGAGAAGGATGTCACCACGATCGGCCGGCCGGATTCCGCAACCGAGAATTACCCGGACATCGAGATCGAGTTGGATGACGGTGTCTCCCGCAAGCACGCGGAGATTCGCCGCAAGCAGGGTGAGTTCTACGTGGTCGATGTCGGAAGCACGAACGGTACTCTTCACAACGGAGACCTGCTGAACGTCAACCAGGAGATCCACCTGGCGCACGGCGACCGCATTCGAGTGGGAGAGCGCACCGAAATCGTGTTCGAGTAACCCGTGCTCGTAAATCGGAATGTCACCAACCTGTACCGTGACCCGGATTCGGCTTCCGAGGTAATCTCCCAGACCATATTGGGTGATCCGGTCCGAATCATGGACCGGTCGGGATCGTTTGTGCTGGTGTCCACGGAAGACCGCTACCAGGGCTGGCTGCCCTTCGAGTCCCTGTCCCCGGAGTGGGACGACTCGGACCATCTCACCACCACAATTGCGACGCTGTTTGCCGAGGTCTGGGAACATCCCGATCCGGATTCGGATCTCGTCACCAAACTCGTGGTCTCGAGCCGGGTCGTACTCGCCCGATCCGCCGGCGCCGGCGACAGCGTCCCCCTTGTCCTTCCCGATCGAAGAACCGGCTTCGTGCGCCGGCTCTGTTTGAACAGCACGCACGACGGACCGCAAACATTTCCGGGGTTCAGCCCCGCGGTCACCGCGAAAGCAAAGGTCATCGAGTCGATCGGCCGGCGGGCCGTCGATGTCGGGCTTGTGATGGTTGGCACGCCGTACCTGTGGGGCGGCTGCACCCCCTTCGGCATCGACTGCTCGGGATTTGTCCAGCTATGCTACAAGCTCTGCGGCGTCCAATTGCTGCGCGATGCTCGTCTCCAATTTGCCGATGCCCGGTTCGTTCGCATCGATTCTCCCGCCGGGGTGGGTTGGGGCTCTTCCCCCTCTCCTTCCCAAGAAGAGGGCTGGGGTGAGGTTCCGGACTCCGATCAGGCGCTGGATGAGTGCGATTTACTGCGGGGAGACCTGCTCGCATTCCGCAAGCCCGGAGCGGGGCGGGTCACGCACATTGGGATGGCCCTCGGCGATGGCCGGTTTGTCCATTCGTCGAGCGGCCTGGGAGTCAATATCGCAGCATGCAGCGCTGAGCCGTACCAATCTATGTTTGTCGGCGCCGTGCGCTTATCGCCGGACGCCGATTTTTCGATCGATGCTGCGCAGTAGCGGGTTCGCCTCGATCACGCTCGACAGCGAGTGACCTTCGCACCAGGCCTGGAAGACGACCATCGCGATGACACCGGCCGCCTGCCAGGCTGCTGGGATAAACAGCGCCACGCTCAGACCGAGCAGGGCGCCGAATGCATTCGCCCCCGTGTCCCCGAGCATCAGGGTCGCGCTCGCATCAAGGGGATAAAGCGCGACGGCCGCTACGAACACGAACCAGAACAGGATGGCGTTCGGGTCCCCGTGCCGGACCAGCAGCACTGCAATGGGTATACAGCCGGCGAGGACGCCGCTGAGGCACCGGCCCGGCCGCAGGTCGAGCAGGTTGACCGTGTTCGCCGACAGCGCAATCACCGCGGCAGCCAGAACCGCCCGGCCCGGCGAAGGCCAGTAGAGCAGGAACCCCGCGGCCAGGGCGGCCAGTCCGCCTCCGATCAGTTTCGCCGCACCTGTGGTGAGCCGTCCTCGACGGAGTGCGGCGAGATGACCGCGAAATCCGCCGACCGATCTATCCCCGTAGAGGTCATCCAGCGCGCCGAGGACTCCGAACGCAAGTGTCGTCAGCAAGAATGCGGCCGGCATCCGGGAGCCGATACCGTCGCCGAGCCAGCGGCACGAATAATAGAAGTCACCGGCGACAAGGAGCGCGATTCCGCCCATCGACGGGATCATGTCACCGCTGTAATTTGCGCGGCGGAGGCTGCACCTTCGCGTGATCCAGGCGAAGGCAAGACCGCCCAGCAGCAGCGATGCTGCCAGTTCACCGAGAACGAGTGGGGTCAAGGAGTCGCCTCGGCCATGGCAAGGGGCGTGAACGCCCTCGCGCGAATACTGATCTGAACAGCCAGACGCTCGGCAACGTCGCGGAACGCGGCCGCATAGGGGCCTTCGGGATTGACAATCACCGAGGGTGTCCCCTCATCCGTGTCGGTGCCGATCTCGCCGGCCAGCGGAATCTCTCCGAAGAAGGGCACCTGAAGCGCCTCCGCGGCCTGGGCGCCTCCTCCGTGCGAGAAAATATGGTGGCGTGCGTTACAGGCCGGGCACACGAAGTAGGACATATTCTCGACGATTCCGAGGATGGGCACGTCGAGGCGCTGGAACATCGAGACGGCCTTCACGGCGACGCTCGCGGCCAGATCTTGCGGCGTCATTACCACCACGGCTCCGGACAGCGGAATGGCTTGCGCCAGAGTCAACTGAGCATCGCCGGTCCCGGGGGGAAGATCCACGATGAGGTAGTCGATGGCTCCCCATCGCACCTCCCGGAGAAACTGCTGCACGGCCTTGGCCACCATCGGTCCGCGCCAGATGACCGCTGCGCCGGGCGGCTGCAAAAGGCCCATCGAGATCATCTTCACGCCGTAGCGCTCGATCGGGATGAGCATCTCACGGGCTTCGTCGACCGTTGGCTGGGCATCCTCGACACCCATGATGATCGGAATAGACGGCCCGTAGATGTCCGCATCCATCAGGCCGACACTCGCGCCCATCTGCGCCAGTGCACAGGCGATGTTGGCGGCGACCGTGCTCTTGCCGACTCCGCCCTTCCCCGACGCGACCGCTATCACGTTCTTGACACCTTCGAGCGGCTGCTGGCCCGTGCGGGCCGTATGTGCGCGCACGCTGGCCGACATCTCGATCTCGACCTGTTCGACATCAGGCACGGCCGAGACCGCGTCCTGGCACATTCGCTCGATCTCGCCCCGTAACGGACAGGCGGGCGTGGTCAGTTCGACCGTGAACGCAACGCGTCCTCCGGTAATCGAAACGTTTTTGATCATCCCGAGCGTCACCAGGTCCTTGTGCAGGTCGGGATCGATGACCGTGCGCAGCGCACGCAGGATGTCGTCTTCAGTAAATGGCATAGTTCAGTAACCTCGTTCTGGATTCTACCGGAATTTGTTCAAACTGCGATGCGTCGTATCCATAGATAACATGGCCCCATTCTTGAGACGTCCGGGCCGGCGTGGGAATGGAGACGCGGGGAGGCGGCACGGCCCCGCATCCAAGATGGATCTCCGCACCGTGCGGCCTCTGTGCGACAAAACTCGCGGCGCAGCTAAAGTCGTTCGGTGATCTTGACAAACGGAGACACCCTCCGGTAAGATAATAAGCGGAGACTGTCTCCATTATACCGTTCCGTACTACGGGATCAACCTGAAGACGAGACGTCGGTTCACTGTGACGGCTGAAGGAGAGAGAAATGCGAGTATTTGTGACGGGACCAACGGGATTCATCGGTTCGGCATTGGTCCCCGAGCTGGTGCAGGCGGGCCATAAGGTCCTGGGTATGACGCGGTCGGAAGGCGGCGCGGAAGCGCTTGCCAGGGCAGGAGCAGACGTGCATTACGGCACTCTTGAAGACCTCGACAGTCTAAAGGCAGGGGCATCCCAGTCCGACGCTGTGATCCACCTTGCGTTCAATCACGATTTCTCAAAGTTCCAGGCCAACTGCGAAGACGATAAGAGAGCAATTGATGCGATGGGCGAAGTACTCGCAGGTTCGGGGCGGCCGTTCATCGGAACGTCAGGGGTTATCGTGGATAACCTGGCCACCGGAAAGCCCCTGGATGAGGACGATATAAAGCCCATCAGCAGATTTCCCCGGCTCTCGGAAGAAGCCACGCTGGCGACGGTGGGAAAAGGTGTGAAGGGAATTGTGATGCGCTTATCGCAGATTCACGACACACACAAGCAAGGACTGGTGAGATTACTGATCCAGATTGCGTTGGAGAAAAAAGTCTCGGCCTATGTTGGCGACGGCAGCAACCGATGGGCGGCAGCCCACGTCAGTGACACCGCGCGGCTTTACAGGCTGGCTCTTGAAAAGGGCGCCGCGGGTTCTAAGTGGCACGCCGTTGGCGAGCAAGGCGTGACTGCAAAGGCAATTGCCGAAGCTCTTGGCAAACGTTTGAACCTGCCGGTCGTTTCGATTTCTCCCGAGGAAGTTCCTGCGCACTTCGGAGGATTTCTCAGTCATTTCGCGACGCTAGACAGCCCAACCTCGAATACGAAGACACGAGAGCGGCTGGGCTGGGAGCCGACGGGACCATCACTAATCGAAGACCTCACTCAACTGGTTTTGCCGGAAAGTGTTTGAGCCGGGTTTTGAAACCCGAACGTTTATGGTGGCGATTGCGAGGAGGAGGGCCGCAAGCGTAGTGCTGTGCGGCCTCGTTCCAGACATCGTCCGGCACTTCGTGACGTGTTAACAGGCAGGCATCGACATAAGTTGGATTATCGCTCGAAAGCGATGCCGTCTAAGATGTAGCTTCCGTCGAGAGGATGGTCGGCGGTTAAGCCAAGCTGGAGCTCGCATACGTGCTCGGCGTCAAACCCCTGCGGCTGCGTGAGCGCTGAAAGCGGTATCTTGACCAGGTGCCACGTTCCATCCGTAAGGTTGGAACAGTAGGCCGAGAGGTGGACCTTGTCTGTGTGGTGTGCAGGCGTATCCGCTACTTTCCCGTTGGAAAGCAAGTTGATCTGGAGATCCGCCACCGTGCCGGTCGATTTGACCCAGAAGGTCAAGAATAGCATTTTCGAGATATCGGTGCCGAAGGGGCCCTTCTTAAAACCCAACCAGTTCCAACCCGCGCCAAGCCAGTGCCCGTTGCCGCTAAACCTGAACTCAAGGGCCGTCTTGCCGTCGTGGACGTCCGTCGCCTCCGGTTGAATGGTCGATGTGGTCGGGTTCGTCCATCCGGCTCCATGTCCGTCCCATACGACAACCGCGCTGCCCGGAGACGTAACGGCCGCGATTGCCGGACGTGAGAAGATAACCAGGTTGACTGTAAGAACGAGCGCTAATGCGCTCACCGTTGCGAGTACTTTCATTTACTTACCTCTCTCTCATGAGTTCCGGGTTCTCCGATCGCATTGCGAAGGAACTGGCCTGCAACGAATGCCTTTCGGATGTGCATGGAACGACCTGTATGGTCTCCGATTAACATGAAATGTACGCTACTTTATGTGATCGAAAAACTGTCCCTGCCCATTATAGCACGGCTTTGTCGCCGTGGGTTGTGGGGACGCCGGCGACAAAGCCGGACACGATCGCAGCTTCATCGGCGCATTCCCTACGAGGTAGATCCGCTGGCTGACCCTTGCTACGCTACATGCTCGCCGCGCATACGGGCGACTCCGCCGCTGCGCAGCGTCAACTCAAACGGGCTGTTGAGCTGCTCCGGAGCAGCAGTTGAGACGATCAGGTTTTTGCGGACGCGCTGGACGGGCATCTGCCGTCGAAGCCGTCGGCCCTGCTTGCCTACGAACCATCCGTGGCGGTCAAGTTGACGCGTTGACGGCGCTGTGCATTCGATATCCAAAGCTCAACTCGACGTTTGCTCCGCTGGCCGATAAGCTGAACTATCACACCTCTTTTCCGCATGAGACACTTCTGAAGATGCTTGCGGTGGCCGGTTAATGATGCGAGATCGGCGTGCGACGGCGATTCGGCACGCTAATGTGGGATAATGTCACCCTCAATCAAGTCTCAACATGGGAACTTGTGAGGAAGGACCAGTCCAAAATGAAACAAGCGGCAGACCGAACACAGAACATCGATTCGGCAGCGGCAATCCTGAACATGACGCGCGACCAGTTGATGGTAAAGATCAAGCTGGCGGGCGTGAATATGGCTCAGCGTAGGATCAAGCATCTCACGGCGGCGGAGATCGAGCGTCTTCGTGTCGTAAAGTAGGTGTCGGTCATCAGGGTGACCGAACCGACGTCTGGCTGGCCCGGCCTGTCATCCACTCCCATACCCGCCGCAGGCAACAATACTGCTGCTCCGGCGAGCGGCTTACCACCGACCCCGGGCGGTCCGTCGACAGAAGAAGAAAGCCGGAATCGCCTGGCTCCGATACCGGCGACGACGGCCACGCCCAAGGAAGGTAGGGAAGGGGAGTGCTCAACGCCGCATGAGGGCTCCGTCAGTAACCGGTACGGGGCTGTTTGGCGGGTGAAGGCGACGCCAAGGAACGTGCTGCCGGCGGGGTCGAAGCGCAGGTCGCAGGCGCGGCTACTCAGGCGGGCCGCAAGGAGGCAGCGTCCACCGGGCCAGGACCACAGTTCCAGACGATTGAGGTGGGCGCACGCAAACAGGTCGCCGCAGGGCGAGAAGCCGGGGTGGCAGAAACTTCCTGCCGGGTCGTTGCACGCAGCACGCCCGTCGGGCGAGAACGCGAAGTCGCTACTGCCCGGAACGACACTGTGTGGTTTCACTCATGCCGTTCATTATACAATGCGAAAAGAGGAGTTGAATAAGGCCGTCGGGTAAGGCTACCATTTCGTAGACCGGCTGGTCGAGGAGTGGAATAATCTACCTTGCCTGCTTGACGCCGTTCCGCAGCATCTCGACCGTCCTGGCGATCCGCGCATTCCGCGTTGTTAGCTGCTTGGCCCCTTCCACCCACGCCACGTATTCCTTGCGATGGGAGTATGCCAGGCCTTCCCAGAGGGCGTTTGCCGAGGAATCGCCGGATATCGCGCTTGCGAGGTCGTCGGGAACCTCGACCGTTCTCGGAGTTTCGTCCAGTTCCACGGTTACGGACACGATATCCCCCCTGCCTTTTCCGAGCTGTTCCCTGATCTCCTTGAGGATGAGGATACAGTGGCTCCCCGGCCCCATCTTGACCAGGCTGCCGCTGTAGGGGACGCCGTCGAAAGTGGCCTTGACAGGAACTCTCCCCTTCGTGCCGAAATGAGTCTCCACGGAAAATGGGTAGTCGATGAATGCGCTCGAGTTGGGTACGTCGGTTGATTGCAGTATCGGTCCCTCAAAAGTCACTTGTCCAGGGTTGGAGTAGGTTTTCATAATCGGATTCTACCCGAGACAGTGGTTCGCTGTTTGATCAATAGACTTGCACGCGGAACATTGAACACGCTACCCGTTATGTATCGCTAACACGCGCAGGAACATCGACCAGAAGCAGGTATTGGCGCTCTTGACCGCCGGCAGATCGAGCTCTTGTAAGACCGTTCGCAGAGCCTTCACATTCTTTGGCGACAAACCGCCGCCGCTGTCCACGGATTTCTGCCATTGGAAGGCTGTGAGGAGGCATCGGAGAAATGTTTCCAGGTCCCGATTCAGGTTCACGCCCCTATCATCGCGGTCATCAGGGCACACGGCTGAGAGTTTCCCGGTGACGGAATCGATGAGACAGACAAGGACCACGCCTCCATCGATATCGATTTCGCCTATGGCGAGTTGGCGACACAACTCGTCATAGGGCTCCAACTCGGTCGACATCGGGATGAGGTGCACTTTCAGGATGCCAATCTCGATGGTTGCCGGGACGCGGTACCGAGACAGGAACTCGCGCGTATTGTCCGGACATCGGCCGAGCACATCGTCGGAAACCCGGATCAGCTCCGCATCTCCCCAGGCAGCGTCCCATTCCGAGGGTGAAAACTGTGTGGAACTTGTGATCGGGGTCCAAACCTCGCGCAATGACTTTATGTAGGCTTGGATGGCTCGGTCGTAGGGACGTTTCCATTGGTCGGGCGTTTCGCTGGTCCAGCCTTCCTCTCGGAAAAGGGGAACTGGGCAGGCAATTCGATCCCGTGGAAGGTCGATGCTGCCGGCGTAGTCCATTCTGCTCCACGCCACACGCAGCGACTTCGGAACGAAATCGCGTACCTCGAACCCTAATCTTGCCGTCAATACATCTTCGCCGTTACCGACATATTCCGTACTGAGACACAGGCCAGTGCGCTTGCGGTCGACGGTCACGTCGTGCCTGTCGGTTCCTCCGAGCAGAAACGCCCATAACAGCAAGGCGCACTGAGCGTCGGTCTGTTGGGTGAGCGATTTCGATGGTTCGATGTCGAACAGCTCACGTATCATCGCTTGAAGTGCACCGGACATGCGAGCCGGATTCCAGGCGCACAAGCCGTTAACAAACCCTTGCTGGTGTTCGTTCACAGGTCTCCTCCAATCCGTTTGCACGACGATCCGAAGCGAAGCGGTGAGGGCCGCAATGAGTCGTACTGAGGCGAGGTCCCAAGTCGACGCTGATTTGGTCACGTGTACACAGCTCCGATGGGCAGTCGTTCGCAGTGATCCAAAATAGGCGTCGGTAGGAGCCATCCGCCAAGGACGATACTACTATGGAAATGGGCGAAGTCCCGGGAGTAAACTTCGTCGTCAGCGCGCGTCGGCCAGGCGGAAGCCTCGGCGGTCGTTTGCCATCGTCACGCCCCGGCGGCCGGCGGCTGGGTCGAAAGCCAGCGCGTCAAATCGGACGCGTCGGGCATGGTCATGAGCAACTCGGCCAGATTGTCAAGCTGGTCTGCAGACAGAGTAGCAAGACGCTCGGCAAGAGCCTCATTCGGAGGCCCGAATCGACGTCGCAGCATTTTGGCCACCATCTCTAACTTCCCTTCCAAACGGCCCTGTTCGACGATCTGGCTGTAGGTGGTGGATTTACGCAGAGCTTCCATTGAGCACACTCCATTCATGATGTCATTTGTTTCTTCGGCGCTATACTTAAGGCCCGTGAGCACGCGCATACGCATCCATATCTCACGCTGTTTGTCTTCGGGCTCCGCAGCCGTTAGCGCTTGTATGCGGAGGATGTGGTGAGCAAGTTCATGCGGCGCCACACGGGAGCCTTCAGCGAGTACGGGTCGCCGGTGATTTCTTTCGGCGGATCATAAGCAGACGGGTCTCCAACAACAACGTCACCGTCGGGCGTGAATCGGACGGTCAGATTATCATCGAGTGTATCTGCGCCTTTCGCCGGGACTCCTTGCGGAGGGCGTAATGTCCGCCCCCGTCGCTTCGCTCCGGCGCGGACTCCCAGGAATCGAACCCATGCCAGGGGATCGTCGGCGATCCACGCATACAAGAATGAGGAGCGCTCTGTGCGGGGTCTCATGCCCTGAGTATACCGCAGCCAGGCGGAAGAGTCCGTCCTATCCGTCATATCCCCGCCGCACGCGACCTCCCAGATGCCCTCGCCGACTCGGACCTTACCCCGTCCCAGGGATCGCGAGGACATCCGCGAAGTTGCGCTGGCCTGCTCGAAGATCGACCGCATTCGAATCCGCGATTGGGTCGAGCAGTACGGCGAGTTGCTTGATAACCCCGGTTTCGGCTTTGGAGGAGCCTTTGAGAAGGCGCGGTTGAGCGTTCGCACCCTGCTGCCGCGCCGGTGTGATTCGACAAACCACGCAGTTCGCTCACTAATATCTCAAGCGCACTGCTGCTGCCGGGATACGCTGTTAGCCGCGTGTCCGCAACACTTCGCCGTCGTCGGTCTTTACGAGGACATATTGCTCGTCTTCGTCCCCGAAGACCTTGGCGCCGAGTTTTCCCGCCATGACGACCATCTTTCGTATCTCATCATGACTCGGGTCAGTGCACTTAATGCGAGACTTATACCACATGAATGTCGGCTCTCCATGCCAGAGAATTGCATAGTACCTTGCAATGACCCCGGCCTCATTGAGCATGTCGGAAAAGTCGACCCTGGACCAATCCAGTTCCGAATCATCGGATATGAGTTTATCGACATCGATCTTGGGGATTGGGCGGGATTCCGAGTTTAGCCAATTATCGCTTCGTACGATATGAACGTCGTATGCCATTTTCTCCTCCGTTGGAGAGATGTCACTCGGCGTGTTCGATCCGGGCATGTTGGCGCCGAGCATTCACCGTCTCAATCCAGTCTCCCTGCAATTTCTCTGCCGTTCTGTGAGTCTCATCGTGAAAAATGTCGTGGGCGGCGACGTCGGACATCCGGAATCAGGGATGTTAGCCACGGAAAGGACGGAAAAGATGGAAACCGGAATTCTTGATAGCGGATTTTGGGCTACATCTCACTTCACTTGCGGCTATGCGCAGCGATCGTCGTGGCTGGCGTGGCTCACGGAAAAGGCCGGCCACCGGGATGCTATCCCGGTGGTCGGCCCTATGCAAACATGGCTCGAGGCTAAGGCGTGATTGTCAAAAGTCCGGCGCTGTCCGCTGCCGTACCCGAAGAAGCCGGCGAGATGGACAGCACGTTGTTGCTCCCCGAGGCGTGGACGGCAACGGAGTATGTTCCGTTGGGCGCCAGGCCGGCGACCATCAATTGCGTGACGCCGGTAGGGATGGTCAGCGTGGTTCCCGTAAAGGCCGCGGTCGCGCTTTGCGGGAAGAACGCGGCCGATGTCCCGAACACGGCGCCGTCGAAGTCCACGCCGGACGTGCTTTGCACATAAGTCGCCGTCGTCATTGGCGCACCCGCATTTGCTCCCTGCAGCACGTGCAGGAAGCGGGTATCGGCGGGATCGGTGGGGTCCTGCACCGTCAATGTGTATTGCGTGGGCTCGAGATCGGCGACGGTATCGAGATTAACCGACGTCAGGGCCGAAGACAGGGTAGCGTCCTGCGGTAGGAGTGTCTGCGTGAAAAGATGCTGTCCACTGGCAAGCGTCTCCGTGGAAACGCTGCCTTTAATCACCGGATTATCGATCAGGCACAGGCTGAAGGTCTTGAATAGCCCCGTGTGGACGGTCGTCGCCCGATCGTAGATGACAATATAGTCGTTGTTAAGCCAGACGATGGACCGCGTCGCCTGAGTGACATCCGAAGCGTTGGCCTCCGGGTTGAAAACGTCCGGGATCAAGTTGTACAGATTGGTCAGGTTGCTCGAGGCGTAGACATACCCCGGTCCAGTGCTGGCGAGAGTGGTCGGGTCGCCAGCGTCCGTGCCTTCCATGTACTGGCTTCCGGCAGTCCACTCCGTATCCTGGAACCACTGGAGGTACGGAGTACCATAGGGACTCCAGTTCTGCAGCGATAGAGTATTGTGGTACGGCGTATTCTCCCCCAGATTGTTGTTGTCGTAGTTGCTCATGCCCTTGGTCAACCACTCACCGTTTCGGAAGAACTCGAACTGGCCGGCATCGCCATCCTGATGGTTAATCGAGATCCAACTGGCGCGATAGTTAAAGAAGGTGCCGGGCGTGGTCCAGTCCGTGTGCGCGACGATGCGGCCCGCCGGGGGATCGTAGAAGTAGGTCGGCCAGGCGGGGCGCGGGTCCGTGGGAGCCGGGGCCGATGGGTCCATCAACATGAAATACAGCAGGGACTGGTCGACACCCCAGGTGTATGGATCGCTGATGTTGTTGAGGTAGCCGCCCGGAACAACGTTGGTCGCGAACCAGCGAGCGGCGTTGTCGTGCACCGTAATGCCGCCGTTCTCATGGTCGATCAGAGACACGAGGGCGAACGGAATCATGGCATCGGGCGTCACCCAAAGGCGCAGCAGGTCACCGTAGGCCATTTGTTCGTAAACCGGTCCCAGATACGGCTCGCTGGGTGGAACGAAGGAGGTCGGCGTGAGCGACGACATGAAGCCCTTCACGAACCGATCCCAAACTGGCGCTCCGATCAAGCCGACCTGCGGTCCGGTATAGGCTATGTTGTTGAATCCGGCCGTTTGCAGGGCCAGCAACTGACCCAGAACAAACCCGAAGGAATGGCCATAAAGCATGCCCTCCGGCGGAAGCCCGCCGCTGGCCAGCCCGAACCCTGCCCCGGTTGGATTGTTCGGCACGCCCAGCGCGTTAGCCGCAACGGCCGGGTCCCCCATCATGGCGAACTCCTGATACAGCCACGCCCCGTTGACATCGCCGATGTAACTTCGGAGTGAATTTCCAATCACCGACGGCGCGATTGTTGTATTGAGCGGAGGATCGTCCGCCGGGTCGAAGCTCAGCGTCATGGTCGTCATCTCCCGGGCATGGCCGAGGAAGTAATTGTTCGACGCGTAGCGGTACGGAAGATTGTCCGGCAAAAGCTGCAGGTTGTTGATGATACCGGGAAGCTGAGGGCTATACGCGCCGGAGGTATTCGGATTATCGCACTCGCTGCACCACAGCATAAACACCTTGCGGATAGTCGCTTTGTCGGAAGCTGTGAGAATCGGATTCCCTGATCCATCGACGGCATTGTAAAGCCAGTCGACAATCAGTCCCCACTGGTGACCCGTCAGATTCGACCGATTGTAGATCGGAAATAACGGGTCCTGAAACGGCTGGCCCGAATTGGGTCCCAGAACGGCCAGGTTCATTGCGTACATCAGCAGGTCATGTGCGTCCTTTGCGTCACGCAATCGATTTGAAGCCCTCGGATCGACGAGAGATCCGAAGGCCAACACGACCGCCCATTGTTCGGAGTTGGACGTAAGGTTCGTATTCGTCCCGAGCGTGCCGTAACCCTGGGTATCGCCAGGATCGGGATACGGATTGGCGGCGACGCCGCCGGGGAAGTAGTCGTTGTCGTGAACGGACACGGCCTCATTGATGACAACCTCTAAAGCATTCCACACCGGGTTACTGGACACCGCCCATCCCTGCAGGCGTGTCACGTCGGCGGGGGTAACCCAAAGACGCGGGTGACTGGAGACAGGGAACGGCACGGGCGGAGGAGGAGCGGCCGCGAAGTTGGCGGTGACCGTTGTGTTCGCGGCGGGCATAGCGATCGTGGTGGAGGGCGATGTGGCGGTCGATACGGCCGCCCCGGTCCAGTCCGTAAACTCCTCACCCGACGGTGGCGGATTGGCGGAGATGTCCACCACGGTACCAGCGGTATAGCTGCCCGAGCCCTGGCCGTTATCCACCGTCAGCGTGTATGTGGTCGGGCCGGTGCCGGTATAGTTCGCGGTTACAGTTGTATTTGCGGCGGGCATGACGAGAGTAGTCGCTGTCGCCGTGGCGTTTGGCATTGCTGTCAGCCACGACCATCGTTCTTCGCTGGTCGTGCTTGCTTAGCGACATCCCGAACGTGAAGGCGAG
>JBKQWH010000430.1:0-8878 GCA_052139635.1 Capsulimonadaceae bacterium
ACGTTCGAGCCGCTCCCGAAGAAGATGTCGAACGGCACGACTTCCTGCGACGGCAACTGGACGTATTTGTGCAGCAGGGCGCGGCTGATGGTGGACTCGTGCATGCCGAGCTGGTGGGCAAGCATCGTGCGTGTGAGCGGACGGATGAAGGCGCGGCGCCCTGTTTCCAGAAAGCCCTGCTGATGCTCCACGAGGGCCATCGCGATCCGCTGGATTGTCCCCTGTCGACGCTGCACGTTTTTCAGGAACAGGTCGGCGCGCTCGACATACTCCACGACATGCTTTTGCAGGTCGCGCGGCAGCGGCGCGGTGTGGCCGACCGATCGGGATTCCCGGATGGTGTCGTAGAGCCCTCGGTAATAGGGGCTGAGCTGTAGGTTGATGTTTTCGGTCCCCGGCAGGTCCACCTTGAATCCCGTTGGAGTGCGCACAATAGCGACGTCGGGCCGGATCGCCATGCTGGCTGAGTCGGGCCGGTGGATCCATGGCTGCCGGAACTGGCTGGCGGGGTAGGGCGTCAGCCGGGTTTGCACGAAGGCCACAGCCTCCTCCACTCGCTCGGCCGTTACGCCGAGGATCCGGCCAATGCGGGGAAAGCGGCGCTGAGTGAAAAGTTCCCAGTGGTCGCGGACCATCACCTCGGCAACAGTGTCGTAACACTCCTCGTCGCCGGACTCCCGCAAATGCTCAAGCTGCAGCAGGAGACACTCTCGCAGGTTGCGCGCACCGATCCCCGGCGGGTCACAGGCCTGGAGGCGGGCGATTCCACCTTCAAGGGCCTCTATCGAGGTGCCCAACACCACACAGGCCTCGTCCATATCGATACGCAGGTAGCCCTGTTCGGTCAGGCAGTCGACCAGGTATTCCATGAGGAGTGCATCCGCCATGTCATCGGCTGAAGCCTTGAGATGGCTGACGAGTTGTTCTGCCAATGACACCGGCGCGGCAGCCGCAAGCAGCGGGTCATAATCGGGATTGTACTGGCCCTGGTCCTGGGCGGCTCCGGTTTGTGTGACGACTTGATGTGTCGGAAAAGCATCGAGCTCGTCCGGCGCCTCGTCGCTACCGCCCATCATGAAACGAAAATCGTCCTCCGGGGCCGCCTCGGCATCGATGCCCGGCGTATTATCTGCCGGCCCGCGCACGAAAGGGCAGGGGGGACAGGCCACTCCCGCAAGAGAGCAGAGGGAGCACTCGGAGACAGGGCCGGAGTCCACACCGTCCAGGGCAGGGTTGCTTTGCTGCTCCGCCTCAATCATCTGGAGCAGCTCCGCATTGGTGCACTGGAGCAGCGCGTTCGCCTGGATCAGGTGCGGTCCAATCTTTTGCACCTGAGTTTGGCTTTGAGTTGTCTCCTGTCGAATCTGCAAAGTCGTCTCTCGAGGCGTGGTGCCGTTATGCTAGCTTGCCAGACCCAGTCTGGTTCGAAAATCGCCAATAGTCGCCGCAAGACCTGTCGCAAGCGACACAGACGGCTCCCATCCCAGCAGCGCGCGGGCCTTGGTAATGTCTGGATTCCGCTGCCGGGGGTCGTCGGCGGTCGGCAGCGGGTGGTACTCGATCGCGGACTCGCTTCCGGTCGATTTGAGGATCTCCTCTGCAAACTGAACCATTGTCAATTCCAGCGGGTTCCCCAGGTTGATGGGACCGGACTGCTCGGACAACGACATTCGAGTTATGCCGTCGATGAGATCCGACACGTAGCAAAATGAACGCGTTTGAGTGCCGGTCCCAAAAACGGTTAGCGGCCGGCCAAGGAGTGCCTGAGTGATGAATGTAGGGACCACACGGCCGTCCTTAACTCGCATCCTGGGTCCATAGGTGTTGAAGATGCGAATGATCTTGCAGTTCATCCCGTACAGCCGCTTATACGCAAACGTGACGGATTCCGCGTATCGCTTGGCCTCGTCGTAGACAGATCGAGTGCCGTTCGGGTTTACGTTTCCCCAGTATTCCTCGGTCTGGGGGTGAACAGTCGGGTCTCCGTAGACCTCCGACGTGGATGCCAGTACGATCCGGGCGTCCTTCCGGCGCGCGAGCTCCAGCGTGTTGTGGGTCCCCATCGAGCCGACAAGAAGAGTTTCGAGCGGTAGCTCCAGATAATCGACCGGGCTGGCCGGCGACGCGAAATGGTATACGGCATCGACACGTCCGGGGACGTCGTACGGCTTAATAATGTCCTGTTCGATAAACTCGAACCTGGGTTCGTTTGCAAGGTGGGCGATGTTATCCATCGACCCCGTGATCAGGTTGTCGACGGCTACGACATCCATACCCTCACTGAGAAGACGGTCCGCGAGGTGTGAACCTAAGAAACCCGCACCCCCCGTTATGACCGTTCGCCACGTCATGAGATTTGTCCTCCAAGTATTCGCTCTGCGGTCATTATACTATCTCAGCGGTATTATCCGCAGCCGTCTCCCTCGGGTGAAGAAGCAGATTGGTGTTGGGTAAGCCGGATATGTATCATCCTCATCATTTAATCAGATGCATCACAGTTCAAAACAATGCATCATGCTCATCCTCACATTGCCGCTCCCATCGTAAACCTCGTCGCTGCGCGACTGGCACAGGTTGTTCGACGTGTCCCAGAGGTAGTAATTGACGTATGGGGACGTAGACGTGGGCGCGTCAATGCTGCGGCTAAACTGGACCGTGCCGACCTCACCCGGTGGCAAACTAGTCGTTTATCCGATCCGCTAGCCAGACGACGAGATCGTCGAGGCTGCTAAAACCTGGGAGCGCCAGCACCAGGTCATTCATCCGCTCGGATGAAAGCCTATCCAGGAGGGCCGTAATCGTGTCCGGTAGTGTACTGAAGCGCTGTTCGAGCAACAGCGACACAATTTCCTCTTTGCCCTCCGCCTTTCCCTCGGCCTTACCTCTCGCCACACCCCTGGCTTCACCTCTGGCTTCGGTCTCTTCCAACAAGTCCTTTACGAGGCTGGATTCCAGTACCCAATCGTTCATTGCCCACACTCCCTTCATCAGTTCGCGAATCGATGCTTTGTCATGGCTGAGGCTCAGCAGCGTATACGTAAGCCACAGTATTCGATCGCTCAGTTCCGGCTGCTGCGCCTCGGTGCGGTTCCGAACTTCGCGCAGGACGGCGGGTAGATCCGGCGTCGCAACCTTCGAGATCGGCGCAAGCGGCAGGAGCGCCACTGAACCGCTTCGAAGCAGGTCGTCGCACGGGATTTCCCACACGCGAAGGACCTTGAAGCGAAAATCCAGGGTATCGTCGCTCATCAGCCCGGTCATCCTGGGACCCTGAGCATCCGGACGTAACAATATGGCCGCCGTCCACACCATCTGGCCGAACTTGCTACGCGCCCTGGAGTTATAGTCAAACAGCAAATCCACCGTGTTGGGCTTATAGTTTGCCAGCAACTCCGGGTTAAACACATAATCCGGATTTCGAACCTGGATCATTCTATCCGCCTGGATCGATGTCGAAAGATCCGTGTCGAGAATCTCCGTCGGTACTCCGGACAAGCTGAGCAGCTTCATCCATGCTGCGGGGTCGGCGTCGACCAGGAACTTGGTCGCGATATCGAACGGTTTTGCCATGATCTCCCTTGATCTCCCTCGGCTTGATTATACCATCCGTCGAAACAGCCTGGGGGCACCCGTGCCAGGCGGTCGTAGGTATAGATCTCCGTCCGCTTGGTTACTACCTGTTTGTTGCAGACGAACGAGCAGGTAATACTGCTGGATCTTGGCAACCGAAAGAGATCTCGTAGTTGCCACGATAATTCGATAGCCGCAATACTCGGCTAAAAATGGGGCGAACAGTATCACGATTAGCACACCGACGAATTGCGTACGAAGTCTTCTATGGATTATGATCAGACGGTTTTGGGCTCGCACGACAGATACCTCGGCGTACCGCAATTCGCGATCATGCCCGGCATCCTTGATCGGGGGCGGCCACACGTTATCCAGATTTTCCGAAGCACTTTGATTAGACCGTTCTGTACTCATGACGACTCTATACTCTATTCTCTTTTTAAGCTAACCTACTCTACATGTAAAGGCTATCCGGTGTACACGACCCGCCCGTTCTGGAATCGGGCGAGGCCGCGTTCCTCGAGAAGACCGATTCCAAACCGGATGCGGTCCGCCGCATCGGCTCCCGTGCGGGCGAAGCCGAAGATGCGGGCGACCGGAAGTATGAGGTCGTCGACAGGAAGGCTGATGAGAGAGGCGAGGATCTCCCGTGCGGCGTTGGCGATCTCCTCGGGAGGCAGGTCCTCGATTTCGCGGCGGCCCTCCGGATCAGGGCCGGGAGTTCGATACCAGGTGTAAGATTCGGGATCCAGTGACGGCGGCCAGTAGACCTCGAGATCCCCGTGGTGAGTCATCCGTAGTCCGGAGCCGGCGCACAGTTCCCTGATCCGGGCCTCGATCCGGCTCGCGACGCGGCGCATGCCCCAGGCGCCGATCACGCGCCGGGCCAGCAGGTTTGCCGAAATGGGGCCCTCCACCGCAACGACCTCCCGAACCTGGGCCAGGACCATCGAGTCGCTGTTGGAAGAGTAGAATGCGTCGGGCGGCCCTGCCTCGGGGGCAGACCAGACTCGGTACGGCTCCGCCTCAGTCGACTTCTGCGGATACATTGCGAATTTTGATTGAGATCCCGACGTGTTGGGAGGGGAATCCGGCACCTCGTCCCAGTCCCTCTCCTGGAATAGGGTGGGAGTGGTGGAGGCCTTGCGGGTCTCTCTTTGATCCGGAGCGCCGGCTGCCGGAGCACCGCCCCGGCCGTCGGACTGACCTGGAGAGGGAGGGCCGGACTTTTGTAAAGCGGCGCGTGCGGCCGCGATCGCCGCCTCGATTCGATCGATCTCCTGTGATCGGTCGTGCCACCATTCGGTGGACCAGGTGCGGTGAAGCCGCCAACCCAGTTGCGTGAGAACGGAGTGGCGCAGCTTATCCCGGTCGCGCGCGGTCCTGGCGTGGTGGTACGTGGCGCCGTCGCACTCGATTCCGAGCAAGTAACGGCCGGGGACCGCCAGGTCCGCGACCGCGATGTCGATCCGGTATCCTGAACACCCCACCTGAGTGTGAACGAGATGGCCTCGAGCCCGCAGTACGCGCGCCACTTGCTCAGAAAACTCCCACTCGGGGTCGACGGCTGTCAGCGATATCGATTGCGATGCCAGAGTGCCCTTGCCACGCTCGGCATATTCGAGGAATGCCTTCAAGTCCTTCACACCCTCCGCGCTCGTCCGCGACAGGTCGATGTGCTCCGCCCGGAGCGACGTGAACACCAGCATCTCCCGGCGCGCGCGAGACACCGCCACGTTAAGGCGCCGCGACCCGCCGTTCTGGTTGAGTGGTCCGAAGTTCATGCTGACCCGTCCGTTTAAATCCGGGCCGTACCCGATGGAGAAGATGATGACATCACGCTCGTCGCCCTGGACATTCTCCAGGTTCTTGACGAACACAGGCTCGTCGCCTCCTCCTGCG
This sequence comes from Capsulimonadaceae bacterium, assembly GCA_052139635.1. GTDB lineage: Bacteria > Armatimonadota > Armatimonadia > Armatimonadales > Capsulimonadaceae > JBKQWH01. The sequence continues at coordinate 5,473 of JBKQWH010000430.1, forward strand.
AGTTCCTCCAGCGAGGGGTTCGCCCGGAGTTGCTCGTCGAGCAGGTCCTCAATGAGCTGCTGCTGGGGCCTGCTGAAGGTCACGACGCCGATGGAGTGCTGCCGCAGCCCCGGATCGCCCAGGCGCCGCACGATCTCGGCAGTGACCGCCTCCGCCTCCGCCCGGTTCTGTTTAGATCCGCCGCGATCGTAAGTACCCTCCACGGGGCGCCAGTGCACCGCGGTTGCGAGGTCGTCCGCCGACGGGAATGTTAACAGCCGGTTGTCGTAGTACTGCCGGTTGCTGAAGGCGATCAGGCTCTCATGCCGGCTCCGATAATGCCACTGCAGGTGAGTCTGCGGCATCGAGAGCGCGAGGCAGTCGTCGAGGATGCTCTCGAGCTCCGGAACCTCCACGCTTTCGTCGTCTTGACTTTGCTGGCTTGAGAAGAATCGCGTCGGACCGAGCTGCTTAGGGTCGCCAACGACGATGCATTCCTGACCGCGCGCGATGGCTCCGACCGCGTCGCAGGTTGGCATCTGCGACGCCTCGTCGAAGATCACCAGGTCGTAGGGCGGCTGCGCGGGGTCCAGGTACTGTGCGGCGGACATGGGGCTTACCAGGAGGCACGGCTTGAGACGCGGCAGCAGGTTGGGGATTTTCTGGAACAACTCACGCAGGGCCAGATGGCCGCGCTGCTTGCGAATTTCGCGTTGCAGAATGCCCATTTCCGACCCGGTCGTAGCGCGTCCGGAAAGCTCCGCGGCCCGTGGGATTCGCGCGGCGACTCGTGCGCGAACTTCCCGCCGGGTCAACTCTGTGAAGTGGTCGTCGAGCGCCCGGAACCCGGCCACGCGATCCTCGAAGAGGGCACGGGAGAAGGACCGCAGAAGGGGGTCCTCGGCAATGGCTGTCTCCACAAAGACGTGCAACAGCCCCTCTTCGGCGGCCGGCTCGAGTTCGTCGGGCTCGACCGTCCCCGCCTCGTACCCGCGGACCACCGCCCCAAGGCCATCCGCAATCGCCTGCGCGCGCACACTTCGCCAGGTGCACCAGGTGCGCAATTCCCCCAGGTGCTCGGCATAGCCGCTCAACCGATCCTCCATCTGGTCGAACCAGCCGTAGGAACCTGCATCACTCCAACCGTCCCCTTGGAACGGCGCGGGAGATTCGGGGTGCCCGACCCTGAGCGCCTGCACGAGTTCCATCCAGGCGGCGATGGCCGCCTCGTTCGCCTCCACCAGGGTCCGGAACTGCAGCCCGAGGACTCCGGCCTCGGCCAGGTCCTCCTGGCGCTCGGTCACGAGGCCGGCAATCCGGTCACGGTAGCCCGCCGCGTCAATGTGCGAGCCTCCATCGACATCGGCTAACCGCTGGCTCAGCTTCCGCGCCTGTTCGGCCCACCGAGCAGCCGCGTCCACCGCGTCCCAGTCCGCCTCGCTGTCCTGCCAGAGCGGGCCAAGAACTTCCCGGGCGCGCAGGATGGCTCCGCTCAGGATTCGTTCTTCCGCGAGCAGCCGGTGCAGCCGGTCGAGATCTCCGGCAAAGTCTTTGGGTTTGGCCGCGCCGGGTTTTGTTACCGCGGCAAGCGCCTTGCCGATCGTAGTGCGCTTGATCCACCTGGGGAGAAACCAGCTCTCATCCGCCTCGCGCAACGTCGATTGGAGCGCGGTGATATCGAGCTGCAGGGCCTGTGGCGAGTAGGTCGACAGGACGTGTCGACGGAGCGCGTCGCGTGCCTTGCCATGCGCGACCCACTGCCGGATTTGGCTTTGCCGGATGTCCCAGTCATTCGCACGCAACGCGGCCGCAAGGGTAGGCGTTGTGAGCAGGAGTTTAGCAGCCTCAACGAGTACTTCGATTTGGGTGCGGGACAACGCTTCACCCGGCTCCTTCTCATGGGGAGGAAGGTCGCGGTTGGCTGCGGGTCTCCCCGCGATCGGGGTGGGGGCCTCAAGACTGAACTGACGGGCGACCGGGAGCGTGGCCGATCTCAAGCGGTTGAGCGCCTGGCGCAGTGCCGCGACGGCGGCCTCGCCTCGTGGACGAAGTTGCGCGGAGTATTCGCGCGTGTCAATACCCGTTAGGGGATGCCCCGCGATCGGGCCGCACTCGGACCCGGTCAACCGGAGTTGTCGAACGCGGTCGGCCCATTCGCGCCGGCGCTCCGGGTCCAGGGCCGCGATATCGCTGGGGCTGAACCGGACAGCGGGCTTCGACGGACCCGACGGCGTTTCGGCGGAACGAGGGGGCGTGAGGACCCCCCGCAGCGCTTCGAGCCGGCCGATCGCATCGAAGACGGATAGGCCGATGTGGTGGAGCCGGTGAACGGCTTCCACATAGCCGGTTAACGCGTCGCGTGTCGTCTTCAACCGGTCGGCTTCAACCGCCCACTCTTCGGAAGCCGTCGGCGCATCGACATCGAGAGCGAGGGCCAGACGATCCAGGACGTCCTTCTTGCGGCTCTTGTTCGAATGCAACTCCAGGCAGAACGGGTCGAGGCCAATCTGCTTCAGGCGCCGTTGCACCACCGTCAGTGCGGCCATTTTCTCCGCCACGAAGAGGACAGTCTTGCCGGAGGCCAGGACATGTGCGATGATGTTGGTGATGGTCTGAGATTTTCCCGTTCCGGGCGGGCCGTGCAGCACGAAGCTCTCGCCGGCGCCGGCTCTCCGAATAGCTGCGAGTTGCGACGAATCCGCGCTGATCGGGCAATACATCTGGTTTGGGTGGACGGTTTGGTCAAGCGAGGCTTCGTCGGTCTTTGCGGCTTGTGGTTTATAGGTCAATGAGCCCGACATCAGACTGTCGACGGTCTTGTTGCGCTTTAGCTCCTCCGACCGCACCTTGAGGTCGCGCCACATCACGAACTTGGTGAAGGAGAAGAGACCCAGAAATGCGTCCTCGACAACATCCCAGCGGCTCATCGGGGAGATCGCCCGCCGCAGGCGCGTGAACACCTCGCGGACATCGATCCCGTGCTCGTCCGCTGGTAGGGCCGCCGCGGACGCGTCGATATCAAAGTCTTGACGAAGCATCTCGATCAGCGTGACATTGACTTGCGGTTCGTCGTCGCCTGCTCGCAGGATGAACCCGGACTGGATTGACTTGCGAATTATTTCGGCCGGGACCAGCACTATCGGTGACCGCCGTGGCCTCGTGCTCGCCGGTGTCTCGTACCAAACCAGCATCCCGAGGGCCAGGTAGAGAGTGTTCGCCCCGTTCTCCTCCATACTCACGCGGGCCGATCGGTATAGCCCCGTGAGGCGCGTTCCATGGTCGCTGCCGGTGTCGGTGTGCAGGCGGCCCTGCGCGAACTGCTCGCCGAGCAATTCGGTGCGCGGATCGGACCTAGTTCGAGCCGCGTAGACGGCTGGATCGTTCGGTGTGTTGTCCCAGTCCGCGGGGCGGGGGATTAGTTGCAGGT
>JBKQWH010000431.1:0-3702 GCA_052139635.1 Capsulimonadaceae bacterium
GGGGGAATTCTTGTGCCCAGCTTACGATGAATTCTTCCGCGTCGTCGTCGAGATCCTTTTCAATGAATGGAGAAGGGTCCATCGAATTGAAAAGCTGGTTCATGTCGCGCAGCTTCAGACTTATGGTGTGCGGCTGAGACTGGTCCGCAGCGGCAGTGTACGGCAAGGAAAAACGCATAAAAAATCTCTGCTATCTTCTAGGTTCTACCAAATATCGGCTCTTTGGACCAAGGGGTGGCTTGGGATTGGAATGGGCGCCACATTACGCTCACGGGTCAGTGAGTGATCTAGGAGACCATGGAAGGCGATAGCACAAGCGTGCGCCGTCTGTTCGCCTTTTTGCGAGACGATGAGTGAAATCGCGATGTTTCACCAACTGACCCGCCGCTATGTAATTTCCGGGTGGCCGACGATACGCCTGCGGGTCCTGCCTCCGTTCCCGATGCGATCGATCCGAGCCTTCCTTTCGATTCCGACTCTCCGGTTGCGGATGCCTACTACTGTTGAGTACACTCGCGCAATGTTCGGCCATCAGCGCCGGAGGGGTTCGCTATGCACGAAGACGGCGAAACATCGGGGGACGTTCGGGGTGCCGCGGAAACCGCGACTGGGTCGAGTTTTTCGGGAAGGTCCCCGTCCGCCGAGGTCATCGGGCCTTACACCCTGCTCGAACTGATCGGAATAGGCGGAATGGGTCAGGTTTGGCTGGCGGAGCAGAAGGAGCCGGTGCGGCGCAGGGTCGCCGTCAAACTGACAAGATCCGTCACGGACACCGCCGACGTGGTGGCGCGGTTCGAGTCCGAGCGCCAGGCGCTGGCGCTGATGGATCACCCCAACATCGCCAAGGTGTTTGACGGGGGCTCGACGCCCGACGGGCGCCCCTATTTCGTGATGGAGTATGTCGCCGGGTCGCCCATCACGGCCTATTGCGACAAGCACAGACTGACGACACGACAACGGATGGAACTGTTCATCCAAGTCTGCGAAGGGGTGCAGCACGCGCATCAGAAGGCGATCATCCATCGCGACCTCAAGCCCTCGAACATTCTGGTAAGCGAAGTGAACGGCAAACCGATGCCGCGCATCATTGACTTTGGCGTGGCGAAGGCGACCTCGCAGCGGCTCACCGACCAGACGATATACACCCGTGTCGGCACCGTCATTGGCACGTTGGAGTACATGAGTCCCGAGCAAGCCGACTCCGCAGGACAGGACATCGACACCCGCACCGATGTGTACTCGCTCGGCGTCATCCTTTACGAGTTGCTGGTCGGCGCGCTGCCGCTGGATTTCAAAAAGCTGCCGTTCGATCAAGCACTGAAGCTGTTGCGCGAAGAGGAGCCGCCCAAACCCAGCACGATGCTGCGAACTCGGAGCGATACGTCCACGAAGACGGCCGAGAATCGCGGCGCGGATCCACCAGCCCTGACGCGGCAACTGCAAGGTGATCCCGACTCGATTGTCCTGAAGGCGGTGGAAAAAGACCGCTCCCGGCGCTACTCCGCTCCGCTCGAACTGTCGGCGGACCTACAACGTTACCTGCGCAACGAGCCGGTCATGGCGCGACCGGCAAGCACCACCTATCGGGTGAAGAAGTATGCCCAGCGGCATAAGGGACTAGTGGCGGGCGCGGCAGCAGTGTTTATCGTCCTGCTCGCCGGTATCATCGCCAGCACCTGGGAGGCAAGGCGGGCGCTGACGGCGGCAGCGGTGGCCCAAGCCACAAGCGACTTCCTGGAGAACGACCTGCTGGCGCAGGCCGACAATACCAGGCAATCGGGGCCAGATACAAAACCCGATCCCGCCCTGAGAGTGAGAACGGTGTTGGACCGGGCGGCGGCGAAGATCGAGGGAAAGTTCAACCAGCAGCCAGAGGTCGAGGCCTCGATCCGCACTACCATCGGTAGAGCCTACGAGAGCCTGGGCGTTTATCCAGAGGCTCGCAGGCAATTGGAGCGGGCGCTGGAATTACGGCGGAGGGTGTTGGGAAATGAAAATCCGCAAACTCTTGTTACGGCACGCTACCTTGGCGTCGTTGCCTTGGATCAGGACAAGTACGCGGAAGCCGAGGCACTCGATAGCCAAGTCGTAGAGATAGCACGCCGTGTGTTAGGTCCCGAGCACCCCGACACGTTGCGCGCCATGAAAGACCTGACCGCGAGCTACATCCGTCAGAGAAAATTCGCAGAGGCCGAGGCGCTGAATAGCCAAGTCGTGGAGATAGCACGCCGGGTGCTGGGTCCCGAGCACCCCGACACGCTAAGGGCGATTGGTGACTTGGCCGTCGTCTACTATTACCAGGGCAAGTACGCACAGGCCGAAGCTCTCTATATCCAAGTCGTGGAGGTTGAGCGCCGAGTGCTGGGTCCTGAGCACCCCCACACACTAAGGGCGATGAATAATCTGGGTACCGTCTACCTCGTCCAGGATAAGAAGGCGCAGGCCGAGGATATCTTCAACCAGGCTCTGGAGATCCGACGCCGGGTTCTGGGCCCGGAGCATCCCGACACGTTGTATTCCATGGTTTGTCTAGCCGACGTCTACCTCGGCCAGGGCAAGTACGCACAGGCCGAGCCGATCTATATCCAAGTCGTGGAGATTGAGCGGCGAGTCCTGGGCCCTGAGCACCCCGACACCTTGTCTGCCATGCACGGTCTAGCCACTGTCTATGACAACCAGGGCAAGTACGCGCAGGCCGAGCCGCTTTTCAGACAGGTTGTGGGAAGCGAGCGGCGAGTCCTGGGTCCGGAGCATCCCAACACGCTGACGGCGATCAACAATTTGGGGGAAGTCTCTCAGCACCTCGGCAAGTACGACGCGGCGGAAACCTATGTAGCGCAAGCTCTCGCGGGGCGACGGCATACCTTGGGAGCGGACAACCCGGACACGGCGGTGTCGGCGGCCGACTTGGCTCTGGCCTATCTGTCGCAGGGTAAGTTCGCCGAAGGCGAGCCTCTGGCTCGCGAAGCCGTGGAGACGAACCGAAAGATTCAGCCGGACGACTGGCAGCGATACTACGACGAGAGCCTGCTAGGCGCTTGCCTGGCGGGACAGAAGAAATACGCCGAAGCAGAACCGCTGCTGATCAGCGGCTATCAGGGAATGGTGGCGCGGAAAGACCGGATACTGGCAGCCTCCGACAGGGATGAACTGGACAGCACCGGCGAACGGATCGTGCGACTCTATCAGGCGTCGGGTAAGCCAGAGAAGGCCAAGGAGTGGCGGGAGAAGCTAAAAGCCGCGCCGCACTAGCTCACAGTCCGTATCGGTTACTGGCGAATTACGTTAGCGCTGTATCGGAAGCGAACGGCACGACTGTTCCGGTTAGCCTGGACCTCGGGAGGTCGCTTTCGATACAGCCGTCAGAAGGAAGCCGCTCGCGGGTGCGGCGGATGCGGGGTGCTATGGGAATTCGATCGATTTCTGCCTGAAAAGCCTTGCGATCTGCGTCATCCTACCTCCGACCCCATCCGTTCTTCAAGAGGACAATTCCGACGGCGTGTCCCTATACACGCGGCAGCGTCCGCCGCGCGAGCGGCTTCGTTCTGACAGGCAAACCGGAAGTTAACTGTCGAAAACAGATGGGATGAGAAGGCCGGTCTCCGACGGGATGCTGTACGCTCCCAAGTTATCGACGCGCTTTGAAGCGCAAGAGATAAAGGAGACCGGCAATGAAGAAGGTTAGCACCGTAGTGGCGAAGC
>JBKQWH010000432.1:0-11587 GCA_052139635.1 Capsulimonadaceae bacterium
CCGAAAGCTTCTCTCGCAGGTTTCCGGAGGCCGAAGCGGATAGTAAGGATACGGCGTCGAGAACAGACGTCTTACCGACGCCGTTTGCCCCGATCATCACCATCATTGGACGAATTTCAAGATCGACGTCCTTAAGACGTCGAAATCCGCATATGTGCAGTCGATTAAGTTTGTTCATTCGAGCCTATTATCGCAATCCTCGCTCGGCCGTAGAGATTCACGGTATTCGCGGCCATATCTCATTGCCTCTTCATAGGCAGGGTCTTTGAACTTCCCGCGTATCTCCTCCCACCAGGGTGTTTTGGAAATTGCCGACGAATCACGAGATCCCTTAAGACGAGCGACCTCAGCTTCCAATATTGCCACGCGCTTTTCGAGAGTGTCTGGAGATGCCATTTTCGTTCACCTTAATACCGTTGTGTCACCATTTTACCGCCTAACAATTGAGGATTCCACGAAGCACAGGACTTCTTACACCACTTGCTTCGGCATCAACACACAGAGAACCTCCGGGCTATCCGTCGGGCCGGCGGTTAGCAAGATGACGTCCGACTTATGCAGCAGGACTGACGGACTCGGCGCGCGACTTGATCAATGAGCGAAGGGCGTTGTTCACCGCCTCCTCACTCGGGAACGCCGCGGCGACATCCGGAGCAAGAAGCACAAGATTCGTACCGGATCGATAACGCGCCAGGTGCTTGCCTCTCACTCCGCCAGTCAGCGATGAGGCATCGTATTCCGGTCGAAGGTCGTCATCTTGAACGTTTGAACTGTCATTCTTCATATAGCTTCCGCTCCGGTCTTGTGGTTATCCGAGCGCTGACGATTCGCACGTGCTCTTGCCTGTCTGTGTGCGACACAATCAACAGGCGGCTACGTCGCGACACCCCGATCGTAATGAAGCGATCCTCATCGAAGGAATGATCCGGATCGATGAATGTGATCGCGAGTGGGTCGCCGAAGATAGTTGCTGCTTCGTGAAAGTCAACCCGATGCTTTTTCCAATTTGAGTTAGCCTTCGTGTTATCCCACTCGAATTCCATTTAGATCATACCACTTGCATCGGCATCAGCACGCACAGGTACTCCGGATTATCCGTCGGCTTGACCACGCCCGGCCGGAGCGACTCGGTGAGCTCAAGGCGGAGGCCGTCGCCGTCGAGGACGGAGAGGACGTCGGCCAGGTACTTGGCATTGAAGGCGATCTCGACCGGGTCGTCGTCGCCGGAGCGGGCGACTTCGATCTCCTCGTAGGCGTTGCCGACACTGCCGCTCTCGGCTGTCAGGGTCAGGCGCTCGCCGTCCTCCGTGGTGCGCAGGACGATGCGGTTGGAGTTGTCCTTGGCGACAATGGCGGCGCGGCGGATCGCGGCGACAAGGGGCTCGCGCTCGAGGGTCAGGACGCGGGTGGCCGTGGTCGGGATGACCCGCTCGTAGTTGGGGAACTGGCCGTCGATCAGGCGCGAGATCAGCGTGGTATCGCCGCGGCTGTCGGTCACCTTGAACTGGATCTGATTGGCCGACAGGACCACCTCGACCGCTCCGCCCTCGGTTCCGACGATGCGCTGCAGTTCGCTCATCGCCCGCGCCGGGACAATGGCGCTGGCACTTCCGCTACCGCTGCGGACCGGGCAGTCGCGCACGGCCAGGCGGTGCGTGTCGGTGGCGACGAGGCGGACCGTCTCCCCCTGGAAGACAAGCAAGACTCCGGTCAGGATGGCACGAGTCTCGTCCGACGACGTCGCGAACAGTGTCTGCTTGATGGCCTCGCGGAGGATGGCGCGGTCGATGACGAAGGACGACTCGCCCACCACCTGCGGCAGGAGCGGATATTCGTCGGCGGGCAGGCCGAGCAGCTTGTAGTTGGCCTTGTTGCAGCGCATATGCAGGGCGCTCGAGTCCTCGTCGACCGTCAGCGCCACGTCCGCGTCCGGCATCGCCGCCAGCAGGTCGGTCAGGTTACGCTGCGGTGCGGTGGCGGCGCCTTCGGAGAGGACCGACGCGGTGGCGAGCGTATGCTCCATCCACATCTCGAGGTCCGTTGCCATGAGCGACAACCGGCCATTCGCGGCCGCGATCCGCACATGTGTCAGGATGGGGAGCGACGTTCGCGTGGCGACCGCCTTCCCAACGATCTGGATGCCTTCAAACAGGTCCTTGCGTGCCGCTCCCGAAATCAGCCCTTGCGGCGTCTTTACTGCCATTGGAATATCTTCTCCTTAACGTAATCGTTGATGATTGCGGCAACCTCATAGAGAGGAAGCTAACTCATTCTATTGCTATCGACGCTGCGGTCCTGCGCGCCCGCAACGCTTCCGGCCACGTCACACGCTCTGCAGCACCGTATCGGTGCGACCCGCGTCGTGCTCGCGAAGGAGTCCGAAGAGGGCGCGTTCCACGAACCACGGGTCCGGGTGCGGCGACGGCAGCGATGCCAGCGCCTCCGATACAGCATGGAGTGTCCGGGCATCCTCGGCCAACCGCGGATCGGACGCCAACGTTTGCTCGACGAAGCCGCGCAGTGCCGCAGGCAGGCTGTCGTCGATCGCAAGGCCGATCAATTCTACCATCTGCTCGTCGCTCATACGTTCCTCCGCATCCTTGTTTCGCCGCTACTCGTCCCGAATCTCGGGTAGGAGCGCGTCGCGCAAGGCCCGGCGCGCACGGATATGGAGCGATTTTGTCGCTGCCACCGATCGATCCAGGACCTCGGCGGCCTCCGCCGCCGTAAGTCCGTGCAGGTCGCAAAGCGTCAAGACCAACCGATGATCCTCCGAGAGCGCGATTAGCGCATCGGCGACCAGACCGGCCGGCTCGACCGCCGGCGGAAAAAGCGCCCGGTCATCGCGGGCCATCAGCCCGGAGAGCGACAGGGTGGGGAGCTTTGGCTGACGGCGCCGCTCCAGGCACACATTCCGGCAGACCCCGAACACCCACGACCGGAACCGCGCGGCGCCGCGGAACTGACCGGCTCGGAGAGCCCGGAAAACTCGCAGCCACGTCTCCGACGTCGCCTCCTCGGCGTCCTCGCGTGTTTCCAGATACCGCCGCGTGAACGCATAGGTCGAACCGACATGCCTTCGATACAGGATCTCCAGTATGCGCGAGTCGCCTGCCATCGAATACTCGTCGGCGAGTTGCTCGTCGTCTTTCCATTCGGCCATTTCTGGTTCCCTCATCCGTCAACGAGACGAGGTTTCCTTCCCATGCCTATTAGTTTGTGTCGGAAAGGCTGGAAAAAGCGTCGCGACCGCGGAAAGATTTTTCGCGGTGGTGCGAAACGGCAATGCGAAGTCCGATTTCGAAGATTGCAAAATCAACAATGACAGCCGTTTGCCGGCGCGCCGGCCTTCCTACGGGGTAGAATATGGATCGATGCATATTCAGAATTCCTTTGACCGAATTGCGCCGGATAAACTCGCCACGGGCTCTCTCGCCGGTGAATGGGAGGAAGGCCGCATAGCGGGTTACGGAGGCGAGGTTTTTCGTGGCGTTTGATCCAGTAGTCACCGAGCGCGAGATGGTGCGCACCTCCGAGGGTCTGGCCGCCCTTGTGCAGGAGTTGCGCGACGCCGGGCGCTTTGCTCTCGATACCGAATTTGCCGGTGAGCGGACATATGTACCGCGATTATGCCTGGTGCAGGTGGCCACCGAGAAGTTCATCGGGCTCATTGATGCGGTTGCTGTTCCGGACTTGAGCCCGCTCTGGGCGCTGGTCGGCGATCCCTCTATCGAGAAGGTCCTGCACGCAGCGCGCGAGGACCTGCGGATCGCCTACTATGGTGGCTTGAAACTCATTCCACGCGGTGTGTTCGACACCCAGGTGGCGGCAGGGCTGGTCGGCCTGTCCCTGTATCCCCTCAGTTACGCCCGTCTGGTCGAGGCGATGATGGGTGTGCGGTTGACGAAAACCGAGACGCGCAGCGATTGGGAGCGCCGGCCGCTGTCGCCAGAGCAAGTGCGGTATGCCCGCGACGACGTGCGGTACCTGCTTCCGATCGCGTCTCGATTGAGCCGGCTGCTCGAGAAACTCGGCCGGGGAACGTGGCTATCCGAGGAAATGGAGCGCTTCTCTGACCCCGGTGTGTACGAGCCCGACCCGGAAGAGGCCTATTTGCGGGTCAGGGGGCCACGGCAGGGCTTGACGGCTCGGCCAACCGCAATCTTGCGCGCGATTGCGTCGTGGCGCGAGCGCGAGGCCGCGCTGCGAAACACCCCGGCTCGTGCTGTGCTTCGGGACGAGGTGATGACCGAGATTGCGCTCAGGTCTCCACGGCGGTTGGGCGACCTGTCGCGCATGAAGAGCTTTCCGGCGGGCGAGGAGTCCACCCTGGGGCCGCCGCTTCTCGCCGCGGTCGAGGCCGCCCGCGCGATTCCGGAGTCGGAACTTCCGTCCGCGCTGGTGGGTCAGGAAGAGGATACTCCTCAACAGCGTATTCTCATCGACACGGTCGCTGTGCTTGGCGCGGCGCTGTGCCTCTCGCGCAATATTGCTCCGGAGTTGGCCTTAACGAAAGCGTCGGCCGCCGAGCTCGTTCGCAATGGGGCGGGCACGGGCGCGGCCCTCCTGACTGGCTGGCGCGCGCAAGCCGTTGGCCGAGAACTGGCGGACGTCTTGCTCGGGAAGGCGTCGGTTCACGCTCACGTCAGCGGTGGAGAGCTATCGGTGACCATCACGGCCCCGGAGTAGGACCCATGGGTTACGACCTGGGACCGGTAGGTCCTGGGTCCTGACAACTATACTCTTCAGGCACTTGCGGTCCGCGGCTTGCATTCAAGAGTTATCTCTGGTAGAATTGCGGGCGGGTGTTGGAATCGAAACGCCAGGGACGTCGAACGGCGGAGGATTGTTGTGGAAGAAACCCGGTCGCTCAGTGAGATTTGGGCTCGAACGTTTAGTCGCGTGCAGCGAGATATCGACATTCCAACTGTATGGCTTGCCTTGCAGGCAGTGCGTCCGTTGACGATCGACCGCAATAGATTTGTGGTTGGAATCCCGCCGGACCTGCGCTATCTTTCCGTTAACCTCGAGAGCAACGAGGCAAACCAGGCAGTCGAGAAGGTACTTGAGGAGATTATGGGCCGCCCGATGATGTTTATCGTCATCGAGGGCGAGACGGTCGCGGATTGGAACACGGTAAAGGCCGGACTCGAAAAGGACGACTACTTTTCCACTGCGCGCACGGCCGAGGCGCCACCTTCCCCGGCAGCAAAGAGCCCTGCGCCGCCTGCGCCCACCGGGCCGACTGCCGGGCCGCGACCGGTCGGTGCCGTCGCCACCGGCGTGGCCGTGGCGGCTCCCGAGGCCATGTTAGTCTTCGATTCCTGGGAGAAACTCAACGAGTGGGTTATGCACTCGTACAAATCCTTTCCGATGATCCGTTACCCGCATGGACAGGCGAAGTATCTCGTTCGGGCCGCCCACGTGATTTCAGCCTCGATCGACGCCATCGAGCGCGGAAACGATTATGACCGTCTGTTGTCACGAGTTATCGAGCGGCTCGCTTCAAACTTGAACCTCGACCCATTGTTCGTCGCCCTCGAAGTCATGCGATACCGATACCTGACCGGTAAGGATACCGAATGACGCTTCGACGGATTGCTGGGCGCGCGATCGGCACGGTCCGATGACCGCCACACGAAGACCGCAAACCACTCATCCGGGATTGTGAGCGAGCCTTGAATGATTGGAATCCTCGCTTTAAGACCGTCCTCGCGGTGCTCTTTCTGACAGGAGCGGTTGGCGCGCTCTTTGTCAGTATCCGGAACACGAACCGTTCGTCCGTTCAGCAATCGGGTCTACTGGCGGCAGACGATGCCGACCCGGCGCCCGATTTCACACTCCCAAGATTGAACTCAAGCTCCCGCGTCCACCTGCGAGCCGCGGCGTCCGCCGGTCCGGTGGTCGCGACATTCTGGGCCACGTGGTGTATGTACTGTCCCGACGAGATCGAACATCTCGAAAGTTACGCGAAACACTTCGGTGGGCGGATTCAGTTCTACGCCATCGACGCCGCTGAGCCGGACCAAGCGGTGTCCGCATTCGTCCAGTCCCGCAACATCACCCTGCCGGTCCTGCTCGACCGTGACGGAGCGGCCCAGCGGCTGTACCATGTCGATTCCTTTCCGACGCTGATGATTGTCGATACGCACGGCCGTCTGCGCCATCTCGGCGCCGGCTACGATCCCAACATGGACCGCAACCTCCTCCCGCTGCTCGATGAACTCGCCTCCGAGTCCACTTCTAAATAGCAAATCCCTCGATGTCGAAAGCAGGCCGCGAGCGCAACTCTTCGAATCGCAGGTCCCTGTGCCCAATTGCTGCGGGGAACTTTGTTCGAGCGTCGAGAGATTGGTTCCCGCGCTTTACCGGTCCAAATCCGCTTGACAATCGCCTCCGGATGCGTTCATACTACTCCTCAGATGCTATGAGCGGCGTAGGCGACGAAGACGCACGGCCTATCGTCGACCTTCCCGCACTCGTATGCTTCGACGCCGCAATTGTGACGTTCTTATCTAGCCAAACCGACATCCGGAGGGTACACATGCAATACACCAACCTCGGCCGAACCGGCCTGAAAGTCAGCCGCCTCTGTCTTGGGACCATGAATTTCGGTCCGGTTACGACGGAAGATGACAGCCACGCCATTATGGACCACGCCCTGGAACTGGGCGTCAACTTCTTCGACACCGCCGATGTCTATGGGTGGAAGCGCGGCGAGGGGATCACCGAGAAGATCATCGGTCGCTGGTTTGCGCAGGGGGGCGGACGGCGGGACAAATGCGTTATTGCCACGAAGGTCTACGGCGACATGGGCGACACGGAGCTGGGGATGGGTGAGTGGCCGAACACGAGCCGCCTGTCCAAGCTCCACATCCGCCGCGCCCTCGACAAGAGCCTCCAGCGGCTCCAAACCGACTACATCGACCTCTACCAGATGCACCACGTCTGGCGCGAGTCGACCTGGGAGGAGATATGGGAGGCGTTCGAACTGGCCCATCAGCAGGGGAAGGTCCTCTACTTCGGCAGCAGCAACTTCGCCGGCTGGCACATTGCCCAGGCCAACGAGGCGGCCCGCAACCGGCACTTCCTGGGCCTTGTCTCCGAGCAGTGCCACTATAACCTGAACACACGGCTGGTCGAGCTCGAGGTGATTCCGGCTGCCGTCAAATACGGGATGGGCATCATTCCCTGGAGTCCCCTGGCGGGCGGTATGCTGGGCGGAGTCTTGCAAAAGGTCAGCGAGGGACGCCGTGCCACTCCGGATCAGCAGCGCGCCCTTGAGCGGAATCGCGGCAAGCTGGAGCGGTACGAAGCGCTCTGCAAGGATCTGGGCGAGAAGCCGGCCGATGTCGCCATGGCCTGGGTCATCCGGAACCCGGCCGTCACCGCCCCGATCGTCGGCCCGCGAACGATCGAGCAGCTCGACGGAGCCTTGCATGCGCTCGGAATGACCCTGAGCGACGAGACTGTCAAGACGCTCGATGAGATCTGGCCCGGCCCCGGCGGCATGGCGCCGGAGGCGTGGGCCTGGTAGGAGTAAGAGAAGAATAGGATAGGAGTTTTTGACAGGAATGACAGGATTTGCAGGATTAGGAAATCGTCTAGACCTGTGAGATGCGTCTGATAAAAAATGATGAGGATGATCGGGAATTCATAAATCCTGTTAATCCTGAAAATCCTTGTCAAAATTCCTATCCGGGTTCCTATCCGGCCTGAGAAAGGACAAAGCGATGGAGTACGTCAAGTTTGGCAAGAGCGGGCTGAAGGTATCGCGGATCTGCCTCGGCTGCATGACCTATGGTGGGGCTGACCGGGGCAGCCATAAGTGGAGCCTCAATGAGGCCGCGAGCAGGCCGTTCATCCAGGAGGCGCTGGAGAAGGGCGTCAACTTCTTCGACACGGCCAATGTGTACTCCAGCGGAGCCAGCGAGGAGATCCTGGGCCGCGCGATCCGCGACTTTTCGCGCCGGGAAGAGGTGGTCATCGCCACGAAGGTGCACGGGCGGATGCGGGCCGACTCAAACGGGGCCGGACTCTCGCGCAAGGCCATCTTCGCCGAGATCGACGCCAGCCTCACACGCCTCGGAATGGACTACGTCGACCTCTATCAGACGCACCGCTGGGACTACGACACACCGATTGAGGAGACGCTCGAGGCCCTCCACGATGTCGTCAAGGCCGGCAAGGCCCGTTACATCGGTGCCTCGTCGATGTATTCCTGGCAGTTCTGCAAGGCGCTTTATCTGGCGGATCAGCACGGCTGGACCCGGTTCGCTTCGATGCAGAACCATTACAACTTGCTCTATCGTGAGGAGGAGCGGGAGATGCTCGGGCTGTGCGCGTCGGAGGGAATCGCCGTAATCCCCTGGAGCCCCCTGGCCCGCGGCCGCCTCTGCCGGCCCTGGACGGCCGACCCGGCCACCGACCGTGCGAAAACCGACCAGTTTGCGCAACTCCTCTACGGCAAGACCGAGGACGCCGACCACGTCATCGTCGACCGTGTCGGTGACGTCGCTGCCAGACTCGGCGTCCCCCGCGCCCGTGTTGCGCTGGCCTGGCTGCTCTCGAAGCCGGCGGTGACGTCGCCGATCATCGGAGCCTCGAAGCCGGGCCACCTGGACGACGCCATCGGCGCCCTCGACGTCAAGCTCGACCCCGCCGACATCGCCGCCCTCGAAGCGCCCTACATCCCGCATCCGGTCAGCGGGTTCTCATAGAGCCTATCTACCCCTTGTGGATGCGGAGTTTGGTCCCGCTTGACAATAGGCGCGGTGCACAGTACGATTAGCTATCGCTCTGTAGCGCACACTTTTCGCCGTCTTAGGCAGACAAGAGGAGGTAACACAATGGCACCTAACCCATTTGGGTCGGCCGTAGCGGCTACTGGTAGCTACCGCCTGGCCGAGTCGTCATCAGTGGCTCCTCCGGTGCCGATCGTGACCGGTGAAGATCGACTTCCGACCGTAGATGAAATGTTTGCTTTGACACCGGACGAGTTGGACCACGCCATGGCTGAGATCGGGGCTGACATGGCGAATCTGATCGCAAAACATCCTGAGCTTTCTCACTTTAATGCCATTGAGGGAGAGGACTTCATGGGCATCGACTGACCGTCGGCGAGGGGAAACATGGGTAGTTCGGCTCGACCCAGTGGAAGGGTCTGAGACCGCGCAAGAACGCCCGTGTGGTGTATTATAACCCTTCACGAAGTGCTTTGAATTAACGCGCCACAACCGACTGGATTCGACCCTTAATCTTGGCTGCTTGTGGAACCTGTTCCCCTCACCTCGCCATGCGCAG
Organism: Capsulimonadaceae bacterium; assembly: GCA_052139635.1. Classification (GTDB taxonomy): domain Bacteria; phylum Armatimonadota; class Armatimonadia; order Armatimonadales; family Capsulimonadaceae; genus JBKQWH01. Next base: position 9,304 of record JBKQWH010000432.1, read on the forward strand.
AAACGTTCAGATATCCCTTTGGCATTCGATGTTGGGTTCCATGAATATCTGTGAACGATGTTCTCTTCAGGCCTTGTGAGCTTACATCAAAATGGAAGCCGTCTGGTAGCCGTAACGAGTACTTCCAGTCCTTGGGAAAACTCGCTATTCCGTGTCGTTGGCCATTGTCGTCCCATATCCACAAATCGTGATCCAACCACGGGGTCTTCTTGAAGCCGTCAACCTTGCGCCTATGTTCAGCTTTAAAGCGCTCGATCAAAGCCTCGGCGGTTCGTAGGTTGTCATTGTTGTTGTAGCTTTCTGAGAAGCGCCACATATCCACAATGTGCTTATCTGCCTTGAAGATCACCGGAAGAATAAGAGGAGAAGCAAAGTTCCTTGGTTTCACATGTTCGATCCAGAAGTCTTCTTCCTGCGTCGCTTGCCGCAGCGAGTCAATAACCGGATTGAATACGCCTCGACCAACGTCCCGAATCTCCGATGCGCCGATCCATCGGAATCGAAAATACGGGCGGATCTTGGCTGCCATTTCTTTACGATTTGGATCCTCGGACACGGCAAATACGTGTGCTCCGTTGTGTTTCGCGGCTAGTTCGCAAAGGTCGTTGACCTGAGTCAACGACACCGACGACGTTTTATGCTGATTGCCAGGGAATAGAACATACTGCCACCCGCTCCATTGCTGAGCGCCATCGGAGAGCGCGCGCCTTAGTTGGTTCTCAAGCGATCGTTGATAGCCTGCTATTATGAATACGGGCATGCGGTGCTCAATTCCGCAATCATGCGGACAATATGCGAATTACGATGTCCAGTGGAACGTTGATGCGGGCCGCATCCTCATTAGTAAGCCGAGATGCAAATTTTACAAACACCCCGTTGCTGTCACTGTTTGGTGACGGTACGGACCTCGACGCAGATGTAAGTACGTTTGGTGACGCTATCCAATTAGAGCGCCACGGAATTGATTTCGCGACACACCATTCCCGTAGCTGTTCACTAAGAACGTGTAGGCGGAATTTATGCCATTGACGGGCCAGCCCGTATGCGCGGACTGCCTCGGTAAATGACCTTAGCGGGGAATCGGTAGCCAGGGACTCGGTCAACACGTTGACTGAGATTTGCGGTAGAACCGTACTTGAAATGAACCGACGTCGAATTTGTAGCTCTTCGATAAGCGATGTTTGTGGAAGCTCCACAGCAGTTGACGGCGGTTCTTCTGATAGGCTTAGCCACGTGACGGTGTCAGAATCTGGAAGATAATACGCCTTAACAGTTTCGTGCTGATTTATCTTGGTAAGCGCATTGAACAGGTCCTCCCGAACTCGAGCAGTCGGCTCTGCGAGTTCGGGCTCGAACATCAACATTTCCGGTCGGCCGGACGGCGCGACGAGTATATCTTGACCAGGTCTCCGCTGAATGATGAAATCAGCAGGGAAGTTTTCGACAAAAGCCGAGAATTTCCCCATATCTTGAGGAGGGAACTGGAGACCGCGTTCTCGCGCGACCCGAGCGACTGCTTGACGGAGCTTCGCTCCGGCGACCGCTGCGTCGGAAAGTCCAATTGCTTCATTCAGTGCGGTACGAATAATGTCGAGCCACGTATTGTCCATATTCAATTCCAACGGTAAAATCCTGGGCCAAAAGAAATCGGGCACAATATTGTGCCCGATTTCACAAACCATACCACGCCGCGAGCAACTAGAGCCATCGGATAGATTTCCGATCCGACGTGGGTGTTTAGGTTACCGTGGACATCGCTAAGCCCAAATCGTGCCAGTTGTCGACGCTTCCGGCTCGGCACAGATTACACTGACCGATGCGGAATTATGGCCATTATACCAGGTTATTTCTGAGTTTTTGCTCGCTAGATTTCTTGAGGAAGGCACATCTCATCGTGGACGCCGAACAGGACGAGCGTATTGTCGACGGCCAGCCGCCTGCGTCGCCATTCGGAACTTAAGCCGGAAGGGCAGGGACCGTTCCCGGGCGTTCCGACCGACCAACGGCCAAGCACGGGCGCGTCCTTGTTGCAGTACGCAGGAACGTGGGTCGGAGACGACCTGCAGGATCGCTTACAGGCTGTCTATGAAACCCGGTCGGAGGCCATGTTCTAAGGTATTCCCGTGGTCGTCCGGGGCATGTATTCCTCGATGCCGGGCACCGGAGTCGCCAGCAGCGCATCTACGTCGACTCCTTCGAAGAGATCTGCGGCGAAGCCCGGACGAGGAGCGCGCTTCTCGGTGTCCGGCTCGTCCAACCGCATATGTTCGAGAAGCATACGAGT
>JBKQWH010000433.1:0-8117 GCA_052139635.1 Capsulimonadaceae bacterium
TGTAAAGAACCGGGCAACTGAGGTGCGTACAGCGCTGCCCGTATGACAGGAAATGGTCTCTGGAAGTGCGGATCAAGATGGCGGGCGAATGGGAATCCGGATACCGGAAGAGTTTGACGCCACCGACCGGCAGATCTTCGACCGATGCCACTCGTATCCGCGGCCCAGCCGGCGTCGACGCCGGCGGCGCCAGCGCCAGAAGGGCGCTTCCCCCGCAGATGACGCTCGACGATAGCAGGAGAAACCGGGCCAATTCACGCCGGGTCAGGGAACGATCAGCGTCCCAGTCGATTGGAAAATCCCGCCGCCACCGCGGCTCGAAGTGCGTCTCTTCGCTCATATCGACCTCCTGTCCAACGTTTCGAGAGTCCCGCGCGCGCATCAGCGAGCCGGGGTGGGTTCCGCGCGGCCGTGTATCAGGATGTCCGCAATACGGACGTCGATCCGGTCCGCGTCGTCGGGCATCACGATGTAAGCTCGGGTGGCGACGTCCTGCCGCCCGAACCGGAAGTGGTTGACGGGCCGGGCATGGCGGCGGGGCCGCCATGTCTCCATCGGGCCGAAGAAAAGTGACTCGGTGGGACAGGCCGTGACACACGCCGGGGGCTTCCCGACCGATGTCCGGTCGTAGCACATATCGCACTTCATCATCTGGTCGAGCCGGGCATCGTACTCCGGCACGCCGAACGGGCAGGCCAGGACGCAGTTCGTGCATCCCAGGCAGCGCGGCTTCAGGGAGGTTTGAACGACCCCGTCCGGGGTGCGCTTGATCGCATCGGCCGGGCAGACCAGTGCGCAGTTGGGCGATTCGCAGTGCATGCAAACCTGCGGCGATGTCGCCTCGGCTCCGGCCCGCTCAAAACGGTCGAGGTGGATCATGGAGACCCCACGGTGAGTCCCGCACCGGGCGCACGCGTCGACACATGCCCGGCATCCATCGCAACGGGTCGGATCGATGATGAATACGTTGTCCATATGCTCACTCGCTAAGCGGCTGCGGCGTCCGGCGTGGCGGACCGAAAGATCGGCGAGGATGCTACCAGTTCCGCGACGGTCGTGCTGCGCAGACTCTCCTCCACGACGGATGTCGCATCGTCGAGCCGCCGGTGCAGCGGACAGAGCTTAATGTGGTCCGGATTGTTCAAGGGGCAGCGCGCAATCCGCCGGATCGGGTCCACCGCCTGCACGACCGCGTAGATTGTAATCTCCTCCGGAGGCCGAGCCAGCACAAAGCCACCGCCGAGCCCTCTCTGGGACACGACGAGTCCGTGCCGCGCCAGCACCTGGAGCACCTTGGCCAGATACCCGGCGGGCACCTGAGTCGGTCCGGCGATTTGCTGAATGGTATATGGCCGGTTCGCAAACTCGGCCATAAACACGATCGCCCTTAAAGCATACTCCGCGGTTTGTGACAGCATGACGCCTCAACACGACATAAACGGACACGATTATCCACTTTTTATTATAGTGACTGGCGCACTTTGTGTCAACGATTTCGAGCTGCCCGGCAACATGGACTTGTTTGTGACGGATTGGACCGGCTATTCGGCCGGAGAATCGTAGATCCGCTTGACAACATCCTCGATGTCGGGCTCGCGGACGCTCAGGTCGCGGATGGGCAGCTCCATCGAGAGGTCGGCGATCAGCCTGGCGGCTGTCGTCTGGTTCCGGTCGAACTCCACAAACATCCTTGCTCCCTCGACCTTGACCGATGTCACGTACGGGTGGCGCACGCCCTCGACCGGCTGTTCCAGGTCGATGACGAGCACCCGATTCGGCGCGAGACGGCGCACGAGATCTTCGAGCGGGCCGTCCTCGACGATCTTGCCGTGGTTAATGACGATCAGCCGGCGGCAGAGCCGCTCAACATCGTCGAGGTCGTGGGTCGTCAGGATCACGGTCGTGCCGCGGGTCCGGTTGATCTCCAGGATGAACTCGCGGGTCGCCTTCTTCGCCTCCAGGTCCAGCCCGATCGTAGGCTCGTCGAGGAACAGGATCGGCGGCGAGTGCAGCATTGCGGCGGCCAGCTCTCCGCGCATTCGCTGGCCGAGCGAGAGCTGGCGCACGGGCACGTCGACCAGTTCCCCGAGTCCGAGCACGTTGCTCGCCCAGTCGAGGTTAGCCTGAAAGGTGGCGTCATCCACCCGATAGATCCGCCGCAGCAGCTCGAAGCTTTCGCCAAGGCGCACGTCCCAGTAGAGTTGTGTCCGCTGGCCGAAGACGACTCCCAGTGTGCGCGTGACGGCGATGCGGTGGGCATGCGGGGAGACGCCATTGATGCGGACACCCCCGGATGTGGGGTGCAAAATCCCGGTCAACATCTTGATGGTGGTGCTCTTGCCGGCGCCGTTCGGCCCGAGGTATCCGACAATCTCGCCGCCCTCGATGTCGAGCGAGATGCCGTCAACGGCGACCTTCAATGATCGGACCGGGGCGACCAGCGCCTTGACCGCTCCGGCGAGGCCGCTTCCCTTCTTTACGACATGGAACTCTTTGCGCAGGTCCCGTGCTTCAATTACCGGCATCGATGCCCCTTTCTCCCACCAGGAAAAGAGAGAAGAAGTTTCACAACGGAAAGGACGGAATAGACGGAATACACGGAAATCGGAGACTCCTGTTCCGTCCCTTCCGTGATTTCCGTGTGTTCCGTTGTGAAACTTCCTAAGTTCTGTCCTTCCGCGTTTTCCGCCCGTTTTACGCGCAGATGAGTCGCTTACAGCCTATCCACTCCCGTCACGACCCGGCTCCCTCGTAGCGGCGCAGCCCGGCCGTGAAGATCTGCTGGGAGACCCAGAAGAACACAATGCCCACTGCGGGGGTCCACAGTCCCAGTGACGCAGGCACGTCGATACCGGGCCGTCCCCCGACCAGATGGCAGGTCGGGTAAAACGACACAAACCCGAGCGGCACGAGGAAGGTCAGCAGCATCTGCATCAGCCGCGGGTAGATCGCGATCGGATAGAACGTGCCGCGCTGGATGAGCTGCTCGCCGGCCAGAGTCAGCGGCGCACTTCGCTGTGTCCAGAAGGCGACCGAGCCCAAAATGATGAAAAACGCGGCTCGGATGAGCGTCCCGCCGAATACCACCAGCAGCACGATCGCGGCGTGCGGCAACGTCAGCGCGAAGTGAGTCAGCCGGCACCCGTACCAGAAGATGATCACCGCCGGGATCAGGTCGGTCAACCCGACCAGATTGACAAACCCCATCGAAAACTGGAACGTCGCGCTGAGCGGGCGCAGCAGGATTCGGTCGAACTCGCCCTGCGAGATCATATCGTCGATCAGCCACGTCTGCATGAAGAGCAGCACCATCACCCCGTGGCTGAGCAGCCCCAGTCCGTATAGGAAGGCGATTTGCGGAACATCCCAGCCGGCCAGGGCGTGAAACTGGGTCACGATCGCCTTGAGCATCCACATACCGGCCAGATACTGCATGGGATTCGTGATCAGCCAGGTCACGATAAAGAGCGGGTATTCCAGTTGCCGCTGCAGCGCCAGGCGGATGAAGCAGCTCGACACGCAAGCGTATGTCCGCAATGTTTCGAGCATGCTACCCTCCCTGAATAGAGACTCGTCGATAGCCGTTTCGCCACAGTGAGGTCAGGCACGCACCAAGGATACCAATCCAGACGGCCTGCAGGGCCATTTGCGGGATGGCGTCGACCGGAGTGATCCTGCCGACGAAGATTCCCAGCGGTGTCTGGTATGTATATTGAAACGGCAGATAGCGCGATATCACTCGAAACGGCTCGGGAAAGAACCAGATCGGCACGAAACTCCCGGAGAAGATCCGCACAACATAGTTCTTGATGATCCCGAGGTTGCCCAGGTCGGTCACCCAGAAGGCGATACAGCCCATGATCCCGCTCATCAGCCAGAGGATCACATAGCTCAGAAGCGCGCTCACGAAGAAAATGACGAACGCTGCGGGGCTCGCCGGTCTGGGGATCTGGATGAACGCGACGCTTGCGACAAGCAGCGGCGCCAGATACATCGCCAGTGCGGTGATCGATCCGCCGATATCCTCGAAGAACCACTGCGCCAGCGGGCTGAGCGGCCGGATAAAGTCCATCGCGATCTGGCCCTGCCGCACTTTGAAGAACATGACGCCCTGGACGCGTGTGACGAAGATGGAACCGAGCAGAGCGGACATGATGGTGTAGGTCATCATCTGCTGCTGATTGACGCCGGCCACGGCATGTACGCCGCGGTACGCCGCCTTCCAGAGGTACACCGTGGTCAGCAGCAGGATGAAGTTCGACACCGTCGCCGCGAACACTTCAAACCGGTACGCAAGAGATGAGACTACGCTGAGCTTCGTGATATATGCGTAAGGTGACACCGCGGCTCCTTCCGTCCGTCCGCCCCGGCAGACAGGCCGAGACGTGATTGTAGCTGCCTGCCGGCTCGAAAGTCAAACCTCGCGCCGGGCCAAGCCTGTGCAGCGGACCTCCTTATCGCCGTGTGCAGGCCGCATGCTAAAGCCGTGTACGAAACGCGTTTATTGGGTTAATTGGTTTGCACCCGGCGAATATCGTGCCGGACCCTGGCTCATGTTGTTCTAAGCCGAGGCGAGACGAAGCGGGGATCTCCTGCCGACATTATATCATGGAAGCGATGCAGTGTCTAGTAGACAAAGCCGTGAACGTGCGAATGTTCGTGGTGTTGTTTGCACGTGAATCGCCGGTCGGGGTAGTGGTTTGTTACTGGGATGCCGTGTGATGCTGCCGGCTCGGGGTAGCCGTGCGATGTTCCGTTGCCTGATGGGCGGACTGATTCTCCGGACGTTCGATGGCAGTGGTGTTAACCCCGTTGGCGGGGTCGATCGCGCGTTCCGGAAATGGTATCTCCGACTGAGTTGGGCTCGGAATAGTGTTATACACCTTCACGATTTCATATTCCTTCGCGACGAATATGCCCATTCGAACGTCATAGACCTTCTTAATCCTGAGTTCAACATCGAGTGAGTCCCCCTTCCCAAACCGCGCGCCGCGGTCGATGCTATCCAGAAATTCGGGATCGGATATCCGGACGGAGCGCCTTTCACGAAAAAACGATATATCCCATTTCAGCCCCTTGTCGAAGCTCGGCTTGATAACCGGGACGGTGATCCTCTGGGAGGCGTACTGCGCCTCATCCTTGTCTCCGGAGGCGGATGTGGCCATCCCGCTGAAATGCTCATATTCTACGGACGCGAGCGGCTGATCATTCAGATCAAGCATGTTCCAGCGAGTTACGGTGTCGGTCTCTGCCAGAGGTTCGAACACAGCCTTGATCGGAGACGCAATCTCTGGATTCTCATGCGCTCGGTATGTCTCAATGTCGGTCCGGATTTCCTGACCGGACTTATTGACAATTATAACGACATTGCTCGGCGAATGATTGATAACCTGCTCCGGCGGCTCACCCTTGAGCTTCTTTCGGAGGTCAACGACTTTAGTAATCGTGGTCAGAACGCGGCCAACGATACCGAGTGCCGATCCTCCAAGGGCGAGCTTTCCCACTTCTACCACCTGTGGCAATACGTGGAATCCAAGAATAACGCTACCCGGTTCGGGGGATTGTACGCGAATTTCCAGACGGGTGTCAGGGTCGATATCGGCGGAAACGGCCTGCACGAGCGAGAGCATGGCGAGCGACGATTCCAGAATCGCCTTTGCGTCTCCTCCGTCCTCGACGGTCTCGTATCGGATCTTTAACCCACTCCTAGCGGCAACTGTAGCCATACCGTATTGTAGCACTCGGTCCAGGCAATGTCAATTGAACCGCGCGACAAAGAGGGCAATATCGTCGATTACCGAAGCCCTCCTCGTGCGCTCGGAGCGAGCCCGCGTCTTTCGGTTGCCTGGAGCCACCGGGGTTAGTGCTGGAGGCCATCTTGTTTACGGAGAGGACGGAATAGCGTCTTAAAGGCGTAATAACAGCGTAATTACTGACATCTGTCCGGATCGCGTTTATCAAATGGTAGCGACGAGCAGACACCGTTTTCATAGCACGGCGTCGACACGGTATGTGCCGGCGGCGAGCCCCGTGCGAATCGTGGCAGCCAATTCCTCGGGGCTCGCATCGTCATCGCGAATCGCGTGCCGCTCGAACTCGCCAAGGTCACAGAATTCGGCATACAGGTCGCGATATGGGCTGTAGTCCGGCATGGCCCCCTCCGGACGTGCCGCGGCGCGGCGGGCACAAACGGCCTCGCTGGGACACAGGATGATATAGTCGAGAGGGGTCGTTTTCATGGCCGACCGGATCGCTGTGAGTGCGCAAGGGCCGATAGTGAAATCCACGATGGTCTCGTAGCCGCCGCGTGCAAATCGAACGCCTGTCGCGATCATCGCCTGGATCATGATGCGGCCGATGCCCGTACGGGCCGCCTCCCCTTTCGATCCTTCCGGAAACCGAACGAAGAACCGCCAGAACGTGTCGCCCTCGATGTATGCGACCGCGCCGGCTCCGGAGTCGGCCAGCAGGCGCGCAACCGTGCTCTTACCCGCACCGGGCGGACCGGAAACTACGATGACCGGGGACAACTCACTCATGGCAACCACCCTCCGATCTCTGTTATTTGAATTGGCGGAGTGTCCCGCATACAGCGTGCCAGCCGGTGCCTAAACCCAATAACGTTCGAATTAGAAGCGACTCAAGAGTTCGGCGTTTTGGAAAGAGGTTTCACAACGGAAGGGACGGAATAGACGGAAAAGGAATTGGAATGGGATGGCCAATGGTCCCGGCGTGCGACCGAACTATTGATGGCCCTCCCCCCTTCCGCACTAACCGAACGGTCTCGTTGCTAAACCGGAAGATACGTCCGGAGGAGCACGGCCCCACCGGTTGACTCGATCGTATAGTCGCCGATCCTCGACGGCAGTAAGCAGGAGCAGCCCTGCCGCAACGGCATGCCGGCGACCCAGGCGGTGCCCCGGAGCAAGAAGAGATGGTGAAAGCCGTCCGCGAGGGACTGCCGCTGCGCACCGGCTTGGATTCCGATCCGGTCCATATGGAAATAGGGGGTGCGGAAGATGGACTCAAGAGTCGCCGCGGCTTCCTGCCGCAGAACATGCGGCTTGCGAACGTGGCAGGACGGGTCGTTGTGTCCGGGACTGCGATCGAGAGCGGCGAGGTAGTCCTCGACATGGGTCGGGCGGACATCGCCGTTGGAGAGGAACTTCCCCTTGTCGAACCCGCGCATCGAGCACCGGTCGTCGGGGACGTCAACCTGCACCTCGTAGACGAGGTTCCCATCCGGAAAGCGAGCATCGTCCTCTTCCCAGGAATGGTGGATGCCCCCGGCTGTGAGATCGACGATATCGTCCGCCTCGGCCTCAACCTGGTTCACGTACGCGTACGGGTCCAGCGTCTGAATGCGGCGGTGTGCCTGCGCACGGGCTTCGTCGAGCGAGAGCCGGCCGCTCGTCACCTCGTGGCTCAGCCGGCGCATTTCTTCGTCGAGGGACCGCAGGACGCGCGCGTAGGCCTCAAACGACGCGCTTTCCTTCAGGCCAAAGGTATAGAGCCCGGGCGCGAGGTAAAACCAGGCTTCGGGCTTGGGAACCCACTCGCCCCGGCTTGCGCCGGCAGGCAGGTGGACCTGAAACGAGTTGCCCTTCGCCTGTGTCAGCTTGATGAGCAGTGAGAGGTCGACGCCGAACTTGTCGACCACCTTCTGGCCGAGCAGCGCGACGGCATCCTCGGCGATCAGCTCCGCGAGCGGCCGGACGGCGCCGGTCGCGGGGTCGATGAGCCGTGACTCCCGCGAGAACTCATACGACTGCCCGACCTTCTTGCCCTGCCATTCGGGCGCGTCGGAGAGGCCTTTCAGATCAAGGATATAGCGCCCGCCCCAGCTTGGCTGCTCGATCAGCTCGTCCTGCACCCGCCAGGGGCCTTGAGAGAAGTTCATCATAAGTCAATTTGTCCTTCAGATGATCCTGCTTACCCGGTACACCGATCCCGTTACGCACAAAGGATACCATCGTCGTTTGACCAAACCCAAATCGGGCTGTCGAGGTCATCGCGTACTCTGGACTATCCGCGTCCATCTGTGATACTCATCGTGAGAATCGTCGCGGGCGGCGACGAAATCGACCCACGAATGAATTCGTGGGCTGCCGTTGAGA
>JBKQWH010000434.1:0-4376 GCA_052139635.1 Capsulimonadaceae bacterium
GAGAAAGCACACGAAGCCCGTAGCGAATGCTGGTATTTGGCATGCCGAATACCTCATATGGTGACTTCGATGTTCTTTCGGCTCTTAACCGCCGCGATCAACCGTGGTTACAGCGGCAGTTTCCATCTGCCAATCCCGGCGGTTAAGAGCCGAAAGAACATCGAAGTCACCATATGAGGTATTCGGCATGCCAAATACCAGCATTCGCTACGGGCTTCGTGTGCTTTCTCCATCCCTTAACGCGCGCTATCCCCGCCCATCGACGCCCACAGGTGCGGGTATGTTGTCGAGATCCACGCCCGCATCGACTGGCCGTGCGATGTCTTTCGGTACAGGTCGAAAAAATCATCCATCGGACGGGCCTCGCCGAACCAGAAGTGGCCGTACCGCCATGTTAGCTCTTCGTGCTCGGCTCGATCGACAGAGACGTTGCGCTCGACGACGAGGTACAGGGTGGCCGCGAGCCCGGTCCGGTCTGCGCCGGCCTTGCAGTGGAAGAGAATAGGGTAGGGGCCTCGATCAAAGACCGCCAGCAGCGCCATCAGCTTCTGCGGCGGCGGAAGGCGCCGCGCGCTCAGGGTGACGTCGTAGTGCACTGCTCCAAATCGGCGGCACGAGGACAGTTCGGATCGGTAGAACGCGTCGGCCGTGGACCCGCCACGAAGGTCGATTACGCTTCGGATATGGTCTGACGCAAGAACCTCGTCGAGGTTGTGCCCTGTCAACTGGGCGCTCCGGTACACCTGGCCGGCCACCACGGCGTGCACGTTCCCGCCAATGACGCCGATGTACCACAGGCCGAGCACGATGGAGCCAGCCACGCCTGCCGTCCAGCACCATCGGACCGCAGAGGCCCGGCGGCGAACCGCACGCGACGAAGTCGCCTCATCTGCATTCGCTACAGCATTATTCACGTCGATAGGATACCCGGTAATGGGCACCCTTGCCTGGCGATAACCCCACGGACGTCCGATAATCGAGCGACATCAGCGCGGCCGGTACCCAACCACTCGCAAGTTGCCAAGCGCCGCCGGGAGGGCCGTGCGGCCGAAGGCAGACCGCTGGAGGCTGCGCAGAAGGGGCAATTTCATGCCGGATGGCAGCGGCATGAGCTTGCAGTAGTAGTGCACCGGATAGCGGTTGAAGATTCCCCCGCCGCCGATCTCGACGAAGCCGGCGCGGCGGAACATGTCGGTCATAGTCGGCAGCGAAAAGAGCTGGAGGTGCTCGATATCGAAGATAGGCGACTTCGTGCCAAGCACCCGAGCGGTAACTGCGTCGCGGTTGTGGCTGATCATGAAGAAGGCTCCCCCCGGTTTGAGGAGCGAGAACGCCGCCCGCGTCAGAGCCAGAGGGTCCGGCACGTGCTCGATGACCTGAAAGCAGGTGACAAGGCTCAGCGAGTTCGGCTTGTGGTTCGCCGGATCGAAGAGCTCCTGCCGAATCCAGCCGCGCACGTGGTCCGGAGCGGCAGCAATTGGAGCCGTCGACGGCTCGACACCCACGATATCCGTGAAGCCCAGGGCGACCAGTTCCGCGAGAAATGCGCCGTCCCCGCAGCCGATGTCGAGGGCGCCGACCTTATCGGGCAGGTGATCCACAAACCCCTTCAGGATGCCGGCCGCGGTCTGTGCCGCATAACGGCTCTCGACGGCGCTGTCAAAGTCCGCCTGCTCGTACGCCTCGGCCAGGCCCTCGATACGCGGCACCGGGCTGGCATACACGAGATCGCACGACGGGCACCGCACCATCCGGTGGTGCATGTACTCCGGCAGCTTCCTCGACGCAAACGCAAACGCGTCAAGCTTCGCCGGGTCAACCTTCGACTCGACATACACCTTTGAATCGTCGCTCGATCCGCAAACCGGGCAGTCGCGCCGCTCGTAGTTGATGACCGCCGCGGCCGCGGTGTTGTCGGATATGGACACGTTGCTATTGGAGTTCACTCTTCAATGTTCCTTCCGGAAGCTTGGGGCAGTTTGGGTAAATTGCCACGGTCAGCCACACCGTATTCACCACTCACACGTTCCGTTCAAGTACGAACTTGGCGCCGGTTTGGCGAAGCATGTCAAATAGGCTGCAGCACGGGATACTGAACTCCCTGCATATGACAGGGACTTTAACCTTCTTCCTTTCGCCGGGAACAACGACTCCATCGGTCACAACTGTGTAGTTGATCATACTCTATTCGGCACACATTTGTTTCACACCTCTGTCAGGTGCCATACTTGGCAGTCGGTAAATGGTCTCCGATGTATCCGATAAATACGGTGTGGGCGTCGGGATCGACATTAAAGTGGATGCGTTTGTTGAATGCCCTTAGCTTGGTGTGCCACGAAAAGCGTCTCGAAAGCCCGTCGGGACAGGCGAAATCTCTCGCGTGACCGTACTTTTCCAGTGTGGGCCCCGTCTCCGGCGAGGAATCCGGGAGTGCGTCGAAATTGAACTGACTGCCCGCTACCCATCGGCCAGCCTCGCCGTTCAGCGCGGTTAGGTGTCTCAGGATAGCTGGGAGGGGCGTGTCGCCGCTTTTGATATCCCTGAGTTGAGAGATGGCGCCCACACAGAACTCGAGCGTCAAACCGGATATCACTTCAACACCTCGTCGATGATCCGCGCGACGGCCTTGAATCGATAGTCAATCCTTGCGGAATCGCCAGTGCTCTGCGATATCGAGTCCTCGAACCTCCGATCGTTCATCAGACTTAAAAATGCACTGTTGATCTGGCCAGCCCGCGCGACGCATTCCTGTTGCTGGTCACGTGTCAGCTTCGCGAGGTTCACCGACCACGTTTCGAAGAGCGCCTTGTTAACGGGCGGTCGCGGGTAGCCGCGCCGTTTTCGAAAGGCGTGCTCCCCGAATATCTGATAGGCCAGCCTCATCGTTGAAGTAAACGTGCTCCGTATTTCCTCAAGCTCGCCGGGCGTGCTGGAATTGAGCTGCTTCATCGCATCGTTGAGATATCTGTCAAGGTCCTTGCGGTAAACGGCCGTATACGGAACCAGCAGAAACGCCAGGAAGCGAAGGATGCATTCCCGCGCTCCCATCCGTTCGTCACTGACACCGTTGCTTGTGGCTTGAAGGAATTCAGGCGTTTCGGCAAGTTCCTCCAGGAGTCGCGTCACTGGACCCTGATTCAACGCGTGGCGGATCTCCTGGGATGAGAGCGGAAGTCCGCCTGTATTGATCCGCTTGAAGATGTTGAACTTGACATCGGGAGGAGTCTGCTTCTCGATGGAGAAGATCGTTACCTCCGTCTCGTCGATTCTGCGCCTCAGTGTCCGGGGCAGTTCGTCGTAAGTCAATCCCATGACGCTGTCCAGAAACTCCAACCCGTTCAGCTTTAGGGTCTTATCCACCACAAACCTCTTGATGGCTGTCAACCGCTGCAGCCCATCCACGACAAGCCAGCAATTCTCGTCGGAGGCATCCACGTAAAACGCCGGGATCGGGATTTTCACAAGCAGCGACTCAATCAACCGGCTCTGTGCATCATCCTTCCAGATACCCGCGCGGCGTTGAAAGTCCGGGGCAAGATTAATCTCGCCGTTTCGTATCCGAGCCGCCAGTAAGTTAATGGTTGACTGTTTAGACTCAATTCGAATGAGCGTGGGATCGAACGGCTCGCGAATCTCATCGTCTGCCTGTGAGAATTCGCGTTCGAACCCAGCTTCGTCCACATCTGTAAAGCCATCTATGGCTGCCGGAAATGCCGGATGCAAATCGTCGCCACGTTGGCGCCTGCTTGCCACCTTAGCCTTGATCCTCGGTTGTACTGCCATAAATCTTAACCTGAAATCAAAATTCTGTGTACTTCAGCCTGCTGTCGCGTTCGCCTCCGACCAAAACGTGCGTCCCTGATAGTCGTCATTATGTACTCGAATCCGTCAGATCGGCAACCAAAAGGAAATTTGGCATCCGGTGGTGCATGTACTCCGGCAGCTTCCTCGACGCAAACGCAAACGCGTCGAGCTTCGCCGGGTCGACCTTCGACTCTACGTAGACCTTCGAGTCGTCGCTTAACTCGCACATCGGGCAATATCGCCGCTCGTAATTGACAACCGCGGCCGCCGCGGTTTTGTCGGACACGGCATAACTTGAATCCATGGATTAAGGCTCCTTTCACGAATCTGCCATCGCTTGAGGCGCAAAGCTTCCGGAAAATCGAAGCTAAGGGGCCGTAACACAATAAGTTGACTATATGTGGCATATGGGCTATAATGCCATATGTCGACAAATAATACCCGAGACCTGCGGATCACTGAGATCCGTTCAAAATGGGAGCTTCTCCAACCTGACATGGACGAGCGGCGACGGCGATTGTGGGCCGCCACGGAGGCAAACGCGCTAGGGCACGGAGGAATCGAAACCGTAC
>JBKQWH010000435.1:0-2578 GCA_052139635.1 Capsulimonadaceae bacterium
GGGCGCGCTATTGCGAGCGCCCGCCCAACCCGGCGTGGTCAAAGACACTGGCATGTGTGGAAGCTCTTTGCACGGGAACCGGACTTCCTACCAATCGTCAAGGGTGAATCTGGCGGGGCGGTAACCCCGCCAAGCGGGCCAGGGTGGACGGAGCCTCCCGACTAACCGAGAATAGCACCGTGCTCGCGCTGTCCAGGACGCTGCGCGCCGGCGCATAACGCCGGTGCCGCTTCGCGGCATCTTGGACAGTGCGTGCGCGCGGCGCTCTGCCGATGGGCATGTCGGGACGAAGGGACGTCGGCTCTGATCGAACTAAGGGACTGCGGTAAGTTTAGGCGACCTCCGTCGTGCCGAAGTCGGGATCAAACACCGTTTGGCGCTGCAAGAGGGTGCAAGCGAGGGCAAGTAGCCTGTCAGCGACGCCTCGAATGGCACGGCCGTGGGAGTGGCCCCGCTGGCGCAAAGCGACATAGCGGCTGTGGCTCTTGGGATCGTGTTGGGTTGCAACGCGCGCCCAATGATAGACTGCATCACGCAGACGGACGTGTGCGGCGTAGCGCCTGACGACCACGCGGGACTTGCCGCTTTGCTTCGTCACGGGCGCGACGCCCGACAAAGTCCTGAGCGCCTGGTAATCGCGGCGACTGAGAGGCCCGGAAGCCTCGGCGAGCAATATGGCGAGATTGATCCTGCCGATTCCCGGCATGGACTTCAGTATCTTTATATCGTGCTGTTCGCCATCATGCTCGGCAGCCGCCGGGGGCGCCTCATCCAGGCCGGCACATAACTCATCAAGCTTGTGAGTGGCGTCGCGAAGCTCGCGATTGACGACGCGCAGACGGGTGATGAGGGAGCGAATGTGGATAGTTGCAGCTTCCGTAACCCCCTCGGCCACCTTGATGGCAGGTTGGCGCAACGTGCGCAAAACGGTTTCGGCGTCGATGCGCCGGATGCGATTCCGCTTGAGCAGCTGCTCAACACTGGTCTTGCGGAGCTGTTTCGACTTTTCCGGTGTCGGCGCCATGGTCCAGATATCGAGAAGCCAGTCAGCAGCGATATCATCGCTGATCCCGAACATCTGAGGATAATACCGCCAGAGTTGATCGTGCAAGCGATTGCTGAGCCTCACCCTTTCTTGCTGGAGCTCTTCGGCAAGCCGTGACCACTCACGTAGTTCGACGAGCCTCGGATCAGCAACATGCAGACGGCGAAACAGATGCCGATCGGTGCGTAGCCCATCGGCCGCGACGTAGGCATCTCGCCGATCGTCCTTAGCGCCAGAAACGCAGAAGCGGTCACGCAAGCGGTCGAGCTGCTTGGGGTTGATTGCGTGAACCGCCATGCCGCGATCCAGCAGAGAATCGACGACGGGCCCGTGCGGGACCTCAACTGCGACGGCGACAACGATGCCGCTTCCTGCAATCGATAGGATCCAATCGCACAGCAGTGCGAGACCCGCGCCGCTATGTGAGAATGCGCGTTCTCCTGCGATGCCGCCGCGAGCATCAAGAACGCAGGCTTGATGCCTTTCCGTACCCCAGTCGATGGCAGCAAACCATGTGAATGTCTCTTGGTCGATCACGATGTTCCTCCTGTCACACACGAGCCACCACAACGCCTGCCGTCCCTGTACTGGCGCTCACAGGCGCGACTTCCTACTGGGCATCCGTTGTGGCCAGCCCGCCGGGGCACATGTCCGGTTCAGGTGCTCGAGGCACAGGAGATCTCTGGCAGCTCCCAGCGAGTTGGCCCGCCCGGTCGATCTATCATGCGTACCGGCCAGGCGGCTTGCGAGCGGTACAGGGAGGTCTCGGGATTGACCTGCGGATGAACGCCGCAGGCCCGCATCGGGAAGGCGAGGAGCCGTAGCCGATGATGAACGATCCCGAGAAGTCTGACTCGGTCATAGTAGCTGTGAAGCCGACGAACAAAGCTGGGCAACTGGTGACGGAGTTGGTGGAGCCAAGGACCGGGACCAAGGGGAAGGCGGACCCGCAAAGCACGCGCCGGGCTCAGGACCGGGAAAGCGTGTCACAGGCGCTGGAACGCATACGGCAAGCTGCAAGGCACAGAAAGAAGGAGAAGTTTACCTCGCTTTTGCACCATATCGACACTCCCATGCTGCGTACGGCGTTTTACGCGCTCAAGCGAAATGCGGCGGCCGGCGTGGATGGGTTGACGTGGCAGGCCTACGAGCATGATCTCGATTACAAGATCGAAGATCTCCGTTCACGGGTTCACACGGGAAAGTATCGGGCACTGCCGTCCCGGCGGAGCTATATTCCGAAGGAAGATGGCAGCAAACGGCCACTTGCAGTCGCCGCTTTGGAGGATAAAATCGTCCAAAGGGCTACGGCGATGGTTGTGGGCGCGATATTCGAGGAAGATTTCCTCGGCTTTTCGTATGGGTTCCGGCCAAAGCGCAGTCAGCACGATGCGTTGGATGCGTTGATCACCGGGATCACGAGCAAGAAGGTAAACTACATTTTGGACGCCGACATCCGGTCGTTCTTCAAGGAAGTATCCCAGAATTGGGTCGTTCGCTTACTTTGACATCGGATCGGCGACAAGCGCATCA